>NZ_JASJOU010000010.1 GCF_030068605.1 Xanthocytophaga agilis
CACCATCAATGGTAGCGGCAATCCGGCTTTGTTTCAGATCCGATCGACCAGCAATGGGGTAGCGTCCAAGAATTTGCAGGTATTCAACAATGCCTTTGATGTGAGTACAGGCGGTCAGATCACAGCGGTAACATATGAAGGAGGCACAGCCCAGCCACAGGGATTAGTAGTGAGCAACAACCATCACAGTGAGCCATTCTCGGCTATTTCTTCAGGGGCATCGGTAAGCAACAACACTCAGACTACTCCAGCTTTGTTACGTTCTGGGGCTTTAGCTTTGCCATATTTATCTACAGCTGAAGGTAGTAATCTGATAGATAAAGGAACAAGCAGTTTGCCAGCAGCCCCTATTGCAATGAAATATAGTGGTAACAGCCCTGATATTGGTGCTTATGAATCTGGAGGAACAGGAATCGCCAACCAATTACCAGTAGTAAGCTTGGCAAATCCAGTAGCAAATGCTTCGTATCCAACTGGAAGTAGCATCAACCTGACTGCTAATGCATCTGATGCAGATGGTTCAATCGCTAAAGTAGAGTTTTATGTTGGATCTACGAAAGTTGGAGAGAAAACAAGTTCTCCTTATTCTTTCAGCTGGAATGCGGCTACGGCTGGAACCTATGCGCTAACAGCAAAAGCAACAGATAATAAAGGTGGAGTGACTACTTCCTCTGCAGTTAATGTAACAATTACATCTCCAAATCAAGCACCAACTATAGCGATTTCATCTCCTGCTAACAATACATCGTTTACTTCAGGTAATGCTATTACTATCACTGCTAATGCTGCAGATACAGATGGAAAAGTAGGTAAAGTTGAGTTCTTTGCAGGAACAAGCAAAATAGGTGAGACAACAACAGCTCCTTACACAATCAACTGGACACCTTCTGCAACAGGAACGTATGCTTTAACAGCAAAAGCAACTGATGATAAAACAGGTGTTGCTACTTCTACTATCGTTAGTGTTTCTGTAAATGCGATAAACAAATTGCCGGTAGTAAGTCTGACCGCACCAACCGCAAATGCAACTTTCACAACTGGAAACGTAACAGTTACAGCTTCTGCTACAGACAGTGATGGTTCAATTGCTAAAGTAGAGTTTTATGTTGGATCTACGAAAGTTGGAGAGAAAACAAGTTCTCCTTATTCTTTCAGCTGGAATGCGGCTACGGCTGGAACCTATGCGCTAACAGCAAAAGCAACAGACAATAAAGGTGGAGTGACTACTTCCTCTGCAATATCAGTAGTGATTAATGCACCTGTTAATAAAGCCCCTGTTGTTGCATTAACATCTCCTTCTGCTAATGCAGGTTTTCAAACAGGCGCAACAATTACAGCTACAGCTTCTGCTACAGACAGTGATGGTTCAATTGCTAAAGTAGAGTTTTATGCAGGTGCAGTTAAGATTGGCGAAAAAACAGCATCACCTTATTCAGTTACATGGAGCACTACTACAGTTGGAACTTATTCTTTAACTGCAAAGGCTACTGATAACAAAGGATCTGTTACAACATCATCTGCGATAAGTGTAATTGTTAGTACTCAACCAGCAGCTAATAAACTACCAGTAGTAAGCTTGGCAAATCCAGTAGCAAATGCTTCGTATCCAACTGGAAGTAGCATCAACCTGACTGCTAATGCATCTGATGCAGATGGTTCAATCGCTAAAGTAGAGTTTTATGTTGGATCTACGAAAGTTGGAGAGAAAACAAGTTCTCCTTATTCTTTCAGCTGGAATGCGGCTACGGCTGGAACCTATGCGCTAACAGCAAAAGCAACAGATAATAAAGGTGGAGTGACTACTTCCTCTGCAGTTAATGTAACAATTACATCTCCAAATCAAGCACCAACTATAGCGATTTCATCTCCTGCTAACAATACATCGTTTACTTCAGGTAATGCTATCACTATCACTGCTAATGCTGCAGATACAGATGGAAAAGTAGGTAAAGTTGAGTTCTTTGCAGGAACAAGCAAAATAGGTGAGACAACAACAGCTCCTTACACAATCAACTGGACACCTTCTGCAACAGGAACGTATGCTTTAACAGCAAAAGCAACTGATGATAAAACAGGTGTTGCTACTTCTACTATCGTTAGTGTTTCTGTAACATCTGGAGCAACAGCAACAACAGGAGATGGATTGAATGGACAACTGTATACCCAATTTGGATTCACAGTTCCTAAAACACGCGAATCTATCGCAGGACAGGCAGCAGCATTTACCTTCACTTCGACAGCTGTAGATTATCCAAACGGAAGTGCTAATACATCATCATATTCAAGTTCATGGGGATCATGGCTAGGTAGTGACGGTTCAGGTGCACCAAATCAGAATCTGGAAACATCAACTGTAAAGTTATTTGGATATATTGAAATTAAGCCAGAATTCGATGTTCAGCCAGGTAATAGTACTATTGATGTTGACTTTACATTGTATTCACAAGGTCATGCTGCAATGACTGTTAATGGAGTACAAGTAACTATAAACGAAGAAAACTGGGCATTTAACTCCAATACAGCTCGTGTAAGTTTTGCTGGAACTGGTTTCTATACAATTGAAATCATTCAAAGTATGTGTTGGGATAATGCAGGGCTTGAACTATACAGCAGCATCCCTGGAACTGTAAATCCTGGTAGAGGTTCATCTGCGACACCTACAATTGTTCCAAAAAATGTTCTGTATAAAAAGATCCCAACGGCTACTGCAGCTAACTCTGGTAGAACATCTTCTGCTGCAAGTCTGGTAGCTTATCCAAATCCTTCGAATGGTGATCAGGTTGCATTCAAAATAGATGATCAGAGCCAGAATGGACAAGACATGGTAGTTACTTTCTATAACTTAAATGGTAATGTAGCTTTCCAACAAAATGTAGAAGTTGTAGATGGAATTATTCAATTACAGAACCTTACTTTAAATAAAGGTATGTATACTGTAACAGTAAGAGGACAGAAAGGTATACAACATTCTAAAGTTGTTATCCAATAAAATACATGTATGAACTAAAACAAAAAGCGCTGATCTTTGCAGATCAGCGCTTTTTGTTTTAGCTATAATTCACAGGCTATTAATTACATCTTCTGAAGGAAACAGGTCTTCAATACAATATTTACTTTGTCAACTCTACAATCTACCTCCTCTTCATCATCTGTCAAACGAATATTTTTCACAACAGTTCCCCTTTTTAAAGTAATAGAAGAGCCTTTTACTTTTAGATCTTTTATCAATTTTACAGAATCACCATCATTCAATAGTGTTCCATTACTATCTTTTACTTCCATGATTAATGTGTTTGGGTATATTCGGCACAAAAGTATAATATAATTCACACTACACATAACACACTTTTATCGGAGATTCATTCTTATATTATTTGCAAGATCTAAATAGTTATAATGACTGTCTTCTGATCATAGAAAACGGGGTTTTAATACGAAGTTTCTTTTTATCCAGTAACAAGGCAGCAGCCGTGCGCCCCATAGTCTCAAAGTCAGTAGTTATAACTGTAATAGACAACAATTCCTTTAAAGTTGCGTCATTAAAAGACACTACTCCAACTTCTTTTCCTATCTCATAAGGAGTCTGACGAATTTTCTTAATAATCTCAGCAAGGTCTGTTTCCTCTATAACAATATATGCTGTTGATGAAGCTATTTTTTCATCCATTGCATTTTCAATTATAACAAACTTTTTCTGGTAGTGAATACAATACAATTTAAACCCACGTGCAATCTCCTGTGGATAGTTGCCATCACTGGGAAATACAAGTACTACTCGTTCATATTTTTTTAACAGATCCTCCCCTGTCTCGAGTGCCTGGTAAATATCTTTTTCAAAATCCTGGTATACAGAAATGATTTCCCCCTTTACTTCCGGAAGATCTTTATCTAATAAGATTAATTCATCCCTGGGAATTTGTTCCAATGTTTGCTGGATGTCTACTTTATCTATGTTTTCATAAAAATGAGGTATCACTACATAATAATGATATTTGCCCAGATTCTTTTCTATGATCTCTCTGAAAAGAGTTGCATTGTAATGATGAATATGTAAGTCAACAGTTGCCTTATCCCCAAGGGCTTTCAAGAAAGAGTAATAGACAATTTTCTTATAAGAACTTAATTTATTCATCACCAACAGAATACGAATTTTGTTAGTAGGAGAACCTTCCACATAGAATCCTTTTCCTGCCACAGATGAAATATATCCCAGTTCCTTCAGTTCCCTATAGGCTTTTTCTACAGTATCACGTCCCAAATAATATTCTTCACTAACATAATTAATAGAGGGCAGATGGTCTCCACGTTTTAATATACCTTTTCCAATATCGTGAATAACAGAAGATACGATTTGTTTGTATTTAGGTGTTTTCTCTTCAGGATTAATCTGTAATCTATACATAAGAGTTGAAAATTAAACAATGGATTGCCGGTATTTGGAGTATGTAGATGCAATACACAATCTGTAATACCTGTATATAATCTTTGGAATAACAGGAAAGTACAGGAAAGACGCAGAGTAAAGTTCTTTTATTTTTACATCATCCACAAATTAATACATTTAAAACAATGAATAATCCAGCAGTGTCTGCTTACAAATATGTGAGCTATTTATGGGATCATGCACATGCAGAAACGTTAGCAGGAGATGAAGTTGCACTTTTACTTTATCGTTCGAACTTACTGGGGGCTGACTTACGATTGACTAACTATGGTGGAGGAAACACCAGCGTGAAAACGGTAGAAACAGATCCTTTAAGCGGCACACCAACGGATGTAATGTGGGTGAAAGGTTCCGGAGGGGATATTGGCACACTCAAACGTAGCGGATTAGCAGCATTGTATCTAGATCGTTTGCATGCTTTGAAAAAAAGATATCGGGGACTAGCTTTTGAAGATGAAATGGTAGAATTGTTTAATCATTGTATATATGATCTATCATCCAAAGCTCCCTCTATTGATACTCCTCTACATGCATTCTTACCCTACAAACATATTGATCACCTTCACCCTGATGCGGCCATTGCTATTGCGGCAGCAAAAGATGGAAAGCGAATCAATCAGGAGCTATTTAATGGAGCTATTGGTTGGGTAGACTGGCAGCGTCCGGGGTTTGATCTGGGGTTGAAACTTCAGCAGGCTGTAACAGAGAATCCTGATTTAAGAGGTATAATGTTAGGTTCGCATGGCTTATTTACATGGGGAGACACTGCCTATGATTGTTATGTAAATACACTAGATGTAATAGAACGCTACTCGGAGTTTTTACAGGAGAACTATGGCAAAAAAGGCCCTGTATTTGGAGGAGTAGAACTTAATTCTTTATCTAAAGAACAAAGACTACAGCAAGCAGCTCTCTTAGCGCCTACATTACGCGGATTTTGTTCTTCACATACTAACATGATCGGACATTTCACTGATGATGATCGGGTACTGGAGTTTATTAATTCAAAGGATCTTAGTAAACTAGCACCTATGGGAACCAGTTGTCCAGACCACTTTTTACGGACAAAGATCAGTCCGCTGGTAGTAAATCTTAAACCTGAAGAGGACCTTACCAATACAAAAGCACTAAAGGAAAAGTTGTCACCTGCCTTTGATGCTTATCGGGCAATGTATACCAATTACTACGAAACCTGCAAACATCCAGATAGCCCAGCTATGCGTGATCCTAATCCGGTTGTGATTCTCTATCCTGGAGTAGGTATGTTTACTTTTGCCAAAGACAAACAAACTGCCCGTGTTGCTGCTGAGTTTTATATTAATGCCATCAATGTGATGCGTGGAGCAGAAGCTGTTTCTGAATATACTTCTCTGCCACAACAGGAAGCATTTAATATAGAATACTGGCTTCTGGAAGAGGCAAAGTTACAACGTATGCCTAAACCCAAGCCACTTACAGGTAAGGTAGCTCTGATAACAGGTAGCGCTGGTGGTATAGGTAAAGCAATTGCCAGAAAATTTGTAGAAGAAGGTGCATGTGTTCTTCTCAATGACAATGACAGTACACGTCTGGAAGGTGCAACAGAAGAATTCAAAAAATCATTTGGCAAAGATGCTTCAGCTTCTGTAGTGCTGGATGTTACATCCGCAGAGGCAATTACAAAGGCTTTCGAACAAGCTTCATTAAGTTTTGGAGGTATTGATATTATTGTGAACTGTGCAGGCCTCTCCATCTCTAAACCTATTGAAGAAACGACAGAAAAAGATTGGGATTTGCTATATAATGTATTGGTTAAGGGTCAATACCTTGTATCTCAGGCAGGTGTTAGTGTATTACGTAAGCAAAGTCTCGGTGGAGATATTGTCAATATTGTCAGCAAAAATGCACTGATGTCCGGACCTAATAACATTGGGTATGGCTCTGCAAAAGCGGCACAGTTGCATATGAGTCGATTACTGGCAGCCGAACTTGCCGGAGATAAAGTTCGGGTAAATGTAGTAAATCCGGATGCTGTTATTGCAGATAGTAAAATATGGCAAAGTGGCTGGGCTGAAGGACGGGCTAAAGCCTATGGTATCTCTGTGGAAGAATTGCCTGCCTATTATGCCAAACGGACATTACTTAATGAGATTATTCTTCCGGAAGATATTGCGAATGCGGTATTTGTATTAGTAGGAGGACTATTATCCAAATCCACAGGTAACATGTTGAATGTAGATGGTGGCTTAGCGAATGCCTTCCCTCGTTAACACTTGTTAGCTATTGAAAACGCGCTTAAAGCGCGTTTTTCTTTCTCTTTACAAAATAGTATTTTTCTAGTGCAAAGTATGAAAATACACAATACGCTAACCACTTACTATCCTGTAGGCAACATCATTTTTTATTCTTAATTATTCACTCTTACACCTGTTCTCACTATGCGTATCCAATCGTCTCATATAGATCAATACAATGCCAGTGCGATCAAAGTTCATGAAAATAACTATCGCATAACCAAAGAACTGCTGGCTCAAAAATCAATTGATGCAGATGCTGTTGTTGAGAAACTCCGGCAATTTCAGATAGCAATTCCCAGCTGGGCTTTGGGAGCTGGTGGAACCCGGTTTGGACGTTTTTCAACAGGTGGAGAACCCGGCAATCTAGAGCAAAAACTGGATGATATCGGGTTGCTGCATGCCCTTACCAGATCAGCTGGAGCTATCTCACTACATATTCCATGGGATATCCCACGTGATGCTCAAGCTATCAAGCAGCAAGCCAGCGAACTGGATATTGTATTTGATGCGATGAATTCCAATACCTTTCAGGATCAGAAAGATCAGGCTTTGAGTTATAAGTTTGGTTCCCTTTCACATATCAATGCAGATGTACGTAAACAAGCTGTAGAGCACAATATAGAAGTAATAAGCTATGGGCAGGCACTAGGCTCCAAGTCTATAACCGTTTGGCTGGCAGATGGCTCAAGTTTTCCCGGCCAACTAAACTTTCGCAGAGCACTAGACAATACATTACGGTCTTTACAGGAGATCTATGCTCAGTTGCCTGCCGACTGGCAACTTTTTATTGAATACAAACCCTATGAGCCGTATTTCTACTCAACAGTTATTCAGGATTGGGGTACTTCATTTTTGTTGGCAAATGAATTAGGTAATAAAGCCTATACTTTAGTTGACTTAGGACATCACTTGCCTAATACCAACATTGAACAAATTGTTTCCACGCTCATGTACCGGGGTAAACTGGGAGGATTTCACTTTAACGATTCCAAATATGGTGATGATGATCTGACAGTAGGTAGTATCAAACCATACCAATTGTATCTCATATTTAATGAATTAGTGTACGGACTGGAAAACAATACAGCACAGAATCCAGCGCCTGCCTGGATGATTGATGCCAGTCACAATCTCAAAGATCCTCTGGAAGATCTGATTCAATCACTGGAAGCTATCCGTTTGGCTTATGTCCAGGCATTGATAGTAGATCGCCAAGGCTTATGGGATGCTCAATTAAACAATGACGTGTCTGTTGGTCAGGAAATTCTACAAGATGCATTTCGGACGGATGTACGTCCACTATTACAGGAAGCACGTTTGCGTTCAGGGGGTGTTATAGAGCCTATCAAAGCCTATCGCTACTTAAATATACGACAACAATTGATTAAGGAACGGGGTAGTGTCACTGTGGCAACAGGCTTATAAGAATAGCATACCTTTTAGTGTAGATCATGATTAAAATGCATGATCTTTCTATCTAACCAAATCCTGTGTTGAAGAATGTAACACAGGATTTGTATCTATATAACATTTATGAAGCAGCCAACCATCGCCGTATTTGATATTGGAAAAACCAATAAGAAATTCTTTCTATTTGATTTTGAGTTCAAAGAGTTACATCAGGAATACATTTCAATTCCAGAAACAACAGATGAGGATGGTTATCCATGTGAAGATTTATTGGCAGTCACAACATGGATGCAACAAACATTGAATCGCTTTTTACAGTCTGATACTATTGAAATCAAACGTCTCAATTTTTCAACCTATGGCGCCAGTTTTGTCCATCTGGACGCACAGGGTACTCCATTGACTCCTCTTTATAATTATACAAAGCCCTATCCATCTGAGTTACTGGAAGATTTTTATGAAAAGAATGAAGGGAAAGATACATTCTCAGTATATACAGCGTCTCCTGCACTAGGTATGCTCAATTCAGGGTTGCAACTCTACTGGCTTCGCAAAACAAAACCAGACTTATTTGCAAAAATTCGGTATTCACTTCATTTTCCCCAATACTGTAGTTACTTATTTACTGGTTTGGCTGCCAGTGAGTATACCAGTGTTGGGTGTCATACAGGCTTGTGGAACTTTGTTACACGACATTATCATAGGTGGGTGATTAATGAACAGCTTGACACCATTCTGCCACCATTAGTGCCTACTACTCAATTTACATTTTCAGAATTAAATGGCCATACGATTCGTGTAGGAACAGGCATTCATGATAGCTCTGCCGCACTATTACCTTATATTGTTCAAAACAAAGAACCTTTTTTACTTCTTTCTACAGGCACATGGAATATTACGTTCAACCCTTTTAATAACGAACCACTTACCAAAGAAGAGTTGAATCAGGATTGTTTATTGTATCTTCAAACAAATGGGGAACCGGTCAAAGCCTCAAGGCTTTTCCTGGGAAATGAGTACAATTATCAAACCCAATTATTAGCCACTTATTTTCAGAAATCTCCTGATTACTTTCGCCAAGTTGAGTTCGATGAAGGAATATATATAAAATGGAAAGGCCTGCATGAAAAGTCTTTTTGCTGGCAAAATCTTCAGTTTCCAGACAACAGCATTATAGGTGCAGATCAGACAGATTTGTCTGTTTTTGGATCTTTTGAAGAGGCATTACATCGAATGATGATTGAGATGATCGACCTTCAGGTACGTTCTATAAAGCTGGCAACTGGTAGTACTCATATTCACAAATTGTTTGTGGATGGCGGCTTTACAAATAGTTCTTTATTCATTGAAATGTTAAGCCGATCGCTGCCTTCTTTTGAAATAATCGCTACTCCTACCCCTTTGGGCTCATCTTTAGGTGCAGCAATGGCAATAAGTATCTAAACTTACAATATCACGACCTAACACATCAGGCTTTTACTGTCAATCTTCACAGCCTGATGTGATGTAAATCTTCCTCAGATGGTTATAACAACCATTCATCCATTTTCGTCCTTCCAGCAAATCTTTTCAGAGTAATACACGTTAAACCTTTTCAGAACAATTTGATAGTGATCTTACCAGACTGGTAGAAGATACATCAAAAAGTTTATTTTTCTTATCAGCTATTCTACCTTTGTCCAGAGTAGCGATTATAAAACCATACAACAGCTTACATAACGTGTTCTTTACTAAAGTATATTCTCAGACTAACCAGCGTATTCAAAAACTAACCTGGCGACAGCGAATCGTATGGATTTTTAACATCCTATTGTACCTATATAGTCTGATAGCCTTTCTGGCTATTCATATACCCCCTACACGCTTTTGGCCAGTAGGGTTTATTACACTTTCTATTCCAATCATTCTGGTTATACATATTTTTCTTAGTATCTATTGGATATGGGCCTATTCTAAACGAGCCATTGTATCTATCCTGATACTCATTATAGCTTATCCACTTTTTGAACGTACTTTTGTTTTGCATTGGAAAGAAGCTTCAGACAGTACTCAGAATACTATTAAAGTACTTAGCTATAATACACAGCGTCTCAATGCACACGATTATTATGAAGGGGATAAGTCGAAACCTAAAAAGATTATTGAATGGATTAGTCAGAGTGATGCAGATATTAAGTGCTTACAGGAGTTTCATGATGAAGATGGATCAAAAACATTTAACGCTATATCCAAAATCGCAACCAGCGGCAATTACAACTATTATATTACACCTCTGGCCCAATCAGATGGCAGTAAAGGATTTGATGGAGTCGCCATATTCACTAAATACCCTATCATTCATACTGGAGATATAATATTTGACAGACGGACACTAAACAAAGGTATCTTTGTAGATATTAAGGTTGGTGAAGATACATTGAGAGTTTTTAGTATTCACCTTTACTCTATGAGTATCCGTGCAGAAAAACTTGGCATTAATAAAGAATATAAAGAAGTAAAATCAGGCTTTAAAGATGTCTTTGCCAGATTACGAAGAGGCTTTATTACC
Source organism: Xanthocytophaga agilis (assembly GCF_030068605.1). Classification (NCBI taxonomy): domain Bacteria; kingdom Pseudomonadati; phylum Bacteroidota; class Cytophagia; order Cytophagales; family Rhodocytophagaceae; genus Xanthocytophaga; species Xanthocytophaga agilis. Next base: position 10,679 of record NZ_JASJOU010000010.1, read on the forward strand.
CATAGCAGGCAAGTAACGATACTGGAACGCTACATTCAGGAAAGTCCTTACCCTGTGATCGTTTGTGGAGATTTTAATGCTGTCCCTTATAGTTTTGCGTATCAGAAAATACGTAAAAACCTTGCCAATGCATTTGAAGATGCAGGTAGCGGATTTGGATTTTCCTATAATGATAGCAAACTTTTCTTTCTGCGTATAGATAATCAGTTTTATAGTGACAGCCACTTGGATGTTTTTGATTTTCAAACTCATCGAGAAATAGGTTTCTCAGATCATTTCCCAATTTCTGCTACCTATACGCTTATTAATCCTAAACAAAAAAGATAGTAGATATACGATTTTTTATACTTTTGTACTCCTAATCGGAATATTAACAGGTAGACAGATACTTAACTTACTATGAATGCTGATCAAGATACATTACGTAAAATTGCCAATCTGGCCCGACTGGATCTGAAAGAATCAGATGAAGTAGAAATCCTAAATGATCTCAATCGAATTTTAACCTGGGTAGAGAAATTAAGTGAGATAGATACAAGTAATGTAGAGCCATTAACTCATATTAATACTGACCTGAATGTAATGCGCGAAGATATTGTTTCTGAAACCTTACCTCGGCCTAAAGCTCTGGAAAACGCACCCAAACAAGATGGAGTACACTTTCGGGTACCCAAAGTAATAGAATAAAGCCTTTTTTGGCACTCTTTCTTACTTTTTTAATCTATAGGCTTTTTTCAGGAATTCTTTTTCACCAAAAACTTACATTGTTTCGCAATTTGCCTGATTTACTTTTGGCAAACACAATGTATATATCATATTTGCCCCATCGTTTTGTAAAAGAAATATCCTTTATAATTTATTGTGTTATAGCTTATTAGTATTTACTTACCTTACAGATAAGCTTACACTTATAGTTATTCTTTTGCACCATTTTTCAATTACTGAAAGATTTTCCAGGTCTGAATAACAGGCCTTTATCCATTTTATTGTTTTGCATTCTACATGAAACAGGATTTATTTTTCTGGAACCGTTGGCTCCCTCTATATCGTCGTTTATACATAAGTATTTTTGTTCTGTTTGGCATTTCTATTATTATCTATCTTATTCAGAAGGTAATTGGATCTGATGCTGTCATTGACTGGAAAACTGTAAATGAAGTTCAGGATATTTCTTTCGATATAGATAGCTTTACCAAAGGCATATTCAATTTTACTACAACAGCCCCAAGTTTTCTCGTAGTAGAATGGTTTGAAGCTTCAGACATGCAAATCAATGAAGCAGCAACCTATATCTATGGGGGCAGTGTTGCAATTGCTCTGATATGGATACTGAGCCTACTTCCTGCATTATCACGCTGGTGGTATCTGGGAGGTATGATGGTTGTCATAGCCTTATTTACCTCCTTTCAGTTTGATATATTACAGGTATGGGGTTTCCCTAATTTTACAATTCTTATTGCGTTTCTCATAGTTCTACTCCCTGTCAGCTATTATTTCCATGCATTCCGTCCTGACATATCACTGCCTGTCCGATTGCTGACATTTACGATAGTGATTTTTTTTGTAGCTTTTATCTCAACAAAGTTTGCTGCAATACACAATCCATCAATGAGTATTTTGTCATATGGTACAAGGATTCTGGCAATTGTAAGTGTATTGTTTATCTTTATTACAGCTCACGAGATCCCTTCTCATTTGTTATTGCTCATCACCAATACAGGTATAACAACCAGTCGTAACAGCGTTTTCCACTTTACAGTAATTACTCTTTTTTATGTAGGGAACCTTATAGTTTCTTATCTGTACAACTCAGGCCTTATTGACTGGAACTTCCTATACATCAATGGATTTTATCTACTCATTGTTACTCTTATACTGGGTATCTGGGGCTTTCGTAAACGAGTAGACTCTTGGCTATCAGACCCATATGGCACTATGCTGTATGCAGCTCTCGGCATTATTACTGTAAGCAGTATTGGGTACGCCATTGCAACAGGCAACGATCCAATGGTGGATATGTATGAGGATACCATTATCTATTCACATCTTGCGATGGGAATAGCATTCTATATGTATGTACTAATTAATTTCCGTGGTCCAATGACTCAGGGACTACCTGTACATAAAATAATGTACCAGCCTCGTATCATGCCCTTCGGACTTTCATTTGCGCTGGCAGCTTTGATTATGCTAGCCCTTTTATTCAGGGTTAGCATGTTGCCATTTAACCAAGGAGTTGCAGGCTATCATAACTACCTGGGAGACCTTTACTTTGCGGAAAAGAGTTATGTTTTGTCTGAATCGTATTATAAAAAAGCATTACTCTTTCAGCAACGTAACCATAAATCCAATTATGCATTGGCGACTATTGCCAAACAACACAATAATCCGGAAGTTATGGCAGCCTTTTTAAAACAGGCAATTACCAATAAACCCACACCTTATACATATGCGGCTTTAAGCCAGCTTTATAGCCAGGAGGAATTATTTTTTGAGGCGTTATTTACGCTCAAAGAAGGTACTCAGAAGTTTCCTAACAGTGGTGAATTATTTAATAACCTGGCAATTCTGTATGAAAAAACGCATGTACTGGATTCGGCCTATTACTTTTATAATCAGGCCCTTGAGTTGACAGACAGATCTGAAGAAGTACAGACTAATCTTGTGGCCTTCTGGGCTAAAAATCTCTCTACACAAAAAATAGATTCGGTATTTGGAACAATCCAACCATCCAGCTATTATGCTCTGGAGAGCAACCGACTGGTAATGAGCAATATGTTACATAAACAGGATAAACAAGCTTATCTTCCAATTCCAGACACTTTATTGACGCGAGAACGATTTACCTACTTGTATAACTATGTTCTGAATCACAAAACAGATAAAGATACTCTTCCAACTCACCAGATTAAACTTGTAACCAGCAAACCGGACAACTCCTTGTTCACCAGCTATCTGGATTTTGCTCAAGCTGTGCAGTTATATCATACACAAAACATTGCAAAAGGAGTAGATATTTTAAAAAATACAGAACAAGGAACCAGTGGACAACAGTCAGCACACTTAAATAAAACATTAGGTACCTGGTATTTACAACAAAATGCTCCTGCATTAGCCGTATATCGGTTTGAAAAAGCTGTCAAGGCAGGAGATACACTTAGTTTAATTAATCAAGGGTTTGCATTAACAGAAACTGGGGACTTTGGAAGAGCAGACTCCCTATGGCAAGCATTACGTATGAGCCCCATACCTCAGTTTAGAGGTGTATCAAATACGATGGCAAAAGTAACACATACTCTATCAGGATATAAGACAGATTCTCTATCTGATGCGGAGAAAGTAGCATTGGTTTACTTTAGTCACAAAGAGGATCTAACTCCTGTTGTATCCAGTATTAATGATTTAAGCTTTAGAGCATCTGCATTGTTGTATCTGGCTGAGAATCATCTGAATGCAAATAATACCAGTGCAGCAGAAAGTGACCTACAGGCGCTTCAGTCTTTGTCTGTTACCGATAGTTCAGCAAAAGAGTTAATTAATGAGCTACAAGTTAAAACGGTATGGCTGAAAAAGGATTGGAATACACTGGCAAAGCTTATTGCCTCATCTCATTCACCCAGAAAGACATTCTATCAAGCCGAAATAGCAGCTAACACAGGAAAGAAATCAGAGGCTGAAAAATATTATCTTCAAGCAATGAAAGAACTTCCTTTTGACGAAAGTATTGTTCTGGCCGCTGAAGAATTTTATAATCGTCAGAATAATCCAGACCGGGGATATGAGATCTTAACTACAGCATTGCAAATTAACCCAATGGCACCTGAAATTCAGAAAGCATACGTTCTGCAATCGCTTGAACTAAATCTTACAGACTATGCAGCTCAAGGTATGGAAGAACTTAAGAGAATCCTCTCTCCTGCCGATTATCAGTCTTTTGCACCGAAATATGAAGAGAAACGAGCTTTGATAGAAAAAAAGCTGGCAGAATGGAAGTAATTTCTCTATTTTTAAAATAGAAAAATTATGAATATATGGAACTGGAAAAATCAGCAGAAGACTCCATGAATTCTGAGGAATCAGAGCCATCACAAAATCCTAAACAAACGACAGACGTTATTTCCATTATTCTGGAGATATTGGTAATTGTGTGTGAGTTCTTCTAGATTAACATTATCCATATTATGCCAAATCCCTATTTCTGTACTCATACAGAGATAGGATTAAACTATCAAACTAATCCGATGAAGAAGATCATTGAAACTCATAACATCTCCAAACGATATATCATGGGTGAGGAGGTAATTGAAGCCCTGAAATCTGTAACTATATCTGTTAATAAAGGAGAATATGTTGCATTTATGGGGCCATCGGGTTCAGGAAAATCAACCTTGATGAATATTATTGGTTGTCTGGACACTCCCACTAATGGCACATATATCCTGAATAACAAGGATGTTAGTGATATGAGTGACAATGAATTGGCTGAAATAAGAAACAAAGAAATTGGGTTCGTATTTCAAACTTTTAATCTTCTTCCCCGTCTTTCTTCATTGGAAAATGTGGCACTGCCTCTTATTTATGCAGGCTTTAACAAATCCGACCGCACAGAGAAGGCACTTGAGGCACTACGAAGTGTAGGTTTGGGAGAACGATATAAGCATAAGCCTAACGAATTATCAGGTGGTCAGCGCCAACGGGTTGCAGTAGCACGAGCTCTTGTTAATGATCCAAGTATACTTCTGGCAGATGAACCTACAGGGAACCTTGATACCAAAACATCTTATGAGATTATGGACCTGTTTGAGGAATTACACAGCAAAGGCAATACTATTATCATGGTAACACACGAAGAAGATATAGCACGCTATGCACACCGTATCGTTAGGCTTCGTGATGGATTAATTGAAACAGATATTATTAATACAGAGATCAGAAAAGCCAGAATAGAAGCTAATGGCCTTATAAAGTAAATCTGGCTATCGTCTCCGATAAAAAAGATACTGTATAATAACCAACATAATCCAGGTAAATACAGAACTACAAAGTGTTTTGAGTAATGCCAATGGAACAAGACTCCATTGGCTTGCTTCAATGAGGAATAAAGCCAGGTGGTGAAATACTATAAGAATAAGGGAATAAGAAAAGAACCACTCTGTTCCCATATGATCCAGAGATATCCTCAGGTTTTGATCATATCCTCCACGAGGTGTAATAATTCGAATCACCCAAGGACGCAAATATCCCATTAGTACACAAGCTGCCGCATGTATACCCGCTGTATCATAGAAGGAATCTACAAGCAGACCCGTTATCAAGGAGAGCAATAACAATAATACCGTGTCTGTTTCCAGAGGTAGCAATAAGATAAATGCTACATAGACAAAACAAAAAGCTACATCAAATACAACCAGGTTACGGACAAAAACCATCTGTAACCCTACATAAATGACAAAATATATAGCTTGCAAAAAAAATTCTCTACCATTCATAGTAAGTCGGCCGCCGGTTGCTTATAGATATCTCTTTCTTTCCCAGATATAAATTATGGCGTATTTGATTCTACAGGAACATTCTTCTTTTCCAGTATCTCCTGTTCTTCTTTGTAAATATTGTTGATTACATATACATAAGACAATCTGTTAAAATCAGTTGCCAGCTGTACTGTCAGATCATAAGCAGTTTCAGATGGTGCAGCACTAACTTTCTTAATAACACCAACCAGCACACCTTGAGGAAATACAGAGTTATAACTGGATGTTACTACAGTATCTCCTGCCTGAACCTCCACATAACGAGGAACATATCTCATTGCAGATATCTGGCTATTTTTGCCATCCCATTCTACAGTCCCAACACTTCCATTCTTTTTTATCTGTGAAGATAATCTATAATCGATGTGTAATATGGAAGTGATTACAGAAAAATGTTCCGAGCATGCGGTTATCTTTCCAACTACTCCCTGTGGAGAGATAACTCCCATATCAGGTTTAATTCCATCCAGTGTACCTTTATCTATTGTAATGGTATTACGTGGAGAAACAGTAGAACTCCGTATAACCTTAGCCGCAACAAACTTAAATCGTTGAGTTAGTGCCGAATCAGGCTTATAACTTCCCTGCTGTGCTATTTTGCTTAATGCAAGTTGTTCGTACATCTGATGTAATCGGGCATTTTCTGCAGCCAGTTCCCGATTAACATCTTTGAGCCCAAAATAATCTTTTACCTCTTGTGTCTTTTTCAGAACATCTGCAGTGTATCGGGTTGAAGAATTATAAAAATAGGCTCCCTGGTAGGCATTATTTTTCACAATAAGCCATCCACAGAAAATTTCCAGCAGTACAAATAGAATAAAAGCCCTGTAGGTAAATAAAAACCAAAAAATCCGCTGCATGTTCTTGTAGTGTGAATAGGGAAATACGCAAATGTATACCCAGATGAATTATACTAAAACATCCTATATACGAAGTTATGTTTACGTTGTTCCCTATTCAGTAAAAATTAGGTCATCAATACAGGACGGAAACTACGCAGGTTCTTCATGGCCAGACTTGTACCGCGCACAACAGCCTTTAAAGGATCATCTGCAACATGGATTGGCAGCTTTGTTTTAGCGGCAATTCTTTTATCCAAACCTCGTAATAAAGCTCCTCCACCAGTAAGGTGAATACCATTGGTGTAAATATCTGCAGATAATTCAGGCGGAGCCATCTCCAGTGCCTTTAATACTGCCTCTTCTATTTTGGATACTGATTTATCCAGAGCATACGCAATCTCTGTAAAGGTAACTTTTACAGTCTTAGGAATACCCGTCATCAAATCACGTCCACGGATCTCGTAATCAGCTGGTGGCACTTCGAGCTCAGTCAAAGCAGAACCCACCTCAATCTTCACTCGTTCGGCAGAACGTTCTCCAATCAACAAGTTATGCTGACGACGCATATAGTCCAGAATATCTTTCGTAAATACATCACCTGCTACCCGTATAGATTGATCACATACAATACCAGAAAGAGCGATAAGAGCAATCTCTGTTGTACCTCCACCAATATCAACTACCATTGAACCGACTGGTTGCTCGATATCAATACCAATCCCAATTGCAGCTGCAATTGGTTCATAAATCATATAAACTTCTTTAGCACCTGCATGCTCTGCAGAATCTTTAACGGCCCGTTTTTCAACCTCTGTAATTCCAGAAGGAATACAGATTACCATACGGTGCGAAGGAGTAAATAACTTGCTGCCAGTATCGATCATTTTGATCATACCTTTGATCATCTGTTCGGCAGCGGTAAAATCAGCAATCACACCATCTTTAAGAGGCCGGATTGTCTTGATATTTTCATGTGTTTTCTCGTGCATCTGCATGGCCTCTTTGCCAATGGCCAGTACACGATTATTCATTTTATCAATAGCAATGATGGAAGGCTCATCTACAACAATCTTGTCTTTATGTGCAATCAGTGTATTAGCAGTGCCCAGATCTATCGCAATATCACTTGTCAAAAAGTTAAACAATCCCATATATTTTCTTTGAATTACATTAGTTCAAACAAATCAAACAACTCTCATACTTAGATGTATAAACCACTAAATCTCCAAAATTACAAACAAAACAGCCAAAAGCAAATCTATGAAAAATACTACTTTTGACATAAGAGTTATGCCTTGTAAGATTTTCTACATTTATGTAGATTTATATAGGGCATTAATGTTTAAAATGGCGGATTCCTGTCGTGACCATTGCCATACCATTCTGATTACAAAAATCGATAGAATCCTGATCACGAATGGATCCTCCAGGTTGGATCACAGCTGTAATACCTGCAGCATGTGCAATTTCGACGCAGTCAGCAAATGGGAAGAAAGCGTCTGACGCCATAACAGCACCTTGTAGATCAAATCCAAAAGAACGAGCTTTCTCAATAGCCTGTTTAAGAGCATCTACTCGGGATGTTTGCCCTACACCGCTAGCAATCAATTGCTTGTCTCTTGATAAAACGATAGTATTTGATTTAGTATGCTTACAAATCTTTGCAGCAAAAATCAGTTCTTCTTTTTCTGCTTCTGTTGGTACTTTTTCAGTTACAGTTCGTAATTCAGACACTGTCTCCATTTTAGCATCCCGATCCTGACGCATAATACCATTTAAGACTGTACGTACCTGCATTTTAGGCAATGTTACATCTTTTTTCTTTAAAAGAATCCGATTCTTTTTAGTGGTAAGTAACTCAAATGCGCTCTGGCTGAATGAGGGGGCAATCAACACTTCAAAAAATAACTTATTTAGCTCTTCTGCTGTGGCAATATCTACTTCAGTTGTAGTAATAATAACACCTCCAAATGCAGAAACAGGATCACTGGCTAAGGCTTTCAGATAAGCTTGAGTCGGATTGGGATCCACTGCAATTCCACATGCATTATTGTGCTTGAGAATGGCATATGCTGTTTCTCCTTTAAATTCTTCAATAAGAAGAACAGCAGCATCTACATCTAGTAAGTTATTGTATGACAACTCTTTACCATGCAACTGATCAAACATTGCATTTAAATCACCATGAAACCATCCTCTTTGATGTGGATTTTCCCCATAACGTAATGTCTGAGATTGACGCTCCGATATTTTCAATGAAGGAATCGTCTCTTCCTGATTAAAATAATTGAAAATCGCAGTGTCGTAATGAGAAGTTATATCAAAAGCCTGGGCAGCAAAATATTTACGGTCAACTAATTCTGTTTCTCCGTTTTTATCACGTAATATTTGCTCTAATGTTGCATATTGTTCACGAGAAGAAACAATTACAACATCTTTATGATTTTTTGCAGCAGCACGTATCAGCGAAATTCCTCCAATATCAATCTTTTCAATAATATCTTCTTCAGATGCGCCAGAGGCAACTGTTTCTTCAAAAGGATATAAATCTACAATCACCAGATCAATAGAAGGAATCTCATATTGTTTTACCTGATCTAAGTCAGATGCTTCATCACGACGATGCAAAATCCCTCCAAAAACTTTAGGGTGAAGAGTCTTTACACGACCACCTAAAATAGATGGATATGATGTTAGCTCTTCTACTGGAATTACAGGAATATTCAGATCCTGCAGGAACGTCTGTGTTCCACCAGTTGAATATATAGTAACACCTTGTTGATGAAGCAATTGGGCAATAGGCGCAAGACCATCCTTATAATAAACAGAAATCAGGGCTGATTGTATTTTACGAGAAGACATAAAAACTGAAATTGCTGATAGAGTGAATAGGCAGATACAGAAACAAAATATTCCAGCTTACCAGCTGGCTAAAGGATGTAATTAAACTATTAAAAACTAATCAAAATCGTACTCAAGAAAAACGAAGGCGCAAAGTTAGTTTTTTTGCTGATTGATTTAAAAACCCGCTATCAGAAATAGCATTTTTTTTCATTCAGATGTATGAAATTGTAATCCATCATTCCATTCACGCCCTTCTTAAACAGATTATTCAGCTTCTGGTCTTTAGTATCCACTCTTCAATTACTTTTGGAAAATGTGTATGTTCTAACGCATGTACTTTTTCTGCTATACGTTCTGGTGTATCATTAGCTTCTACTACGCAAGATATTTGAAAGAGGTGTGCCCCCTTATCATATTCTTCATTAATAAGATGAATAGTAATGCCTGTTTCTGTTTCTTTTGCCTGTACCACAGCCTCATGCACTTTCATTCCGTACATTCCTTTTCCTCCATATTTAGGTAACAACGCCGGATGAATATTAATGATTTTATTAGGATAAGTATGTATTAAAGGCAAAGGGATCAACCAGAGAAATCCAGCCAGTACAATATAATCTATCTTATAGCTTGCTAATTCTTCCTCTACTTTGGTTGTTTCGTAAAATGTTTTGCGGTCAAATACATAAGTGGGCACCATAAAATTAGCTGCCCGTAATAATACAGGTGCATCTTCTTTGTTTGACAATACCAGCTTTACCTGAATAGAAGGATGATTGTCAAAATATTCCATGATCTTTTGAGCATTGGAGCCAGAACCGGAAGCAAAAATGGCAATAGAAGTCATAAAGGGGATATGTATAAAGGAGTGCAAAGGTGCAAATTAAATTTTGTTCGTAAAATAATGTTTGGCAAAAACCGCTTGCCTTAGTATAACTAAATCCAGCTACAATCTTCTAAAGATTTAAGTAACATCTAATCAGACAAATAGGCTATTTCAATTATTCTAAATATCTCCATTTCGTTTTTATTTAGTTTTTTTTGGATATTTTTACGACTCTGTAACTTATACCTCAATCAATAATTATGTCTATAACTAAAGAGCAAACTAAAACTGGTACTCATCCCCAGTTTTTTATTTTGGTAACCGTCTTCTTCTTCTGGGGATTTGTGGCTGCCGCCAATGATATTCTAATTCCTGTATTTAAAAAGTTTTTTGATCTGGAACAATGGCAAGCCCAATTAGTAAGCTTTGCCTTTTATATTGCTTATACAGTAGGCTCTATCATATACCTTCTGATCAGTAAAGCATTAAAGGCTGATTTATTAAATAAAATCGGATACAAAAATGGTATCGCTATTGGCTTGTTAATATCAGGATTTGGTGCACTTATATTTTATCCTGCTGCTCAGGCTAACTCATATGCATTGCTTTTAACAGGTTTGTTTGTGGTAGGGTTAGGATTTTCATTACAGCAAACAGCTGCTCAGCCATTTGCCATTTTGCTAGGTGATCCTAACTCAGGTTCTCAACGTGTAAACTTTGCGGGCGGAATCAATAACTTTGGTACAACTCTAGGACCTATTCTCGTCAGCTATGCTATTTTCGGATCTATTTCATCCGGAGCAGGTGCAGACGCAACAGTAGATTCTGTTAAAGCCCCATATTTGATTCTGGGTGCATTATTTTTCTTCTTTGCTGTATTTTTCTGGCTAATCAAGCTCCCGTCTGTGACTCAGGATGTTCCAAGTGATAGCGGATTTGCTGCACTAAAATACCCACAACTGGTTTTAGGAATGATTGCGATATTCTTATATGTTGGTGCAGAAGTGACCATTGGTTCTAATCTGGGAGAATATCTACGTGTGGAAGATGGATTGCGTGAAGATGAACTCGCACCATATGTCTCTTTATTCTGGGCTAGTTTAATGATTGGACGTTGGACTGCCGGTGTAAGTGTATTTAACCCAAGCCCAACTATGCGTAAAGTATTGACTGTTGTTGTCCCCTATATTGCGTTTGGTGTTTATTTGTTGATCAACTTTATTCGGGGTACAGAGTTAACGCCTCTTTATATTTATTCAGTATGTGTGTTAGCAATCATTATTGCGTTCTTCATTAGTCAGGATAAACCAGCCAAAATGCTATTGACTTTTGCCTCTTTCGGCGCTATAGCTACTATAATAGGTATTTTGGGAAGTGGAAAAATTGCATTATATGCATTGATTAGTGGTGGTATGTTTTGTTCAGTTTTGTGGCCATGTATCTTTACATTGGCAATTGCAGGATTAGGTAAAAATACACCTCAAGGATCTGCATTCCTTATTATGATGATCATGGGCGGTGGTTTTGTATCTATGTTTCAAAGCTGGTTATCGGGATCAATTGGTATCCAACAATCTTACTGGGTGCCTGTTGTGTGCTTTGTTTACCTTGCCTGGTATGCAGCCCGTGTTAAAGGAATACTTAAATCTCAAGGTATAGATTATGAAAGTACTACAACTAGCGGTGGCGGACATTAATCTGAACTTTGCTAAGTAACCCTATAAAAGAAAAGGTGCAGCATTCTCCAATGCTGCACCTTTTCTTTTATACATACAGAGTGTTAAGTCAACTTAGAACTGGAAATAAATAAATGGTTGAGTATCTGTTTTAACCTGATAAAGTGCCATTATAATACAAACAATGATAGCAGCTTTCACAAAATCAGGCACTGCCCCAAACCAGCCTTCAAATGTCTCTTTTGTCTGACGTTGTAACCAGTGAATCAGATATGCGGTAATCATAATTAGGAAAATCAGTCTATAGGCAATAATCTGTTGGATGATCAACTGAGGCTCAAAATGGTAAGCAATCCGATTTAACATCCTCCATACCATCAATACATCTTTTGACCAATCCACTCCCCATGCCCCCTGGTCTGGGTCACGTGCTCTGAAAAACATCCAGCAGAAAGCTACAAAATGAAACGTAATGAATTGGGCAATGAAACGACCTAAGCCTGTAGAGGTTTTATTTTTTGATCCTGTAATATCCATCCAAAGTTTGTGAAAGGCTAATGCAAGGCCATGTAAACCACCCCATATAATAAATTTCAGGTTGGCTCCATGCCATAAACCTCCCAACAACATAGTAATAAACAGATTGAGATACTGTCGGATTTTACCTTTTCGGTTTCCACCTAGGGAAATATATAAATAGTCTCGTAACCAGGTAGAAAGAGATATGTGCCAGCGCCGCCAGAAATCTGTAATATTCACAGCGGAATAAGGGGATAAAAAGTTGATTGTTAAGCGGAAGCCTAATAATAGAGCTACTCCGATAGCCATATCTGTATAACCAGAGAAGTCACAGTAGATTTGAATAGTATATCCGTATACAGCCATTAGATTTTCAAATCCTGTATATGTCTCCGGACTATCAAAAACCCGGTCAACAAAATTAGCTGCCAGATAATCCGATACCAGAATCTTTTTAACCAATCCACCTACGATCAGATAGATAGCATGGTTAAATTCCTCTGCACTAACTTTATATGGTTTATCAATCTGAGGGACAAAATCTACTGCACGAACAATAGGCCCTGCAACAAGCTGTGGGAAGAAACTAACAAAGAAGGCAAAATCCCAGAAACTCTTTACCGGTGTCAAATGTCCCCGATAAATATCAACTGAATAACTGATACTCTGAAATGTATAAAATGAGATTCCGGCTGGGGCTATAATTTTAAAAATGTCCAGCTTACCCCCTGTCCAGGCATTAGACCATACAGCCAGATAGTCAATTGGTTGTAAATGCCATCCGAATGTTTCGTTCAAAATACTGGCAAAAAAATAGGCATACTTAAAATAAGAAAGCAAACCCAGGTTTAAGCATAAACTCAGCACAATGAAGACTTTCTTCTTCCATTTAGTCTGTGTCCGATAAATCTGCCAACCCATTGTATAATCAATTATGGCAGTCAGAATCAGTAATACAAAGAAATAACCTACTGATTTATAGTAAAAGAAGACACTGAAAACCAATAAAAACACATTGCGTAAAGTATGGTTTGGATAAATAAACTGATAAATTAATAGAACCGCACCAAAAAACACCCAGAATAAAGGTGTCGTAAAGATCATAGGATGTTGCGGATCAAAACTAAAGATGTCTTTAAGTGTAAGCAATTTTTATTCAGAATTAGAGTTTAACGAGTGTATTTACTTGAAACCGAGTTGTATATAAATGCAAATAAGCAGATAAATATCTGCTTACTCAACATCTGTATTCATTTCTATGACTTATTATTTTCCTCCACCTGCAGCTAACGGCCGACCTTCTTTATTATGCTTATAGGTTTCATAATCGTTTAACAATGCATCATACAGAAGTTCTGCCTGAAGCATGTATCCATGCTGAGTCAGATGCACCTTATCATAGGCAGCCAGTTTGTTTACATACCAACGTTTAATTGACTGTAAGCCGCCCATTACTTCATAAAAATCCCATACAGCTACACCTGTTTCTTCAGCCAACTCATTCATTATTTTTACTGCTTTGGCATTGTCAGGATTAACATATTTCTTTCCTCGTAGATTATCACCAGGAGTTGTTAATAGAATAGACGTATGAGGACTGGCACGACGAATGCGCTGAATCAACTCGCCGTAATTACGCTTAAACAATTTAGTATCCAGATTGCGAAACGCATCATTAGTACCAAGCGAAATAATTACCAGATCAGGTTTTAATACAGCAATATTTTTTTCGAGAGAAGGCATACGAAGTACAGAAGTCACTTCTGCTCCATTCACACCTGCGGAATGGTATTGTATACCAGGCTGATCATTTTCAAGTGCAATACCTTGTAATGTAAAATGATTTTGCTCTTCACTGCTTTTTTCAAATCCAAGTGTAATACTGGTAGTGGGCTGAGGTAATTCCAGTATCGCATATCCGTCCTCCAGCTTTATATTTAGCGGAGTATCCTGGTTTAGAATCTTTAACAGGAAGTTTGTAGAATCACGCGTATCAAAAAATATCCGAACCTTTGTAAAAGAGTAAGGCAATACAGCCTTTGTTGTAGGATCTATAGTTAAGGTTGCAACAGGACTATAGGTAGTAGCTGTAATTCCTGCGAGTCCCCAATTACAGCTTTTATCTCTTGAAATATTACGACATCCTTCCCATATACCTGTATAGGCAATTTTCAGATTGTCTGGAGCATTGGTACGAACGGCATTATAAGGAAATACCAAACCACGTCCTCCATTGCCAAATAGAGTATCTGCCTGAAGCATTTCACGTAAATGTCCTGAAAAGAAATCTGCCTGTATATGAGAATCGCCTATATGAATAACATTAACCTTCTGTTTGGTATGATGACTAAGAGAATCTAATGAAGCATAGAAGTACTTCATAGATTCACCATGATACGTTATAATCTGATTTTTATCCTGCTTGATGAAAGGATAGGCGCTGGCAGCCTTGGCTGCTTTGGAAGAGTATGGCTGTATCGAGCTTACAGGCAGTTTACCAGAGAAAGAGGACAACAAAAGAGACAAAGCCAGTAGTCCCCAAACAATCTTTTGTGTCATAATGAGTTGACATTTTATATGCTACTTCCTTACCAGATTCAGAAAAAGCACTTTAACAAAACTTTCTTTATACAAAGATTGCAGAAAGTTTTTCAATTTATAAACCCTAAAGTAATAAATTATCGTGATCAAAACGTAAGAACAGATTTGTTTCTGCTGCCAAATTGTATTTTTATAACCCTTTCGCCTCTCTTTTCGAAACTTATCTCAGTACTTTCTTTTATTTACAGCACCAAAGCAAAATTTGTCTTCACAATCTAAATTTTCCTTTTTACTCAGGATTTTTGCCATTTCACTCTCTATCAAACTTTTAGATAGATCTTAATAAAACTGATCAGTTTCAAAACTTTCTTACACATATTCTATAAACTGCAAAAGTGCGAAAACCATGTTTCTGTTTTTTGCGTAGTTTGTAAGATACACTCCTCAACATATTATCTATCTAACCTTTAGTTCTTTTATGAAAAAAGTTGTACTTGCCATTACCCTCTTTATTTCCTTCTTAGGCTATAGCTGCAAAGATCAACTGGATCGATTGCTCACTTTCCGGATTAACAATGAGTCAACCTGTACAATACCAGGAGCCAATCTGGTAAATCCTGTTTTCAATAACATTGTCCCTACACCATCCATTACCTCTAACTCAAGTCAGACATTTGAAAACGAAGGTACTAATGCAAATCTGGTTAAAAATATTGTCCTCGAAAAACTTAAACTAACCATTACTTCACCCAGCGATGCCGATTTTCGTTTTATTGAATCTATCAAAATATACATTAAAGCAGATGGTCTGCCCAAAGTCCTGATTGCCTCCAAGATAAGTATACCTACAAATATTGGAAAAGAACTAGAGCTCGACCCTACTCAGGAAAAACTGGATGAATACATAAAAAAATCAAATTATACACTTGAAAATGAAGTGGTAACTCGTTCTGCGCCTTGGCCAGAAATGGAACTGAAAATAAATACAACGTTCAAAGTCACTGCAGATCCTTTATAGTTCCTATGGTATATCAGGCTAATACGTCTTCCTGATTCATATTAATATAAATAAAGGGTAGAGATTTCTTTTGGAAAAATGTCCTGTCTGTGCATTCTTCACTGCAAAATATTTTTCAGTGAGAAAAGTCAGGTCTCCTGACCAATAAAGAGTTTGCATAGCATTCACAGCAAATTTGCTTTTGATTAGAACTCCGATCATTTTCTCTGCTGCGCATAGTTCACTGCACAAACAAAATTTGACCGGAATTCACCGCAAAATCACTGCTTGCATAGAGCTATACGCATGATGTCTCTCTTGCTGTGAATGATACGCAGATTAAAACTGTCTGATAAGAATAGGGATTACATAAATATCTCCTCCAACAAAAAAGGATCTGTTATGCCAGATCCTTTTTTGTTGAGAAGAAAAGCTCATATTTTATATCAAGCCTCTTGCTTTGAGTTCCAGGTATTTATTGATAGTATTTACGGTTAGCTTTTGTGGTGGAGTAAGCACAGCATGAATACCATGTTGTTGTAGAACCTTCACAATCTGTCTTTTTTCAAAGGCAAACTTTTGTGCTATTGTTTGCTTGTATACTTCTTCTGTATTAAATACAGGCTTTTCTAATATTTCTGCTAACTCAGTATTCTCAAAAAACACAACTACCAGCAAATGATTTTTTGCTATCTGTACCAGAAAGGGCAGTTGCCTCTCCATACTGGATAAAGTCTCAAAGTTAGTATACAATATTACCAGGCTTCGTTGGGTAATTACTCGCCGGATGCGGGTATATAACAACTCATAGTCTGATTCCTTAAAGTTGGTACGTTGATTATACAAAACCTCAAGGATACTTTTCATCTGCAGATTACTACGACTTGCAGGTAATACGGTTCCTATAGTATGATTAAAAGTAATAATACCGGCTTTGTCTTCTTTCAGAACTGCGATATTAGAAAGTACTAAGCTTGCATTGATTGCATAATCTACCAGACTCATTCCTTCAAATGGCATCTTCATAACTCGCCCCTTGTCAATCACTGAATATACGTTTTGTGACTTCTCGTCCTGGTAGTGATTCACCATGAGGTTATTACGTCGTGCAGTAGCTTTCCAGTTAATGGTCCGGATATCATCACCCTGAACATATTCTTTTATCTGTTCAAATTCGCGGTTCTGCCCTATCCTCCTGATCTTCTTAATTCCCATTTCGGTCAGACGATCTGAGATAGCCAGAAGCTCATATTTTCTCATTTGCAGATAAGATGGATATACAGGTACAGATTCGCCCTGATCAAAGATATATCGTCTTCGAACCAATCCGATTATTCCAGAAACAAAAATATTAAGTGCACCAAACTGATATTCTCCTCTTTTTACTGGTCGTAATGTATATCGCACTTGTTTGTTCTCTCTAGCTTGCAGTGTTAACCGCAGATCCATATCCCGCAACTGAAACTGGAATGGTACTTCATCCACCATCCGGATTGTAACAGGAAATCCATATCCATTTTGCAAAGAAATATCTATTGGATTATCATCTCCATTGGATAGCTTTTCGGGTACACTTCGTTTTGCTCTTATTCCATTTTTCTGACGGTATAATAGCAGAATATCTGCAATCAACAAAAAACCTACAACCAATAGGCTTACCTGAGCTATTGTGAAAAAAAATGGATAGGCAAAGCCCAGACAACACAGTCCGATAATTGCAATGACTACAATAAAAAAACGATTGTTGATATATAGAGATCGTATCATAAGCTATTACTATCTGTAGTATTTCAGAAGAATCGTTCTGTCAAAACACACAGATACGTTAAAATGCCAGAAACACTTGTCAACTGTTATCTGGGTACTTCAATACCATCCAGAATCTGTTTTATAATATCATCAGCTATTACACCTTCCATTTCTCTTTCAGGAGTCAGCATCACCCGATGGCGAAGTACAGGAATCGTGACACGTTTAATATCTTCAGGCGTTACAAAATCACGTCCCCTAATAGCTGCAATTGCTTTAGCCGTATTCAATATAGCTAACGAAGCCCGTGGAGATGCACCCAATGATAATGAAAGGCTATTCCGGGTGTTATTTGTAATCTGAGCAATATACCGGATGAGGCTGGCATCCACACGAAGCTCTTTCACTTGCTGACGATATTGGGCAATCTGTTCAACTGTAAGCACAGGATTTACCTCTTCTATTGCAGTATGAGATGTTCGAGAATGTGCCTGTGTTAGAATTTGTATTTCTTCATCCAAGTTAGGGTATTTTACATCTATCTTAAACAAAAAACGGTCTAACTGAGCTTCTGGTAACCGATAGGTTCCCTCCTGATCTATTGGGTTTTGAGTTGCTAATACAAGGAAAGGAGCATCCATCAAATACGTTGTACCATCAACCGTTATCTGACGTTCTTCCATTACCTCAAATAAAGCAGCCTGTGTTTTTGCAGGAGAGCGGTTTATCTCATCGATCAAAACAATATTTGAGAAGATAGGCCCTTGTTTAAACTGAAACTCTGAACTTTTCTGATTAAATACCTGAGTTCCCAACACATCTGAAGGCATCAAGTCGGGAGTAAACTGAATGCGAGAAAATCCAACAGATACCGTCTTGGCAATCAGCTTGGCCGTCAAAGTTTTGGCTACACCGGGAACTCCTTCTATAAGTGCATGACCATCTGCCAGGATAGCAGCTAGCAGTAATTCTATCATTTCTTCCTGCCCTACAATTACTTTTCCAATTTCAGTTTTCACCTGGTCAACAGCATCCCTTAACTGGCTCAGGTCTGTGCGTGCTTCAAATTCGTTCATTAATAAATTCTGTTTATGAATGATTGCTAGATTATTTAGACACCGTTAGTATATTATTTGATAAAATTCTGGATTCTCCGATTCAGATCAAGGAGTTGTTCTTCTGTGATAATACCCTGTTTCTGGATATACTGAATATATCTGAATAGTAATATAATTTCTTCTTTATCGTATCCGCTTTTCCGGGCAAGAGAAATATAAAATTCATCATCTATCTGATGTGTACTCAGGTAAAAACGTGTACGTATATATTCCAGAAAATAGGTAATCTTCTTATCAGCAATATTTTTATGATCCTGATGTTGAAAATATAATCTTCCAATTGTCTCTGTAAATTCCAGCGTAGTATTTGCCAATGGCTTTATGATCGGAACAATACGCTGCCGGCGTTTTGCTTCAAAGAAAACAAATAATACCAGAGACAACAAAGTCAGATAGAATGCCCATTTTAGTGAAGGCTCAGATAACAAGAAGCGAAATACGGATTGGCTTTCGCCTTGCTCTTCATTTTTTCGGATGGGTGTCATTTTTGAATCATCCCAGCGATCTTCTTCAGTTGGGGTGTCATATGATCCTTCCTCCGCTTCTCCATCCTCTGTTCTTGATACATACGTAGAGGCATACGTGTCTTCTGTATAGAAGTCTTCCCAAAATACTTCCTGCTCGGGTAAGTATGAGAATGCTTTGGCTATATACGCTACATTCTCAGGATGAATCATATTGTAGTTGGAAAATGCCTGTGGCATTGTATGGATAAAGAAATAGCCTTTGCCCCAGGGAATTGCAACAAAATTAGTTGCAGTCTTTGGTTTACCTGTATTTTTATTGCGAATGTCAATATCACTAATTTCTACTGTTCCTAATTGTATTGGAGGTATTGAAGTTGCAGAGTCTTCCCTGAGAATACCATATAGGTAATTGATATGCGTATAATCAAATGAGTGTGAACTATGCATTTTAGGATCTGTAAAATTTATCTTTACATTCGATGCTGCCCACACATATTTGGATTCAATATCCAGTGTATCTTCTAACTCTCTGGAGAGGCTTGACGCCGCAATAAACGCATTGCTTCCCTTATATACCAGATCAAGCAACAAATGCAAATCACTTCGGCGCAAAAAGAAGTTCTTGTTTACAAACAAATAATTACCCTGTTTAAGCTGCTTCCTGCGTTTATAGAGTGAAGTTTGAGGAATATTGACTTTTTGTTTAGGAAAAAGTGATGGAAGCATATCAACCAATACCTTTGCTCCATAGGGTCTTTTATCCTGTGCGTAGTAATTCTCAGTCCAGTCAATTGGTCGTGGGGAGCTCACCTGAAGCATAATCAACAGAGTGATTGCTATTCCAAAAAACAAAAGAGGTGCGCTATATTTTTTCATTAGTAATAATCATAAGAAGATTCTGTAAAGCTTTGGTCAGAGAGTAGCGTTATTTATTTACATTATCCTCATTTTTTGCTCAAAACCAGAAAATCGTTGTTCAGCTTCTTTAAATGAAACCGCATCCAGCTGGAAATCACCATACCATATATATTCAAATAAATAAGTCAGCTGTTTAAAATCTCCAAGTAACTCGTTTTTCTTGAGTTCCTTTACATACTCATAGTTAGTTTTATAGGGTTGCCAGTCGATCCAGTCTCTATCACTTAGCTGTTTCAGGGATTTAAGATAGAACAATCGTATTGCACGTTTGTGTTGTTGTTTCGCTACTGCATCTGCAATCATCTCATCGAAACTGATTGAGTGGATATCATTTTCGACATCTTCGAGTGAGAGTTCATCCGTCTTGGCAGAACGTTTAAACCAGCTTTTTGGATCTGCCCCAATAAATTTTATCAAAGCAAAAATTAAAAGGCCCGCAGAGATAATAATCACAATGATTTTGATAGTACGATCACCACCTGGCACTTTATCATACCCACGAAATAAACCATTCAGTAATTCGATTAGCCATGCCTTAAATCTTTCCCACCATGATAACCGATCAGAAGGTTGTTTGATATCATATTGATAATCACTATTATTTACAAAATCACTTAATTTATCAGGATCAAACTTGCGAAGTTTTGTATCCTGTAGTTGAGGTTCTGCCACAACCGGGCGCCAC
Source organism: Xanthocytophaga agilis (assembly GCF_030068605.1). NCBI lineage: Bacteria > Pseudomonadati > Bacteroidota > Cytophagia > Cytophagales > Rhodocytophagaceae > Xanthocytophaga > Xanthocytophaga agilis. The sequence goes on from NZ_JASJOU010000010.1 coordinate 31,389, forward strand.
TGTTGACGCTCATGAACAGAGATCGGATTATCTTCTTCTGTAGCAGGTATGGCAACCGAATCTACAATTGCGTCTTTTACAATTGTAGTATCTTGTGCCTTCAGATGCATAGTAAATAGACATACACTCCATACGAATAGCACCCGACACAGAATAGAAGAAACCTGCTCAGAGAATCTGCCTTGAAATTTTGAATTATTATTTTTTTGCACAGAGAGTATTGATTCCAGATAAAACAAGCACAAAAAGAGAATAAAGTTTTTTATCTATTTGGTTCTAAAGAATGATGTCCTCTTTACCATTAATATTTTTCCTCTTCATCATAAAAATCGATAGAAGATTTCAGACTATTTTCTCCAGATCCAATGCTCTGAATCTTAGCCAATAAGCCACCCCCTCCTTTACGTTCTTCCAGATTAAAATAATGCACCGCAGCCATGACATTATGAATGATAAAAGTTGCCATATATCCTAACGTCATAAATACAATCATACTCACTATTACTACAGTCATTGATGAGAAATCAGGAGTTTGCCCCGGATTAGAGCTAATCTGAGAAACTATAGAAATCATCATTATAAGGTAGAAAGGGAAAAAACAGATGAAGAATACAGTACTCATAATAATTGTATTGACAAAACCCAGTCCCAAAGTCATCCACCAGTTATCCTGAACCAGAGAAAATGTACGTGAGATATTCTTAAAGAAATTTGTCTGCCCAAAATAAATTTGCGGAGTTAATACGCCGCCCAAATAAGGCATCAAAAAGATAAACAACCCAAAGCCTATAAAGAAAACAAGTAGAACGGCTCCAGCAGAGATAGTACTTTCCCCAATTGCGCCTACAGAAACAAAAAAGAGTATATTCACACCAAAAACAAATACAGATACTAATAATAGTTGTCCAGCTAATCTGAAGAAATCTTTTCTGACCTGACTCCATACATCTCCCAACTGGATGTTTGGAGTCACCTCAGGGCTCTCTATATATAGTTTTATATAGGCATTTATAACAGCTGTTATCATTACAAACCCCACAAAGAAGGAAAGAAGATTTACCAGATATGTAATTCCAAAATCTGTCCATGCAAACGGCAAAACACCTCCTCCTGTATTAACAGATGTAGACCAACTTTGCATGCGAATCATTAGTAAGGCTGTTACACCTACTCCTACCAACAGGAAAGGGCCACCTATAGATAACAGATACCTAAAAATGCGAAAGAAGTGCCCACGCATAAATGCAAATCCGGCATTAAATACCTGTCCAAAGTCACGGATTTGCTGAAATTGTATTTTCTGGGTGTTCATGAGTTTTTTTGTAGAAGCTATTCAACTCTATTCTTCAATATTCATTGCTAGTTGCTTCTTATGCAATTGCATAGGATAAATAACGAAATAATAGGCTATAAAGAAGGCAGATGTAAGAATAATAGCCAGTTTCAAAACAATAGGCATTTCCGTATGTCGGGTAACAAAGCCTTCCAGGAATCCAGCAACGATAAATATAGGAACTATTCCTACGGCAATCTTCATCCCAGTCATTGCACCCCGTTTAAAAGACTCCATTCGGGTATATGTGCCAGGAAAGAAGACAGCATTCCCCATTACTATACCTGCACATCCAGCAATAATGATAGCAGAGATTTCCAATGTACCATGTATCCATATTGTAAGTGCAGATTCCAGTAATAATCCCTTTTGATAGAAGAAATACTGAAAGGCCCCCAACATTATTCCATTATTGACCAATGAAATTCCTGTTCCAAAAGAAAGCAAAAGAAATACTGGCATTATTCCCTGAAATCCACCCCATACAAATGTTATAAATGAAACCATTATATTATTTTTAGTAATTGCTAAAAACATCAGGGTTTCTCCTTCCTGTTTATATATCCCCATAGGGTCTCCTTTCTCTATGTTATCCAATGTCATCTCAACATATCCATCACCAAGTATCAATCGCACAAATCTATCATCATGAGCAGCTGAAACAGCTCCAATAATTACAGATATAAAGAATATAAGAAACGAATATAATAACTGTTTGCGGGAAGCATACATTAATAAAGGCAATTCTTCTTTCCAAAAGCGAATCAATCGGCCCTTATCTTCTTTCTTATTCCGATAAATAGATTGATGGACTTTCGCTGTAAGATTATTCAGATATAAAGTTGTCTGGCTATTTGGATAATGTGTACGGGCGTAGGACAAATCATCTGTTAACTGAACAAAAAGCTCTGCCAGCTGATCAGGATTACTAGCCTGATGGCTAATTAACATTTCCTCGAATTGTTGCCAGCGTGGAGTATTTTGTTTTACAAAGGAGGCCTCTCTCATATTAATTGTATGTCAGTCCGGAAAGATACTATTTTAATGGCCAAAGTATTTCGCTGGTAACCATTAACCTATACAAAACCGTGTAAGAAATGTATCTTTTTGGATAAAGGCAAATATACAGGTTACCAAATAATGGTTTATTTTCTCTCATAAGCAAATGTCTATTCATCTCTGACGTAGGATTTTTTCAAGTATTAGGCTATTTTTGTTTGACAATCCACTTTATCGCACATATTAGTCCTATTCAATAGCACATATTAACACCACATCTTGCTTATCCAGTACAGTATGAACACTATACAAATTCAAACTACTCAGAATGTATTTATTGAATACCAGCCGGCGGGTGTAGGAGACCGTTTACTTGCAGGCATTATTGATGCTCTAATCAGAACAGCTTATTCTATTATTTTACTTGTGCTTTTTGGAATGGCTACTAATCTTATGGATCGCAGTTCTCCCGTAGCTAACTTCGATTTTGTCAGCATACTCTGGTTGATTCTCAATTTACCTAACTTATTTTACACACTGATACTTGAGATAGTTATGGATGGGCAAACCATTGGTAAACGAGCTCTTAATATAAAAGTGGTGCGATTAGATGGAACTCAACCTACAATAGGAAACTATATAATACGCTGGCTACTAAGAATTATAGATGTATATTTTCCCTGCGGTATTGGATTAGTTGCAATCATAACCATAAGCACTAGTTCTCAGGGACAGCGTCTGGGTGATATGGCTGCCGGTACGACTGTAATTACTATGAAGCGACGGGTTACGTTAGCCCAGACTCGTCTACCTGAAGTTGATTCAAATTATCAGCCTTTATATCCTCAGGTAGTTCGTTTGAGTGATCGGGATATTGAAATCATCAGAGAGACCCTACAAACATATCATCGCAATGGCAACGATCCTTACTTACTATCCTCACTGGCTGCTAAATTGCAAACGTTGCTTGATGTACAAACCACTCAATCGAATCTTGAGTTTCTACAAACTATTTTAAAGGACTATACTTATATCACATCCCAACAATAAACTCTCCGGATTATGAAATCAGAACCTTATGTCGTTTTCATAATTCTTCCTATTCATGCAGGATCTTAAAGAATATACTCGCTCACAGCTAGCACTTAGAAATGGTCAGGATAAACCTGAGATATGGGTTGCCTATCGAGGCTTTATTTATGATGTCACCATTTCGAAACTATGGCGAAATGGCAAGCATTATGAACATTGGGCAGGTCAGGACCTGACTCCAGAAATGGAAGATGCGCCACACACCGAAAATGTTTTTGATAAATTTGAGGTTATTGGTATATTAGTAGGCTGATAATAAAAAAATTTATCATGACAGGTCGATAAAAGAAATTTTTTTCTTTTATCGACGAACGATAGCACTTAATTAAAAAAAAGCTATTATTTTAGCGGAGGAATTGCTTTTTTTTAATACATTATTGTACTTCTGCTCCCTTATTTATTTCATACCAATGATCTTAATTGCTGAAAGCGGCTCTTCTAAAACGGATTGGAGGTTGCTAACCGAAGAAGGCTCTGTGAAAATGGCGAAAACAGCCGGTTTTAATCCTTATCATCAGGATGCAGACCAAATTTATGCTGAGATAGCATCTCAACTACTTCCCCAACTAGGTACAACTGCCGTTGACGAAATTCATTTTTATGGGGCAGGATGTTCAACTGAGACAAATTGTAACATTGTCAAAGAAGGAGTAAGCCGTTTATTCTCGCATGCTCAGGTTCATGTTGGCCATGATCTGCTAGCAGCAGCAAGAGCTCTCAGTGGTCATAAAGCAGGTATCATTTGTATTATTGGGACAGGCGTAAATATAGGTCTTTATGATGGATCTGATATTATTGCAGGACGTCCATCTTTAGGCTTCTGGTTAGGAGATGAAGGTAGTGGTGGGTATCTAGGAAGAACTCTTATTCAACACTTCTTCCATGAAGAAATGCCAGCAGACTTACATCAGGCATTTGAGGATACATACCATCTGAATATTGAAACTGTATTGGAATACGCCTATAAACGTAATTTCCCAAGCAGTTACTTTGCGTCTTTCTCCCGTTTCTTATCTGACCATATTACACATCCTTACTCTCAGCAACTTATCTATAACGGTTTTGACGCGTTTATCAAACGCTATGTAAATAAGTTTGCCAATTATCAGGAGTATCCGATTCACTTCACAGGTTCAATAGCCTTCCATTATCAGGATATCCTTCTTAAAGTTGCTCAGGATAAAAATATTCATATCGAAAATATTATTGACAATCCTATTACAGGTCTGATTCAGTTCCATCAAACAGTATCATAAATTTTCTTTACACAAAGCCAGTCGATACTTATCTTACTGGCTTTGTGTAGATGACGTAAGATACTTCATCATCAATCTGGCGGTTCGTTGTGAAGCTCCAGGTTCTCCCATCAATTTATCTACCTTATTATATCCTTCTAATTGGCGTTGTCGAGCTTTTTCTCCAGGTAAAAGTTTAGCCAATTCGTTGAAAGCCTTTTGGGTGGTTAATTCATTTTGAATCAATTCAACAACAACCGGTTCATTCGCAATCAGGTTTACGAGAGAGATATATTTTATCTTAATAAGTAAACGAGCAATCTGATAGGTAAATGCACTTGTACGATAACAAACTACCTGTGGAACATGAAATAACGCAGTTTCCAATGTTGCAGTCCCGCTAGTTACCCAAGCAGCAGTCGCAACAGACAATAAATCATAGGACTGATTATAAATTACGTTAACATTTAGCTCTTTCTCTAATGTGGCTATCTTTTCTTCATACAAGGCTTTAGGAAGATTAGATACCCCTGCAATAATAAATTGATATTGCCCCTTCTTTTCTTTATCTAGCAATTGGGCAGCATCAAGCATCACGGATAGCATCTTTTCAACTTCCTGATACCGGCTTCCAGGTAAAAGAGCAATAACAGATTTTTCGGAGAGGTTATTCTTTACCAAAAAATCAGATTCAGGTTTAAAGGCGGCAATTTCATCAAGCAAAGGATTCCCTACATAGTCAACATCGTATTCATACTTCTTAAAGAATTCTTTCTCAAAGGGTAGAATAACAAATAAGCGATCTACAGTTGCTTTGATTTTATAGGCTCTGCTCTGATTCCATGCCCATACTTTAGGTGAGATATAATAAAATACCTGGATAGTATGCTGTTTACAAAACTTTGCTATCCGCATATTAAAGCCGGCGTAATCGACAAGAATTACTACATCAGGCTTCCATAAAAGAATATCTTCCTGGCATTTTTTAATAAACTTCCTGATGGTGGTTAGATTCTTTATTACCTCCAAGAATCCCATAAACGCCATATTTCGGTAATGAGTTACCAAATATGCACCAGCCTCCTCCATTTGTTCGCCTCCCCAGCCCCGAAACTCAGCCTGTTTGTCTTCTTGTGCAACTGCTTTAATGAGATTGGCAGCATGCAGATCACCTGAACGTTCTCCTGCAATGACATAATATTTCATAATGACACAAGTAATGTATGAAAAAATAGAATAAGCTTATAAAACACACTATCTACCATACATTACTCTCCATAATATTCTACAAAGTTTTTTGGAGTCTCGATAAGTAACAATTTATGAAGCTTGGCGTTAGGAGCAGCCGTTTCAATAGCAGGTGCGAGTATTTTCCATATCTCTTCAATAAATATCTCACAACTGGTCATTTTTCCTTTCATAAAATCCACATCTAGGTTCAGGTTTTTATGATCTACTTTATCAATGATTAAATCTTTCATTAATCCACCTAACTTCTTCATATCCATCACAAATCCAGTATCTGGATCAGGACGCCCTTTTACTGTAACGATTAACTCAAAGTTATGTCCATGGAAATACTCATTAGCACATGGTCCAAATACTTCGTCATTTTTCTCTTTTGTCCAATTGGGATTGTACAATTTGTGTGCTGCATTAAAATGCTCTTTTCGTGTTATGTAAATCATCACACTCCTTATTTAGTCTCTATTAATCAAGCTATTACTTATATTATCTAAAGATCGCAAACTATTCAGAACAGAATTATTGCTTACTACAGATCCATTTCATTTAAAATAATTTACAAAAGTATGGTTAATATACTTCAAAACAAAAAACGGCCTCATTACTACAAAAAATACTATTTTTTATAAATATTATATTGCAGTTCTTCTCATTTTTTTATTGTAGATTTGCGATTACCTTTGGTAAAACTACTTATGTTTTATTTCTCAACTGATAGTTTATAAAGTTAGAACAGCTTCAAGCTTTATTCTTTTTAGTATAAGCCATTCACTTTTTAAGCAATCTTTTTTCCTAACTTTCAAAAAATTATTATTCATGATTATCGTAACGGGAGCCGCTGGGTTTATCGGGAGTTGCCTGATTAGCCGCCTGAATGCCGATAATTTCAACTACATTATAGCTGTTGATGATTTTTCAAACGAAGAAAAGAACCGCAATCTTGTAGGTAAGAAAATAAAAGAACGAGTACATCGTGACAATTTTTTTGAATGGTTAGACCAAAATTATGAAGAAGTAGAATTTCTTTTTCATATTGGAGCCCGCACAGATACTACCGAATTTGATTGGTCTATATTTGAACGTCTAAATATCAACTATTCCAAGACTATCTGGCAGAGGTGCTATGAATACCAGATTCCTTTAGTTTATGCATCTTCAGCTGCAACATATGGCTTAGGAGAACATGGATATGAAGACAGTGAAGCAATCATCCCTTTATTAAAGCCACTGAATCCCTACGGAGATTCTAAAAACGATTTTGATAAATGGGTACTGGAACAGGATAAAAAACCTTTCTTCTGGGCAGGTCTCAAATTTTTTAATGTATATGGCCCGAATGAATACCATAAAGGCCGTATGGCATCAGTCATTTTCCACGCATTCCATCAGATCCGCAATTCTGGTAAAATGAAACTATTCAGATCTCATAACCCTGATTTCAAAGATGGAGAACAAATGCGTGATTTCATCTATGTAAAAGATCTGATTGAAGTTTGTAGTTATTTAATGCATTGCCGACGAGACTCAGGCATTTACAATCTGGGAAGCGGTAAAGCCCGTACTTTTCTTGATCTTGCCAACAATACCTTTAAGGCACTAAATACTCCTTCAACTATTGACTTTGTGGATACTCCTGCAGATATCCGAGATAAGTATCAGTACTTTACTCAGGCATCCATGGGAAAACTTAGATCTATAGGTTACGACAAAGCTTTTCATAGTCTGGAAGAAGGCATTCATGATTATGTTACTAATTACTTACTAACAGGTACCTACTACTAAGAATCAGAATACCTGATTTCTATTCTTCTTTCTTGCACTAACAATTCTTCTACCGCATTTGTATAATGTGCGTTCAAAACATATCATTCAAATAAGTGATATAGGATTACATTTTTATATGGAAGAGCTACTAACTAAGTGAGTAGCTCTTTTTTTATATTTCATTTCCACTAGATTGTAGAAAGACATTCACCTGACTAATCCATAGTATATATTTCCTAATCAGAAAATTGTGCTTATGTAGAATATTTTACGCATTCACAGCTTATACCAAATGTCATAAACACGCTGTATATCAACAAGTTACAAACGAAAACCAACTTTTAAATCCAAAGGCACATTAGTTTACTAATCTATTGACGACAAACCACTTCCATGAAATTTTAGTGTAATTATTCATCTAATAATATGTAAGTATATGAGAAATAACCTCACAATGCCCATCAAACTGGTATTGGATTGGTTATTGCAAAAGCCAATTCAATGGAAAGTCCTGCGTAAAGCCTTAATCAATAAAGGCTATGCTATTTATGATCCTTATATTGTATACAAAGGGTGTAGGGTAGGAAGATTTTCTGTTAATCCTGTAACAGAAGCAGTAACTATATACACTCACTCCAAACATCGTGGCTACTGCCATTCATATGTAGTCCGGGATCTGGAAATAGCATTACACAAGATTCGCAGAAGTTATAAGAATTTTATTTATGCGTCTGAACAACCTGGAGCTGCGGTACGTGAAATTAAGATACCAGTGAAGAGCAACCCCAGATTATTACAAACTCAATAACGGTATTAGTCAACCGTCTCCTGCTCATTACCTTTTAATAGCTGTCACTATTTTGTACGAAAACAGCAAACCGAACAAATTATTAATATTTATAGATAGAACTGTATATGAAGAATCACAGTTTTGCTTCCGAGACAGAAGAGCAGAAAGATATTCACTCATCGCAGCCCGGGTCTGGATCTGTTATCGAACAATATCCATATTCAAACGTTGCCAAATTACTGGATAGTCAGATTGCCCATAATCTTTTAAAGTATGGGATTGAGACCTTTTCCTTTGCCGCAATCAATCTTGTATTTCCTAAACGAACCTCATGGTTTTTACGTGTCGCACTACCTCTTTCAGTCAACTATCTGTTGGGAAGGTGGATCGAGAAAAACTATAATGAATGGGTAGCCTCACTAGCCAATCAACAACCTGTTGAAAAAGTAGCTTGAGATATGATAAGATAATTATACAATTAACCTACTTGATCCTATCTCATAAAGATACTTATTCAGGCTTTTCAATCCCTTTATGACACTTTATCCTATGAATATGGATTAGAGATCCAGTCTACTATACGAAAGTTAGTTGGATCTCTAATCTATGTCTATAAGATGAATTATATAGCTTTAGTCCTTATACATTCTGATCAAACAGACTACTTCAAAAAATAAAGCTTTAAGTACTTGAAATTTAATTTTTTAATACTAACTTAATGTTCTTGCTTTAAAGCATAGTATACCGTCTCAGAGAAATATCTTCTAAGCAATATTTTGTACCTCAAACCTCTGTTACAGAATTATATATAACAGAGCCGACTGGCAGAAGCCCAAAACCATACAATACACTTAATCTGTATAGATGTAAGGCTGTAAATGTGCACTGGTAATTATAATTACCGGATAGCCTTTCATTCATTATTCAACTTTATATTTTTAGTCTGGCGCTGATACGAGTAACAAACTACAGATACTTTTTCATCTTATTAGTTATCAACCTCCAAACACAACTTGCCTATGTTGTACCCTAACAAATCTCATTCTGGCGAAATGCTTGACAGTCTGTTTACAATATTAAAATCGACAAAAAATGAAAATGAAGCTGAGGCTGTTGAAGATATGATCTGGGATATCTGGATGGAAGGAGGTTCTGATGAGATCAATACAATGATGAAACGAGGTTGCCGTTTTCTCCGAAATGAGAACTTTGACTCTGCAATACGTATTTTTGCCAGAATGATCCAAAGAAATCCTGAATATCCAGAAGCTTGGAATAAACGAGCAACGGCTTACTACTTACGTGGAGATTTTAAGAAGGCTATAGATGATATTAAACAAACGCTGAAATTAGAACCACGCCATTTTGGGGGACTTTCAGGTATGGCGTCTATCTATCTTGTGATTGGAGATCACTGGGCAGCCTTAAAATCCCTAGAGACTTTGTACACGATTCGCCCTAACCAGCCTGGTCTGATTGAACAGATCGACGATCTGCATTTGCAACTTGCCAAATACAAAAAACGCAAACAGTAAAGAGGGCTACCCTCAGAATGAAATTATATCTCATTCTGAGGGTAGCTTTCCTGAGTAATTTCGTAAGAAGGCTTCGACACGTAGTACAGCATTTTCGCGTACATTCATCCAGAACAAATTATAATCAGCTACATGCCAGTTCTTGGTATGTAGCAAACCTGCCCCTAGAATATGAGGTTTGCCTATCCATAACATGCCTTCATGTCTTTGTGCATCTACCACACCTACACTAGTCATTTTATATCCTAATCCAACCCCACCTTTATTTAGCTTCCTCTCTGCATATACAGATGTTGTATCCCATGTCAAAGGATTTACCACAAGCGATTTATACTGTTCATTTTCATATTCTAATGGATAATAATCTTTTGCATAGGTACACCATGTAGCAAATCCCCCTGTTTGTTCGGCAGAAATAGCAGGTCGTATCTGACTGAAATAGTTAGCAGGTATTGGCATCCCAATCAGATAGGCTATTACTAACTGTTTCTGCAGAGGTTTACCATCAAAGTACTCTTTTAACAGTCGTTTGGCATGCTGAGTCCCCTGACTATGCGCTGCAATTATAATAGGGCGTCCCTGATTGTAGTGAGTAAGGTAATATTCAAATGCAGATTTCACATCATTATATGCCAGATCAAAGGCTTTTGCAGCATCTTTTTTCTGAGATGTATAATAACAGAAGAAGTGTGCCTGCCGATAACGTGGAGCATATATTTTGCCAGCAGCATTAAACACTGATGCCTGATTAAGAATAGTAGATTCTTCTACTTTCTTATTTAGCTCTGCATCTGTTACATCACCATTCCAGATATATTTTGTTGTTGGCTCATAGGTATATATAGTAGGATGAACGAAAAATACATCCGCTTTGGCTTCCGCCTGCAGATCTTTCAGCCCTTTACTACGTTTGGGAACTTCATCTGCTTTATCTTTTATAGAAGGTAGAGCTGCCCAATACTCAACCCGAGAGTAATCAGGTGCTGGAGGAGTTAGATCTGCGGAAAAAGCAGGCCACTGTTCAGTATTGCCTTGGCCTGCACTACCCATAATAACACCCATACAAAAACTCACACAAAGGAAAATAGTTGATCGTTTCATAGATTATTAGCTATTTTCCTACAAAACACAAAAATCAATCTTTCAATTGTGAGCAGGTTGATATTTTTCCAGAAATTTTCTTAAATCAGCCAGTTTATCTGTATTAACCATATCTACTCCTACATCCATCAATACCTTCCAGGCATTGGCATCATCCGGACTTGCCCATAGTCTTAACTTCTTACCTTCAGCATGAACCTTTTGAGATAGTGAGATCAGTTTCTGACGTTCTGTTTCTGGTATCTCTCCTTTTCCATTCCATTTACAAATATTTGTAAAACTATCACTTATTACAGGCATCTGGCTCACAGGAATATTCAATCCCAGATCCGCAGGTCTTCCATCCAAGCCTACTTTCGCAGATTTATCAGTACGAATTTTTTCTATGGGACGATTACCAGAGATGAAAATAACAAAATGTGAATTGTTCTGAAGTTCCGGATATTTCGTTAGTTGCTCATTCAAGAGTTCATAAGTTTCGTTAGCCGAAGTTTTAAAATCAATCATTAAGTAAAAAATCCCAGTATAAACAGCATACACCTTTCCATTATTCTTCTTTACAATCTTCTGCAATGGGTTCAGATATAATTCCTTCAATGTTCGTTTGGTATCCAACTCTTTTGGAGGGTTATGCGAAACATATAGTTCACCATTTACAAGATATACATCTGCCTCTACACTTGTAAATCCTTGCTCCAGTGCATCGAAAAGTGGGCGTGTATGTTCATAATCATTATGGGCATGTGCATTGGCTAATGGCTTTATCTGTGCGAATAGCACCTGAGATAGTAAGCAGAAAAGAAGATAAAGAGCCTGTTTTTTCATAAAGTTCGGATAATAATATGATCAAAGGCGCGAAGATAGATTCACCATAACAAACTCTGTGAAGTAACTACGTTATCATTCTGTTATGCTTTCTTATTCCCAGTTACGCAAACTTTTTTCGTAAGACTGAACAAGGATCTGTGTATCCAGTGTATTGACAGGGGTTGGACGTTCTGCCATATCCGGATCAAAAGCAAAAAGACCAGGTACAATTTGTGGTTTCAGAAATCGCATGGGCTGGGTTTTCAGCATTTGCTGGATTGTGTACACAGTATTTTTACTCAATCTTTTATTTTGTTTATTCGAAGCTAATACAAATCCCCATTGCCCAAATGAAGGCACATACACTGTGTATGGTTTTATAGTTGTAAAAACATTTCCTAATGTATGGGAAATACACCAAAAAGCCTCAGTAGCAAAATAAGGCGAGGTTGCTTGTGTAACTACAATTCCATCTATCGCCAACCGCTTTTGAAGTAGCTGATAAAATTCACGGGAGTATAATTTTCCTAAACCCGGATCACTAGGATCTGGCAGATCAATAATGATCACAGAATAAATATCAGTAGATTTTTCTATAAACTTATACGCATCCTCATTAAATATTCTTACTTTTTTGTTAGTTAATGAGTTCTTATTAAGATGTCTAAATATAGGATGTTGTTGCCCCAGATCAGTCATAGCCTTATCCAGATCTACCAGATCAATTTGCTGAATATCTTTATATAGCAATAACTCTCTGACAGCTAATCCATCTCCTCCTCCTAGTACCAATACTTTTTCATGATTATACGATAATGCCATTGGCACATGTACTAAAGGCTCATGATAACGGTATTCATCTGCACTTGAAAACTGCAAGTGTCCATTTAAATACAAACGATAATCCTGATGCCATTTGGTTACCACAATACGTTGATAAGGAGATTGTCTGGTTACTAATATTTCATCCTGGTATACAAACTGTTCGAAAAAACTAACAATACGAAATGAATAAATAAAGCCAGCTAATAATACCAAAATCAAAGCAATGGAGATATTACGCTTCCACACGCCTCTGGTCAGATCATTCCTGAATATCTGACTATTAAATGCCGCTACAGCCAGATTTAGTATGCCTATCAAAAAAGAAGTACGCATTGTTCCCAAATAAGGCAGTAACAGTAAAGGAAAGATAATAGATGCCAACAATGCCCCAATGTAATCAAATGATAACACTTTGGCTACTGTATCTTTAAGGCTTGCATAGCTATGCACTATTCGGGTCACTAATGGTATTTCGAGTCCTATCAATGTGCCTAGCAAACTGATTAAAGTAAAGGCAATCAGATGATAGTTTTCTGTGAGAGAATAAGAGAGGTAAAGAATAAAGGCAGAGAAGCCGCCAAGCACTCCCAGAATAATCTCAATAGTAACAAACTGATCCAGGAGTTTTGAATGAATGTATTTTGATAAAAATGATCCTACTCCCATAAATGACATGAAAAAACCAATTGTCAGAGAGAACTGTAGAATACTACTTCCTAAAAAATAGGTAGAAATGCTGCTTATTAGTAATTCATACAAAATGCCACAGGTGGCAATAATAAAAACAGACACCAGCAAGACCGGCAGCACGGCAGCTGTTAACTTATTTTGATTTTTTGTCTTATCTTCTTCAGCCTGATTTTCTATATTCATTTTTAAAGAGGTTCTGCCACCAATGATTAGCTATCCTGCTATGGCGGCGGCAATAATAATGCAGATACCTAAAATCAAGGCAGCGGCAACCAAAGCTGCAGCTATGTTTTTTTCTTCTGCAATCTGTCGTGCCAAATGTCCTGGAATTAACCAATCTACTACCTTAAACCCTATTACGCACATAATTAGTCCAATGACACTGTAGATGATTGTGCCCATGATACCTTTCTCCCAAAATCCGGGAGCCTGAAGTAAGATTGTAAGCAGTGTATACATGATAAAAGATTTTATATATAAAAAGTTATCGTTAATCGGATGATAAGCCAAATGATAATACAGAGCCCTCCAATTATCATTATGCGTTTTCCATGAAGCTGGGTTGCAGAATCATACATTTTTATTCTTTTACCATTAGGAAGAACCTTATTGGATGCCAGTAAATGCCACCCTATAAAAAAACCTAATAATCCACCCACTATCGAAAGTATATAACCAGCCCATATCCAGGGTACAGGAGAAGGTTCTATTCTTTCCAGTTCTTCTATTTTACTCCTTTTGAGAGCAGTTGTCAGTTCAACAGGTATTGACTTTCCTCTTTCTTTCAGGATTTGCTGAGCTAATTGATAGTCAAATAGATTCCATTCATAAGGCCTGGCTACAATATCCATAAGCTCCTCATTTGTAAACTCAAAAAGGTAATAATCTTTTTCAATTGTATTATAGGTTTCTATAGCTACTTTTTCAAGAAGTTCATTCGCTCTTTCAAAGTCGGAAGACTTTAGTTTAATGACAATGTCTTCACCTAGTTGATTTTGAGCAAATGTTACATCAAAAGATGGAGCTGTTTTCTCAACATGATATCCTATCTCATTATCTTCCAATAAATCCAGAAAACTCTGAGCATGTTCAACAGATGGATACTTCCTATATTCGGTAAAGGTATCTGACATGAATAGTTTTGCTTATACTGCTATTATTCTATTTACCGTATCGAGGTCCACCACCCCTAATACTACGCCCCTGAAAATACCGTATACTTCCATTATTTTTCCGAATCTCTTCCTGAATCTTTGGATCTGTCATTCTTGTCAAACCATAGCCTTTTATAGAAGCCAGGTATGCCACAACCAACATAATAGCCAATCCGCTTACAATAAGTATTCTTGTAAATGTTTGCATAAGTACATAATTGTGTTAAATCTATTTACTATCTACATCACATTCCAATCTCTTATGCCAGCTAACACCATAATTACAAAACCTACTCCACAACAAATAGCGGCAATCATAAAGTATCTACTTAGTATACTACCCTGAAATACAGTAAACTGCACAGTCACATCACCTTTGGCATTAGGTATCACATATACTTTCCCCGAATATGTATCGGTTTGTTCTACCCGATAATAAGCTTCTTTCTCTCTTTCAGACTCCTCCCAGTCTTCCCAGCCACTCTCACCATCTTCCTGCCAATATTCTGTACCTGATTCCTGAAAAAAATTATCATCTAATACATTAGCTATTTCTCCTTTACTGTCTTGTAGTTCTAGTCCTACCCATGCATCACTATTATCAGGAAAAGAAGCAGATAATACCAGTTTAACTATCCCTGGCTGAACCTCAAAAGGCCGGATTAAAGTAAGTAGCTCGGGAGTCTCACTGATCTTATTGGAATCCAACGCTTGTGGAATCACAAATTTCTGTGTAAATATTTGATTTCCAGAGCCCAGCGAATAAAACAATAAAAGCAAAAAGACTATCCCTGCAAAGCCAAATGTCTTTAACCAGAATTTATTATTTGCACGTCGCTGAGTACGTAACTGCAAGAGTTTGTCAACTTCCGGGTTGCCTTCAAACGCGGTCAGCAATTGGTTTCGGCTAATTCTCGTTTCCTCAAAAAATTCGATCTCCTTCGCAGTACCTGTATTATCCAATCTTGTTTCTACAATAAAAGAATTACCTGCCACATATTCCGTAAACTGAACTTTATCTCCCGTATGTATCTGGTAAGTAGATTCACCTTCGAAAAACACGACTTCCGAATTCCCATATTCCTGTACCTGCCGGATACTATTGGAGTAGAAATCTTTAATTTTTAGATTTAAAAGCAGGTTAGGGTATACAGGTACTATTGAGGTTGAAATAGCATATCCTTCTTCATCTTCTATCAGATAAAAAAAAGTTTGATACTCACTCATCAGAACCCACTCATCGTATTTCCAGGTTTCGTCAGAATAGCCACTCCCATCTTCATCTTTCCAATATTCCTTGTACACTGACCGCCAGCATGTACGCCCCAATACCTGGTATTTGATCCCATCAAATCTTGCCTGCATTCCCAAACGAATGAAAGACTTTGGAGGGTATTTGGATGGTTGATTTAGCTTAGCAATGACCTGATGTGCTTCTGAACGAGCATCTACAACGGCTCCACAGTATTGACAACCGATATAACGTGTACGAGTGTTAATCAATGAAATCTCACCACCGCAGTTAGTACACCGGAATTGCTTTATTGTTTGAAAATATGACTGTGGTTTAATTGATGCCATGGATTTTTAACACCCTTCTTAGGACTATTGCTACTTATCGGCGTTTATCTTATAGGTAAGTTTACAAATTGTATCTACTTCCATCGTGCCCTCCTCAAACTTTGATTTCGTCGAATCAAGCCAGAATCTGTTTCTGAAAATGTATCGAGTACTATCAGGCGGTATTACTGCCAGCTTCGCATAATATTTATCAGCAGTAGGCACACGTTGTTGTATATTCAACTGATACTTGTTCTCATTTGTCTGGATAGGTTTCACCTCTACATTTTTATTCAATGAGATTAAGCGAAACGGAATATCCTGTTTTCCTTTTAGACTTACGGTAATCACATAAGCACTATCTACTGTAAAATCTGACAGCTCGGTATTTTTAGTATCTTTTATAGAAAAGAAGAAAGCAGAATCCATGGGTACATTATAATAACTGCCAAAGTTAACAGTATCATAATGTATGGAGGCTATAGCCGCTTCTTTTTTCGTTTGTATATTGTCACAGCTACAGAGAATAATCTGTACCATTAAAAGGGCTACTATAATAATTTTGTTCATATTGCACAGATTGTCGGATTAGTTAAACAGAAAATCTTTCATAGTCAAAGGCTCTGCCACATTATATACAACACCATCCGGCATATACTCCAGACTAGCAATCAATTTCTTACCTACAACAATCCCATCTACATAATCAGCTTTTTCGCCTGCAACTACCTGAAAAGGTAATTCACCTTCTCCTCCATTGATAACTGCTTTGTTTTTCTCTGTAAGAAAAACATCGTCTGTCTCTATTGCCGTTATTGATCCTACAACCAGACTTGTATATTGAGGAGGGTCTGAAAGGTTTTTCTTTCGAAAAAGAACAAATTCTCCTTCATCTTCCTGCAACCAGATTTCGGCTTCGTTATCCATTATGAGCAACCATTCATCCCAGAATCCATCTTCATAATCAAATCGCAATCTGCCTACTACTTCAAAAGGCTTATTTTTTATCTTCCCTCTCTTCCCTACAGATAAAACAGATCCATAATCTACCAGTACGATTGGAGACCCAACTGTGAATAGGCTATCTACATTGAGATAACTTGTCTGACCACAATACTTACAAACTACCATTTTGGAATGGCGGTACTTTAACTCCAGCATTGCTCCACAAGAGGGACAGTTCAGAGGTGGTAAAGGCATGGAAAACAGATTATATAATCTTAATAGCAAATTATATGATAAGTAACCATCTTTGCAAATAGAAAGGCCTGATAAGTTCCAACTTATCAGGCCTTTCTATTTGCAATATAGATATTTTGATTACGCTTCTCCCATTTTTCCACCAAAACTCATAGGTAATGTAAAACCTTCTTCAGTCTGTCGGATTGTTCCAAACGCATCTTCGTACTTCCTTACATTATCTTTTAGTGCGGCTAATAATCGTTTAGCATGTTCAGGAGTAATTATGACACGAGATTTTACCTTGGCTTTAGGCACTCCTGGCATGATACGAATAAAGTCTAGCACAAATTCACTATTAGAATGAGCAATCATCACCAAATTGGAATATACACCCTCTGCCATTTCCTCCGACAGTTCGATATTAAGTTGGTTTTCTTCTTCCGGGTTGTTTTTATCAGCCATAATCGATACAAGTTTACAAATGATATATTTTTAGATTATCTCCTTCGCTAACAACTTATCAGTTTCAAGCCACAAGATAGAAATATCGCCCTGCTTCTGGAAGAAAAGATATAAATTTCTCCTAATTACTGAATGCCCTATCCTTAAAAAAAAGAGTTATGAGAAGTATCCCATAACTCTTTTAACTATATTTTATCAATCTATTTTATAGATTAGATTAGTCCTGAAGCTCACGACGGCGAGAACTGGTTTGACGTTCTTTGGCAGTAGTCATTGTTTCCAATTCTTCCTGAGAACCAACAATCAGGTTTTGATAACGACGCATACCAGTACCAGCAGGGATCAAGTGGCCAACAATTACGTTTTCTTTCAAACCAATCAATTGATCTGCTTTACCACGCACAGCAGCCTCACTCAATACCTTAGTTGTTTCCTGGAACGATGCAGCAGAGATAAAGCTTTCTGTACCCAGAGAGGCTTGTGTAATACCCTGCAATGTCGGCTGAGAAACCGCCGCATCAGCATCTCTTACTTCTACCAGACGTAAGTCGCGACGTTTCAGACTTGAGTTTTCATCACGCAAACGACGGGAAGAAATAATCTGTCCAGGCTTCAGGTTTTCAGAATCACCTGCATCTGAAACTACCTTCATATTCATAATCAGATCATTTGCTTCACGGAATTCAAAACGATCCACATATTGACCAGGTAAGAAGTTAGTATCACCTGCCTCAATGATTTCAACCTTTTGCATCATCTGGCGTACAATACACTCGATGTGCTTATCGTTGATCTTCACACCTTGTAGGCGGTAAACCTCCTGAATTTCATTTACTAGATATTCCTGCACAGCAGTTGGACCTTTGATAGCCAGAATATCGGAAGGTGTAATTGCCCCATCCGAAAGTGGTGCACCTGCACGAATGAAGTCATTATCCTGTACCAGGATGTGTTTAGACAATGGCACCATATATCTCTTACGAACACCATCACGGGATTCGATAAAGATCTCACGGTTACCACGTTTAATACCTCCATAAGTAACAACACCATCAATTTCACTTACAACAGCAGGATTAGAAGGGTTGCGTGCCTCAAACAATTCCGTTACACGAGGCAGACCACCCGTGATGTCACGAGTTTTACCTATTGCACGAGGAATTTTCGCAAGTACCTGTCCAGCACGTACAGTTGATCCGTTTTCAACGGCCAAGTGAGCACCTACTGGCATGTTATATGACTTACCTTCTTTGTCTTTAGTATATACCCCTACTGCAGGGTTTTTCGTCTTATCTTTTGTATCAATGATTACCTTTTCACGGAAACCAGTCTGTTCGTCAGACTCTTCGCGGAAGGTCACACCATCTTCAATCGATTCAAACTGAACAGTACCATCCAGTTCAGACAATATTACAGCGTTATATGGATCCCAGAAACAAAGTTCATCACCACGTTTCACTTTCTCACCATCATTCACTTTTAGGAATGCACCATATGGTACGTGGTTACTGATCAATACTTTATCAGTACCTTCCTGCATAATTTTGATCTCACCTGAACGTCCCATTACAACGTTTACTTTCTCACCTTCGTTGTTAACTGTAGTGATAGTCCGCAGTTCTTCGAATTGGATCACCCCATCAAATTTAGCTTTGATGTTTGCATCCGAAGAAATGTTTGACGCCACACCACCGACGTGGAAGGTACGAAGGGTAAGCTGTGTTCCTGGTTCACCGATAGACTGAGCAGCAATAACACCAACCGCTTCACCTCTTTCAACCATACGACCAGAAGCTAGGTTACGTCCGTAACATTTCGCACATACGCCCTGACGAGTTTCACAAGTTAATACTGAACGAATCTCAACAGCCTCTACACTTGTTTGATCAATACGTGTAGCGATTTCTTCTGTTACCTGTTCACCAGAAGCAATAATCAGTTCATTTGTGATTGGATCAAATACATCATGTACAGTAACACGTCCCAAGATACGTTCAGATAGTGGTTCAACAATATCTTCGTTATCTTTAAGAGCTGTTACGACTATACCACGTAATGTACCACAATCACTTTCGTTAATGATTACATCCTGAGCCACATCCACCAAACGACGAGTCAGATAACCAGCATCAGCGGTTTTCAATGCAGTATCGGCTAAACCTTTACGAGCACCATGTGTAGAGATAAAGTACTCCAATACATCCAGACCTTCTTTGAAGTTTGAAATGATTGGGTTTTCAATAATCTCCCCTACAGAACCTTGCAAGTTTTTCTGGGGCTTAGCCATTAGACCCCGCATACCACCTAACTGACGAATTTGTTCACGAGAACCCCGTGCGCCAGAGTGCATCATCATATAGATGGAGTTAAATCCTTGCTGGTCACCTTCCAGTTGTTTCATCAAAGACTCTGTAATCTGAGTATTTACACGAGTCCAAATATCAATTACCTGGTTATAACGTTCGTTATCAGTGATAAGACCCATCAAGTAGTTATTCCAAACATTGTCTACTTCACCAACTGCATTATCAATTAGTTTTGCTTTCGCCTCTGGCACTTTCACGTCATTTAATCCAATTGATAAACCACCACGGAATGCCATCTGGAAACCAAGTTCCTTGATATCATCCAAGAATTTGGCAGTGCGAGACATACCTACTGTTTTGAAGACATGACCAATGATTTGCTGTAGTTTCTTTTTGGTTAGCAATTCATTAATATATCCAACTTCTTCTGGAACAGCTTGGTTAAACAAAACACGACCGGCAACCGTCTCTATAATTTTCGTTTCCAGTTCGCCATTTTCATTCCGTACTTTTGTACGAATTTTAATATTGGCATGCTTAGATAACTTGCCTTCATTAACAGCAATAATTACCTCTTCTGCAGAATAGAAGATAGAGCCTTCGCCTGCGATAGGATATTCAGGAGTATGTTTACGTCCTTTGGTTACATAATATAATCCCAATACCATGTCCTGAGAAGGTACTGTGATTGGAGCACCGTTAGCAGGGTTCAGGATATTATGAGATGCCAGCATCAATAAAGATGCTTCCAGAATTGCCTCTTGACCTAGTGGTACGTGTACCGCCATCTGGTCACCGTCAAAGTCAGCGTTGAATGCTGTGGTTACCAGAGGGTGCAACTGAATTGCTTTTCCTTCGATCAGTTTTGGCTGGAATGCCTGAATACCTAAACGGTGCAATGTAGGAGCACGGTTTAGCAGAACCGGATGCCCTTTCAGTACATTTTCCAAGATATCCCAAACAACCGGATCTTTTCTATCAACTATTTTCTTCGCTGATTTTACAGTTTTAACAATTCCCCGCTCAATCAGTTTGCGAATAATAAATGGCTTAAATAACTCGGCAGCCATATCTTTAGGCAGACCACACTCATGTAATTTCAGTTCAGGTCCTACCACAATAACGGAACGACCAGAATAGTCAACACGTTTACCTAGCAAGTTTTGACGGAAACGACCCTGCTTACCTTTCAGCATATCAGAAAGTGATTTCAGTGCACGGTTTCCTTCTGAACGAACAGCATTTACTTTACGAGAGTTGTCGAACAGAGAGTCAACAGCTTCCTGTAACATCCGCTTCTCATTACGTAAAATAACTTCAGGAGCTTTGATTTCAATCAAACGCTTCAATCGGTTGTTACGAATAATTACCCGGCGATATAGATCGTTCAAATCAGAAGTTGCAAAACGACCACCATCCAAAGGTACTAACGGACGAAGCTCCGGTGGAATTACAGGTACCATACGGATAACCATCCATTCAGGTCTGTTCTCAATACGTGTATTTGCATCCCGGAATGCTTCTACTACTTTCAAACGTTTTAAAGCTTCTGCTTTACGTTGTTGAGAAGTATCTGTAGATGCTACGTGACGAAGCTCATAAGACAAGTCATCCAGCTTAGTTCTGGAGAGAAGCATTTCTAATGCATCAGCACCCATCTTAGCGATGAATTTCTGAGGATCTTCATCTGGTAACAATTGATTTTCACGAGGAAGCTTATCCAGAATATCCAGATATTCATCTTCTGTCAGGAAATCCAGTTGTTTTACACCTTCTTCTTCTTTTACTCCTGGCTGGATAACAACATATCTTTCATAATAGATAATCTGATCAAGTTTTTTAGTTGGTAAACCTAACAGATAACCTATTTTATTAGGTAATGAACGGAAATACCAGATATGAGCTACAGGTACAACCAGTTCAATGTGTCCCATGCGTTCACGGCGAACTTTCTTCTCCGTTACTTCAACTCCGCAACGATCACAAATAATACCTTTATAACGAATTCTTTTGTATTTACCGCAATGACATTCCCAGTCTTTTACTGGTCCGAAAATCCGTTCGCAGAAAAGCCCTCCCATTTCGGGTTTATATGTCCGGTAGTTAATGGTTTCAGGCTGTGTCACCTCACCATAAGAACTATCCAGAATGGATTGTGGAGAGGCAAGACTAATCGTGACCTTCGAGAAGTCTGCGTTGATTTTTTTATTTTTTCTAAAAGCCATAGGTTAGGAATATAATTATGGGCGACAATACATGTTTAAAACCCTGCAATCCTTAAAAGAAGCTTATGACTATGATTCCTTCTTATATAGGATAAGATCAACGCAGAGTCTGAAATGACAGTCAGACTCTGCGTAAAACAATTATTCCAATGTGATCTCTAATGCAAGACCACGCAATTCATGAACCAATACATTGAATGATTCAGGAATATTTGGTTTCGGCATGTTTTCACCTTTTACAATAGCTTCATAAGCTTTAGCACGTCCTACAACATCATCTGATTTTACAGTCAGAATCTCCTGTAGAATATGAGAAGCACCAAATGCTTCTAATGCCCAAACCTCCATCTCACCAAAACGCTGACCACCAAACTGTGCTTTACCACCCAATGGTTGTTGTGTAATTAATGAATAAGGTCCGATTGAACGAGCGTGCATCTTATCATCCACTAAGTGACCCAGTTTCAACATATAGATAATACCAACTGTAACAGGTTGGTCAAATCTTTGTCCTGTTAAACCATCGTGAAGATATGTACGTCCAAAATCAGGCAAGCCAGCATCTCTTAACTCGGTTAATACCTGTTCTTCAGTAGCACCATCAAAAATTGGAGTAGCATAGGTTTTACCTAGTTTTCTTCCAGCCCAGCCTAATACTGTTTCATAGATCTGTCCAAGGTTCATACGAGAAGGTACCCCAAGCGGATTCAACACAATGTCTACAGCTGTTCCGTCCGCCAAGAATGGCATATCTTCTTCACGGACAATCCGGGCAACAACCCCTTTGTTACCGTGACGACCAGCCATTTTATCACCTACTTTCAGCTTGCGTTTTTTAGCAACATACACTTTTGCCAATTGCACAATACCTGCAGGTAATTCATCTCCAACTTCTAATGTAAATCTCTCACGTTTAAATCTGGCAGAAATCTCATTCCGCTTCTTATTGTAATTCTTAACCAGATCTTCCAATAATGCATTGGCTTCAGATTCATTACTCCAATTCTCCAGCGTCAGATCAGACAATAAATTTACCTCTTCCGGAACATTATATGAACTCTCATCCCGATAGATATTTTTATCAGGGAATAAGTTTTCTACAATATTACGACGAGAGAACTTCACACCTTTAGACACTACCTCATCTCCAAACTTATGCTTCACTCCCTGGCTGGTTTTGCCATCCAGTAACTGAACCATTTTCTCGACCATCACATCTTTTACAGAATTCAGATCGCGACTATACTTCTTCATTAAGGTTTTCACCTCATTCTTCATTTTTTCGCGACCATCTTTATCTTTCTTTGGACGAGAGAACAATTTGGTATCAATAACAACGCCTTTTAAAGATGGAGGTGCCTTCATAGAAGCATCCTTCACATCACCAGCTTTATCTCCGAATATCGCCCGAAGTAGTTTTTCCTCAGGTGTTGGATCAGATTCTCCTTTCGGTGTGATTTTACCTATCAGAATATCGCCTTCGCGTACTTCTGAACCTACACGAATAATACCATTCTCATCCAGATTCTTAACTGATTCTTCACTTACATTAGGTATTTCGGAAGTCAGTTCTTCTTCACCACGTTTAGTATCCCGAACCTCAAGTTCAAATTCCTCAATGTGTAAAGAAGTAAAGATATCTTCGCGAACAACTTTTTCAGAAATTACAATTGCATCCTCAAAGTTATATCCCTGCCAAGGCATGAAGGCAACCATTAAGTTACGTCCTAAAGCAAGTTCTCCTTTCTGAGTCGCGTATCCTTCACAAAGAATATCACCTTTAACAACACGTTGTCCTTTAAAGACAATAGGTTTAAGATTGATACAAGTATCTTGGTTTGTACGACGGAATTTGATCAGATTATAGGTTTTAAGCTCTTCATCAAAGCTTACTAGACGCTGATTATCTGTCAGATCATAGCGTACGACAATCTTAGTAGAATCAACAAACTCAATGACACCATTCATTTCAGCCACTACCAATGCACGAGAGTCACGGGCTACACGACCTTCCAGACCTGTACCAACAATCGGCGCTTCTGGACGTAACAAAGGTACAGCCTGACGTTGCATGTTTGATCCCATCAATGCACGGTTCGCATCATCATGTTCTAGGAATGGAATCAAAGATGCGGCAACAGATACAATCTGATTGGTGGCAACATCCATGTAAGTAATTTTCTCTGGTTCTACAACAGGAAAATCACCTTCATAACGAGTCTTCACTTTATCAGTTTGGAAATTACCTTTCTCATCAACTGCTACACGAGCCTGTGCAATGTAGTGTGTATCTTCTTCTTCAGCAGTCAGATAAATAGGTTCCTGCTCTACTTTTACCTTTCCATTGTCAACCTCTAGGTAAGGTGTTTCAATGAAGCCCATGCTATTGATCTTAGCATGCACACACAAAGAAGAGATCAAGCCAATATTTGGACCTTCTGGAGTTTCAATAGTACACAAACGTCCATAATGTGTATAGTGAACGTCACGCACCTCAAAACCTGCACGCTCACGGGATAAACCGCCTGGCCCAAGAGCTGACATACGTCGTTTGTGCGTTA
Source organism: Xanthocytophaga agilis (assembly GCF_030068605.1). Classification (NCBI taxonomy): domain Bacteria; kingdom Pseudomonadati; phylum Bacteroidota; class Cytophagia; order Cytophagales; family Rhodocytophagaceae; genus Xanthocytophaga; species Xanthocytophaga agilis. The sequence goes on from NZ_JASJOU010000010.1 coordinate 56,255, forward strand.
TTTCAGATAATGGATTGGTTTGATCCATAAACTGAGATAACTGATTTGTTCCAAAAAAGGAGTTAATTACAGATGATAAGGTACGAGCATTAATTAGATCAACAGGTTTGAAATCCTCATTGTCCCGTACGTTCATACGTTCCTTTATTGTACGTGCCATACGAGCCAAACCAACACCAAACTGCGCATATAATTGCTCTCCTACTGTACGCACCCGACGATTACTTAAGTGGTCAATATCATCAACAAGGGCTTTAGAATTAATCAAGCCAATTAGATACTTAACAATAGAGACAATATCTTCTGTTGTTAAAACTCTAACCTCAGATGAGATTTCCAAATTTAGTTTTTTATTAATTCTATATCGACCAACTTCACCAAGATCATAACGTTTATCACTGAAAAACAAACTATGAATTACTTCACGAGCTGTTTGTTCATCTGGTGCTTCTGTATTTCTTAACTGACGATAAATTTGCTCAACCGCTTCTTTTTCAGAGTTTGAGTTATCTTTTTGTAATGTATTGTAAATAATACTGTAATCTGCCACGTTTACATCTTCGCGATGTACAATTACAACCTTGGATTCTGAGTCCAGTATTATGTCTAAATCACCTTCTTTTACTACATGATCACGTTCCAGTAAGACCTCATTACGATCAATAGAGACAACCTCTCCAGTATCTTCATCTACAAAGTCTTCTGTCCATGTACGTAATACCCGTGCAGCCAGCTTACGTCCAACCATACGCTTAAGAGTAGCTTTATTTACAGGCAACTCTTCAGACAGACCGAATAAATCCAATATTTCTTTATCAGAACCAAATCCAATAGCACGTAACAATGTAGTTACCGGAAATTTCTTCTTCCGATCAATATATGCATACATTACGTTGTTTACGTCTGTCGAGAATTCAATCCAGGATCCTTTGAAAGGAATAATTCTGGCAGAATATAATTTAGTACCATTTGTGTGTTTACTCATAGAGAAGAACACACCTGGAGAACGGTGCAATTGAGATACAATTACCCGCTCAGCTCCATTAATTACAAATGACCCTCTCTCTGTCATGTAAGGCACATTGCCCAGAAATACTTCCTGCTCAATGGTCTCAAAATCTTCATTATCAGGGTCACTGCAAGAAAGTCTTAATTTAGCCTTTAAGGGCACAGAATACGTTAGACCTCTGTCTATACATTCATCTACCGAATATTTCGGAGGATCAATAGTATAATCTATAAATTCTAGTTTGAAATTCTCCCGTGAATCAGTAATCGGGAAATTCTCCATAAATACCTTGTAAAGCCCCTCTTGAGCCCTTTTTTCAGGAGCAGTCTCAATCTGAAAAAAGTCTACAAATGACTGCAATTGGATATCCAGAAAGTCTGGATAATCTACCAACTGCCGTGTAGAGGCAAAACTTATACGATTGTTCAAACGATTGGTAGTCAAGGCCTTATATGTTTAAGTTAGGAGATTAATACAGGAGGGTACGACTAATAAAACGGCTACTTAGCAAAAATTGTTCCCAATTTCATCTTTTTCTCAAAAAACTCACCCGATTTTTTAAAAAATAGTATCTAATGAACCCAAAGCCTGTCTGATCTGCTCTTTCAATATAACAAGAGTGACATTTTTTAAATAATACAAATAGGAAAAAGACCTGACTTTTAAAGGCAGGCCTCTTCCCTCAGACCGATATATAGATAGATTATTTTAATTCTACTTCAGCACCGGCTTCTTGTAATTGTTTCACTAAAGCATCTGCTTCGTCTTTAGCAATACCTTCTTTTACTGGTTTTGGAGCAGCGTCAACTAATTCTTTCGCTTCTTTCAATCCCAGACCAGTAAGGTCTTTTACTAATTTAACAACTTGCAGTTTGTTAGCACCTGCATTTTTCAGGATAACATCGAAAGCTGTTTTTACTTCAGGAGCAGGACCTGTTTCTCCAGTAGGAGCAGCTGCTACAGCTACAGCAGCAGCAGCAGGTTCGATACCATACTCATCTTTCAGAATCTGAGCTAATTCGTTTACTTCTTTAACAGTTAAGTTAACCAACTGTTCAGCAAATGCTTTTAAATCTGCCATTGTTTTATAAAATTAATAGTGAATGATTTAATTGATAGATTTTTTTAAATGCCTGAAGTTTCAGGCTAAGATACTGTAGCTTATCCTTCTCTCTCCTGAAGAGTTTTGACAATACCAGCCAGTTTGTTTCCACCACTTTGCAGAGCAGATACAACATTTTTGGCAGGAGATTGTAGTAAGCCAACGATTTCCCCGATAAGTTCGTTTTTGGATTTCAGTGTATACAGAGTCTCCAGGCTGCTTTCGCCAATGAAAAGACTTGCATCAACAGAAGCACCTTTGAATACGGGCTTATCTTTACCAGATTTTTTACGAAACTCTTTAATCAAAACAGCAGGTGCTTTACCTGACTCATTTGAAAATAGAACTCCAGAAAATCCTGTCAGTACAGTATCATTAAAAGGAGTGAAATCCCCTTCAATACGTTCCAGTGCTTTTCTGATAAGAGTATTTTTTACCACACGGTATTCAATACCTTTATCAAAGCACATACGACGAAAAGCATTTACTTGCGCCACGGTCATGCCAGAGGCATCCATGATATAAAAGAAAGGCTTCTCTTGAAATTTTTCGGTTAATTCTTGAATAATAACCGCTTTTTCTTCGCGTGTCATGTTATAGCTCGACGGTTAATCGTCATCAAATAGTTTAACATCAGAAGGCTTGCAATTACAAACCTTGAATACTGGTTTTGTCAATTTGGACGCCCGGACTCATTGTACTCGAGATATAAACTGACTGTACATATGTTCCTTTTGCTGAAGATGGCTTCAATCTCATGATTGTATTCATCAGTTCTTGAAGGTTTTCAGCAATTTTCTCAGGAGAGAAAGAAACTTTACCAATACTGGTATGTACGATTCCGGTTTTATCTACTTTAAAGTCAATTTTACCGGCTTTCACTTCTTTCACTGCCTTTCCAACTTCCATCGTTACAGTTCCAGACTTAGGATTTGGCATTAAACCTCTAGGACCTAATACACGACCTAATTTACCTACTTTTGCCATTACTGTTGGCATAGTAATAATTACATCGACATCAGTCCAACCTCCTTCAATCTTAGAAATGTACTCATCCAAACCAACGTAGTCTGCACCAGCTTCTTTTGCTTCTGCTTCTTTATCAGGAGGGCAGAGTACTAATACTCTAACTTCTTTTCCTGTTCCATGTGGCAGAGCAACTGTCCCACGAACCATTTGGTCGGCTTTCCGAGGATCTACACCCAAACGAATATCAATATCAACAGAAGCGTCAAACTTAGTATAAGTAATGTCTTTTACAATTTTTCCAGCTTCCGCTAACAAGTACGCTTTGCTCAAATCGTATTTAGACCGTGCTTCTTTTTGCTTTTTAGTTAACTTTCCCATTATTTTCAGGTTTTCCAGAAGATTGCGGTAATTCTTCCGTTTGTATAAAATTTAAATTAACTTTCCCAAGGAGCTGTCCCTGAAACCGTAATACCCATACTTCTGGCAGTACCTGCAATCATTTTCATTGCAGATTCAATTGTCAAAGCATTCAAATCAGGCATTTTTGTTTCAGCAATCTTCTTTACCTGTTCCCAGGTAACAGAGCCTACTTTTTTACGGTTAGGTTCAGCAGAACCTTTTTGTATCTTAATAGCATCCATTAGCAATACAGCTGCAGGAGGAGTTTTAAGAACAAATTCGAAAGATTTATCAGTGTAGTAAGTAATCAAAACAGGAACTACTTGTCCCATTTTATCTTGAGTTCTTGCATTGAATTGTTTGCAAAACTCCATGATATTGATACCTTTACTACCCAATGCAGGACCAATTGGCGGTGCAGGGTTTGCCTGTCCCCCTTTTACCTGCAGTTTCAAGTATCCAGCAATATCCTTTGCCATTTTTTTGAAATAAGTTTAAGCGAATAGGAACATACTGATTCGCATCATAAATGCTAAGAGAGTATTTTTAAATAAGAAGGTCACACTCCTTTATCAAACTCTCTAACTTCGCACTATCTTATGTGTTGGAAGCTCACATGTTTAGTGCACTGCAAAAGAAGGTTGAAAGATTAGATATATCTTTTATCTTCTTATATATTGAGGCGTAACAGTCAAACAATAAATCCAAATAATCTTTTACATTACTCTTCTTTCTCCACTTCAACATAACTAAGCTCAACCGGCGTATTCCGACCAAAAATCTTAACCATTACTTTGAGCTTTTTTCTCTCTTCAAAAACCTCTTCTACTGTACCTTTAAAAGATTTGAATGGACCATCCATTACTAAAACTGTCTCTCCAACTATAAACGGAGTTTCCAGCTTTTCACCTTGCTCTGCTTCTTCATCCATCTTACCTAAGATTCTATTTATCTCAGATTGACGAAGTGGAACAGGTATTTTACTCGAAGTTCCTGGCTTATTCTCGTTCCCTAAGAAACCTAACACTCCTGGAATTCCTGTAATGGTATGCATCACTTCTGGATGTTCAACATTAGCAGAAATAATCACATAGCCAGGCAATGTATTTTTTTCCCGTACCTTCTTCTTCCCATTTCTAATTTCGTACACTTTTTCAGAAGGTATTATTACTTGAGAAATGTGGTCTGACAAATTATGCCGTGCAATTTCAGTTTCAAGATAAGATTTAATTTTCTTTTCTTGTCCGGCCACAGCTCGGAGTACATACCACTTTAACTCACTCATCGGAAAAAATACGTTTTTCGTGATTAATTACTAAAAACCGATTGATAAATCTTTTGCATAGCCTCTCTAAATCCAAAATCAACCAAGCCAATCACTAATGCAAATAATAATGAAGCAACCAATACCAAAGTAGCATTCGCTTGTACTTCAGAGTATTTTGGCCAGGACACATTTTCCTTTACTTCTACAAAAGAATCTTTGATAAACGCGAAAAACTTTTTCATTTCCTGTATTGATTGCTGAATTATATTAAGGGCACGGGTGGAGAGATTCGAACTCCCATCAACGGTTTTGGAGACCGCTATTCTACCCTTGAACTACACCCGTGTGTATGGTATCCAGAAAAACGGACTGCAAAAATATGCATTTAATTTAGAAAAACAAAACAAAATTCAATTATTATGAAATTCTTTTTTTTATGCTTTTCTAAAAGAAGAGAAATAAAAATGCCTTCTCAAAAGATATGAGAAGGCATTCCAATCAAATCAATTAATTAGTCTAAGATTTCAGTTACCTGACCAGCACCTACGGTACGTCCACCTTCACGAATTGCGAAACGAAGACCTTTCTCCATAGCGATGGTATTGATCAACTGTACTTCAATAGTAATATTATCACCAGGCATAACCATTTCTACGTTTTCTGGAAGCTTAATCTCACCAGTTACGTCAGTTGTACGGAAGTAGAACTGAGGACGGTATTTATTAAAGAATGGAGTGTGACGTCCACCTTCTTCTTTGCTCAGGATATAAACTTCAGCTTTAAATTTAGCATGCGGCTTCACGCTACCTGGCTTACAAATAACCATACCACGACGGATTTGATCTTTATCGACACCACGCAACAACAAACCTACGTTATCACCAGCCTCACCACGATCCAACAATTTGCGGAACATCTCAACACCTGTAACGGTAGACTTCAGGTTTTCAGCACCCATACCTAAGATGTCAACAGCATCACCTACGTTAACTACGCCACGCTCAATACGACCAGTAGCAACTGTACCACGACCTGTGATAGTAAATACGTCTTCTACAGACATCAACAATGGTTGATCAACCAAACGAACAGGAAGAGGAATCCAAGAATCTACAGAATCCATCAGTTCTTCGATAGTTTTAACCCACTGAGGATCGCCATTCAATCCACCAAGAGCAGAACCACGAATAACAGGCGTATTATCTCCATCAAATTTATAGAAGCTCAACAATTCACGAACTTCCATCTCAACCAACTCCAACAACTCAGGATCGTCTACCAAGTCAACTTTATTCATAAACACTACCAACTGAGGTACACCTACCTGACGAGCCAAAAGAATGTGCTCTTTTGTTTGAGGCATTGGACCATCTGTAGCAGCAACCACAAGAATAGCACCATCCATCTGAGCAGCACCTGTAACCATGTTCTTCACATAGTCAGCGTGACCTGGACAGTCAACGTGTGCATAATGGCGCTTATCTGTTTGATATTCTACGTGAGCTGTATTAATAGTGATACCACGTTCTTTTTCTTCAGGAGCATTATCAATAGAAGAGAAATCTCTTTTTTCTGCCAACCCTTTATTAGCCAACACTGTAGTTATAGCAGCAGTCAAAGTAGTTTTACCGTGGTCTACGTGACCGATGGTACCAACGTTTACGTGGGGTTTGGAACGGTCAAACGTTTCTTTTGCCATGTTTGAAAATCCTCGTTTTAAGTTATGTGATAAAAGTATAATTAAATAAAAAATTGTACTTAACAGAGCCGACGATGGGATTTGAACCCACGACCTCTTCCTTACCAAGGAAGTGCTCTACCCCTGAGCTACGACGGCCTAAGTCAATTTAAATTAAATGCTAAAAAGTTAGCACCCTGACCATAAAAGAAAAAGCAGAAAGTAAACTACCTTCTACTTTTCCTAGAGCGGGAGACGGGGCTCGAACCCGCCACCTATAGCTTGGAAGGCTATCGCTCTACCAAATGAGCTACTCCCGCTTAAACAATCCCTGAATAAATCTCGAATGAAAACCTTACATTACTTCACTCACCATATCAACTCATTCAGCATTGATTGAGTGGGGGCGGATGGATTCGAACCACCGAAGACATAAGTCAGCAGATTTACAGTCTGCCCCATTTGGCCACTCTGGTACACCCCCTTGTTTGCGTCCCTTGCGAAAGGGAATGCAAAAGTAGCGACTTTTTCTTTACAGGCAAATTTTTCTCAAAAAAAAAGTGAAAAATTTTCAAAAAGTTACCCACATCAGGTCTCAAAAGAAATCAAAAATCTAAAAATCAATAACTTATGAGATTTCAAATTGAAGGCGCAATAAATTGCTATAAATTCCATTTTCCTTGTCTGAAAGATCATCATGAGTTCCTTGCTCTTGAATAAGACCATCACTAAGAACATAAATATAATCTACTTTCCGGATAGTAGCTAAACGGTGTGCGATGATGATCGTAGTACGATCTTTCATCAATTCATCTAAGGCATCTTGTACTAGTCGTTCACTTTCGGCATCTAATGAGCTTGTAGCCTCATCCAGAATTAAGATTTCTGGATCCTTAAGGATAGCTCTGGCAATGGCAATACGTTGTCGTTGTCCTCCAGATAACTTTACTCCTCTCTCTCCTACAATTGTACTAAAGCCTTCAGGAAACTTTTCGACAAACTCCAGAGCATTTGCCTTGCGTGCAGCGGCTTTAATCTCATCTAAAGTAGCCAGCGGCTTTCCATAGGATATATTCTCAGCTATGCTACCACCAAACAACAAAACATCTTGAGGAACAATACCAATATGCTTGCGTAGTTCTTTTAATTCTAGAGCTTCAATATTAATCCCACTAACCAATATATTTCCAACAGAAGGCTGATAATATCTCAGCAAAAGAGAAGTAATTGTTGATTTCCCTGAACCACTATGTCCAACCAGAGCAATTTTCTGACCATTACGAATTTGTATATTAATCCCTTTGAGAACCTCGATATCCGGACGAGTAGGATAGCTAAAATGCACATTTGAAAATGCAATATCTCCGACTTGTTTTAAAGTTTCTTTTTCAGGAAAACTTGTCTCTTCATTTTCTTGTCCGAGTAATTCTCTGATACGTTCTGATGCGCCTATAGTCTTTTGTAGTTGTGAATAGATTTCACCTAAGCCTGCAACAGAAGCTCCGACAAATCCGGTAAATAAAGTAAAACTGATAAGATCACCAGCCGTAATAATTCTTTGAGAATACAAAGTAGCAGCATACCATATCACTCCAACAATCCCGCCTAATACCACGAAAATAATAAAAGAAACAAGTAAACCTCTGTACTTTGCACCATTTAAAGCATTCTGAATTACTTTCGCCAAAGCATTTGAATAACGATTTGTTTCATACACTTCATTGGTATAGGCCTTCACAGTATGTACTCCCTGAAGGGTTTCCATAACAATTGTATTAGCATATGCCAGACTATCCTGCGTTCTTTTAGAAAGTTTTCGTATATATCTCCCGAAGATTATTGCACCAATAACAATTATTGGGAAAGTAGCCAACATAAAAAGCGTCAGCTTGGGATAAAAGACGAGTAATAATAAAATACCGACAACTAATGTGATTGCTTGTCTTAGAAATTCAGCCAATGTAAAAGAAAGCACATCCTGCAGTTGCTGTACATCAGAAGTTATTCTGCTGGTCAATTCGCCTACTCTTCGTTCTTCAAAAAAAGGTATAGATAAATGAACCAGCTTATCATACAGCGCAACTCGTATATCCCGTAACGATTTTTCACTAACATTAGCAAAAGTTCTTATTCTTAGAAATGCAAAAATTGCATTTAGTAGCAATATACCCATTAAAGCAATAGTCACCTGGTTAATGGAATATCCACCTGCTTTGTTGTCAGCTGCATCAACTAATTTTCCTGCGAGTAATGGGAAGCCTAATGTAGCTAATGCGGATAATGCTAAACTTATTAATCCTACAATAAGATATCCTCTGTAAGGTCTTACAAACTTGAAAATCTCCAAAAAACTTTGTATACCAGCTTTATTAACTTTCCTTTTTTTGTCTTCCTCTAAGATATCATCTCTATTACCACGTGCCATTTTTCAAATAATTTTTTATAAAACAACTACAACATTAATTTCTTATCCCCAATGTTTCTCTTATTTCAAGCTGACAGTTATCTATTCTCCTTTAAATTTTGACTTCATAAAAATATTTTGTGAATCAGGATTACTTAGTAAAGAAGATAATGTTACTTCAGAATTTTCATCCAAATATTTCTTCACGATCTGCCATCCTAGCCATCTTCCTATTGCACCTGGACAATCTGTCCCAATTTCTGCTGTATAAGGACGATCACCTATGTATTTCACCTTCTTGAAATGATTTGTTTCATATAAAAGCTTCTCTTTTACAAAATGCGCCCAGATCACATTTTTGTGCTCTTCAGCATCCTTCAATTGTTTTTCAGTGTAAAAAATAATCAGACTGTCTGGTGTTTCTGGCATTACTTCATGCGTGAACTCCAACTTCTTAGCCGCAATAATCATTTCATTTAAAAGAGACTTATCTTCTGTATTTGTAACAATAAATTTTTCTGCCAATACACTCATTATGGAGGGTACTAATGCCTCCAATGTATATTTCTTCAGTAAAAAGTTAGGTACACTAGGCACGAATGTAGCCTTTTCTCCTGCATAGAAATCCAGGCTGATTACTATCAAACTATCTGAAACAGATAAAGCTGCTGCATCTCTTGAAAAATGTCCTAACCCAGAAATTACAGTTTTGACTTTAGGCGGCTTAAAATCCGGATAAAGTTTCTGTACTTGACTAAATGCTTCCGCAAATTGTGTCTTTACTTCTCCCAAATCGCCGGCATTCTTATTTAGTTCGTTATAAAATTTCTGAAAAGCAGGATTAGTTACTGTCTGATAAATCCGATCAACAAGAACAGAATCTGGCATATCTGTCTCTGACAAGAAAAATATCTCCTTCAGGTTCCTGTTTTTATCCAAAAAATGCTGAATTTCTGCCCTTGTCTTAAGATTTATCATTTCTGCGTCAAGTCGTTCAATTACAATGGGAGAAACTTCCTTCGATGTACATGCAGCAAGCAAGAACAATACAGCAATTATACTTTTTAGCAATTTTCTGTCGTTCATTTCAGTGATAAGACGATTTATGAGTAATAAAATTTTATGATTTTGTGGTGGGAATATGTAAACTTGCAGCTAACTGATTGACATAAAGAGATAAACAATTGTGCAACAAGCTATTCAGTTGTATAGGTCTGGAGTCTAAGTAAACTATAAAATTCTTTCAAATTAAAGTAGTATCTTTTTCTAAACAAAACCCGCTTTATAATAAGCTAGAAAACGTACAAAATTATGAAAAAAATTGCATTACTTTTTTTCGCCGCTTTTTTGTCTGTGCAGGCATTCTCTCAGGTAAAATTGGGCTTTAAATTCTCACCAGCTGTTGCATTTAATTCTGCTGTTACGGAACGCGATTATGATGTAGTAGGTAAAAATGGTTCTGGTTTGCGTTTTAGTGCAGGTCCTGTTATGGATTTTTTCTTTGCTGATAACTATGCATTCCATACGGGATTATGGTATACTGTAAAACGTTCTGGTATAGAAGGAACTGTAAAAGGAACAAACCTTTCCAGTGTATATAATATGCAATATTTACAAGTGCCTTTAGCTCTAAAGTTTTTTACCAATGAAATTGCTACGGATATGAAAATTTACTTCCTGATAGGAGGAACTCTTGACGCTAAATTGGCAGAGAAACCTTTAGATAAACCTACAAACTATATCTATAACTCTGTGAATGGAAAAAATGCCTTTCGCCCTGCTGATGCCGGATTGTTATTGGGAGCAGGTAGTGAACTTATAATGGGAACAAATACAGCTGTATTCTTTGGTTTGAGTTATAATCGTGGTCTTGTAAATGCATTAGGTAATAATGTAAAAAATGGCAGTGATCGCGTAAATGATTTTGTAAAGGTTCGTAATAGTATGTTTTCTCTTGATCTAGGAGTTAAGTTTTAAAATTCTGGCCTATCTGGCATCTAGTATTATAAAAAAAGCATTGTGTTTAAACACAATGCTTTTTTTATAATACTAGTCAGCTTATGGTATGATTTCTATTTCGTCACCAAATTTATTTACAAACTTATATTCGGTAATTCCTAAAGAAGAATCTTTAACGATCTTAATCCATGTTTTGTAACGGAAAAACCATTTCATTCGTCTGGAAGGAAGTCCGTTTGTAAAATAAGCATGTAGATAAGGGTGAACTGTAAGAATAATGTGCTTTTCATTCTGTCGTGTGATAATGTATTCCAAATTGCTTTCAATCTGGTCTGTCAATAGAATGGTTGGCCCCACTTTACCAGTACCACCACAAGTAGGGCAGGTCTCACCTGTAGAAATGTGAAGCTCCGGCCTTACTCGTTGACGTGTTATCTGCATTACACCAAACTTTGTCAAAGGCAGAATCGTAAACTTAGATCGGTCGCTTTGCATTTCTTCTTTCATTTTCTCATAAATCAGGCGTTTGTTTTCCGCCTTTTTCATATCAATGAAATCAATAGAAATGATCCCTCCCATATCGCGTACCCTTAGTTGCCGGGCGATTTCTTTTACAGCTTCAATGTTAGTATTGACAGCTGTAGCTTCCTGGTCAGCTTCAGTGTTGGAGCGACTACCACTGTTCACATCTATCACATGCATCGCTTCTGTATGCTCAATAATGAGATAGCCTCCACCTGGTAGACTTACCGACCGACCAAAGATTGACTTTAATTGTTTTTCAATCCCAAACTGCTCAAATATCTTATTTTTGCCACTGTAAAGTTTTACAATCTTTTCTTTGTCAGGTGCAATAGTATGAATGTAGGAACGTATATCTTCATAAGCATCCTTATCATCCACTGTGATACTATCAAAACTTTCGTTGAGCATATCCCGCAGCATAGAAGAAGCTCGATTCATCTCTCCGATTATTTTTTCACGGGGTTTAGCTTCCCGTAATAACTTCATCCCATTCTCCCATTTCTCCATCAAATTCTGTAAGTCACGATCCAGTTCTGCCACTTCCTTACTTTCGGCCACTGTACGCACAATGATGCCAAAGTTTTGTGGTTTTATGGAATTCAGCAAACGAGCTAATCGTTGACGCTCCTGCTTATTCGTGATCTTCTTAGAAATATTAACAGAATTGGAAAATGGTACCAATACAATGTATCTACCCGCCAAAGACAACTCACAGGAGAGTCGCGGGCCTTTGGTTGAAATTGGCTCTTTTACGACCTGCACCAGAATAGGTGCGTTCTTAGTAAGTACCTGCGAAATTTTACCAAACTTGTCAATTTCAGCCTCTAGTTGTACACCATTTAAACGTGTACCATTGATACGCTTTGCAATGACATCTTGTGTTAGTTTGTGCAATGAAGAAAAGTTTGGACCTAAATCCTGATAATGCAGGAAAGCATCCTTTTCATGTCCAATGTCTACAAAGGCAGCATTTGAACCTGGCGATATTTTACGCACAGTGCCCAAATAGATATCACCTACTGTAAACTGGTTTTCGCTCTCTTCAATATGGTACTCTACAATTCGTTTGTCTCTTAAAAGAGCTATCCTCCCACCTTTTGCAGTGGAATTGATAACTAATTCGTTACTCAACGTTGTAATTTTTTTGAATGACCAATGCGACTCACTGTCAGTAATAAACGAACAGAAAATCGGTACAGAATAATACCGTAGAGTAAACTAATGTACGCGGAAAACAATTAACTCTGATGGCGATATGGGGATTTAGACGGCCACTGAAAGAGTTTACTGTAACTAATTTTGTCAGAATATGAAAACATACATGTAAAACACCAGTAGTATATGACTATTTCCTCTTATAAGGATAGATTTAGAAATATGTACTGTGTTTTTAATTTTTTCGAATACTAGATCTGTCCTGATAAACTGTTCAAACCAAACTTTAACAAATTAACATTCTGTAAAATTTCTTCTCAGGAGCAGACGCGGCAGTTTGTATACGCGCCAATTTACCTTTACAAAATATCGAGTTATTAACTTTATTAAGTTAGTATACTGATTGACAGATCAATTTAGGCAATCAAAGGCTAAAACCCTTATAATTAAACTATTTTGGAGTTTATCTGATAACCTGATGAATGCGTTTTGTCTGCTATGATCTATATTTTTATTTATCCAGATCAATAAAGCAGTATTATTTTCCTGACGTACAATTATATAATCTTACTGGTATATTTAGAAAAGTCCGAAACAAGACTTCCCGATAACTATGTAGCTAACGGGAAGTCCTGTGAAGAATTACTTCTTCTTATGTCTGTTTTTTCTAAGGCGTTTTTTTCTTTTGTGTGTAGCAATCTTGTGTCTCTTTCTTTTTTTTCCGCAGGGCATAATTGTAAAATATTTTAAAGTGAATAAATATGATAAAAGATCTTCAATATTGTATAGAATCCGATATCCTAAAAATCAACAGATATTAATTAGTTGCTTCCAGTTCTTTTAAATACTCATCAGCAGCATTTAATATCATTACATCATCTGTACCAGCCTTAGCTTCTTCTAAAAATTGTCTGGCACTAGCTTTGTCTCCCAATTCTGCATAACTTATTCCTAAGTATAATTTAGCCTGCAGATTTACAGGATTATTCTTTAAAACTTCTTTGAATCGCTCAACAGCCTTATCATATTGGCCTGAACGAATAGAAAGCAATCCTAAATTGAACAATGCCTGTTCGTTTTTTGGGTCTTCGGCAATCACTTCTCTCAACATCGCAATCGCCTGCATAGGAGAAGCAGAGTTAGCATATGTAACAGCCATTTTAGCTTTTGCATTCAGTTGTTTTGGATTTTTATCCAGAACTTTCTGATAATATCCCCGAGCCTTCTCTCCATAGATCTCTACCTTTTCGGCATCTGTCACAAAAAAGAATGCATCGTAACATGCATCAGCAGCACTTAGCAGATTTTCCTCAGAAGGCTCCAATCCAACGATCAACTCACGATATACTGCAACACTATCAAAAATCATTGCTTTTCGATATATGCCAGCTAAAGAATCCGCAAAAATAATCTTTTTTTCTTTATCCGTGCTATTTTTATATTGATTTGTCAGATTTTTTATAGCACTCGCCTGTTCTGCTGATAATGACTGACTATGTGAAGACTCAGTAGTCACAGCCTCGGCTTGCTGTCCTGTTGGCTTATTATCTATTTTCTTGTCTTTGTCACTTACAATTACTTTGGGTAAACTATACAACACTCCTATAGCAAGAAGAGCAACAACAATCGAAATAATCTGAGATTTCTTCATAACATATAATATATAACCGACGACAAAGTTGGTAATCATTCCTGACAATACCAATGCATCTTGTTCGTGTCTAATAAAAAAATGCCACATACTCATTGTAACGCAAATCAGTGTTACAATGAGTATGTGGCTATACGGTAATGAGTCTAGTTTGCCGTAGTATTTATAAACTTAAAATATAAAAGTAAGCCGAAAAATCTCTTCAGATTAGTTAGCCGATACTTTTATCTTTTTACTAGTCTTAATCTGCTCAACAAAATCTTTAGCAGGCTTGAATGATGGAACGAAATGTTCATCAATGATCATAGCTGTGTTTTTAGAGATGTTGCGAGCTACTTTCTTGGCTCTTTTCTTATTTACAAAGCTACCAAAACCACGGATATAGATATTTTCACCTTCAGCCATTGAGTTTTTCACAACGGAGATGAAAGATTCTACTGCTTGGGCGATGTCAGCCTTGTCAATACCGGTTTTTTCGGCGATTTCTGTAATTACTTCTGCTTTTGTCACTGTGATAAACTGGTTAAGAGTTTGCACTATTTATAGATTCATTCACGATTTAGGTTGTATCAAACGTTGCAAAATTAACATATTGTATGGTATAATAAAAATTATATCCTGTTTATAATCATTTAATTTTGAGGCAAATACTACATCACTTCTATTACAATTACCTCTCACCTAAATATATACTTATTTTACAGGAAAAGTAAATCACAGACTACGATCTTTAACGATTTTGAACAATTTTAGGCTTTTATTCATTATAACGAAAAAGGACTTTAATTATTTTTATCATTGATTAACCAAGACACATTTGCTTCGCGCCTTATTGAATGGTATGAATACCACAAACGAGACCTTCCTTGGCGTCACACAAACGACCCATATCACATATGGTTGTCAGAAATCATTCTGCAGCAAACCCGAGTGAAACAGGGGCTGCCTTATTATCAGAATTTTGTAAAAGCTTTTCCAACTATATTCGATTTAGCAGCGGCACCAGAACAGGAAGTATTACGACTATGGCAGGGTCTGGGTTATTACTCTCGGGCAAGAAATATGCAGGAAACTGCTAAAGCCATTGTAAATCAACAGAATGGGTCATTCCCTAATTCATATATCGCTTTAGTAAAACTAAAAGGGATTGGTCCCTACACAGCAGCAGCCATCGCTTCTTTTGCTTTCAAAGAATCCGTAGCGGTATTAGATGGTAATGTGTTCAGGGTGCTGGCTCGATTATATGGTCTGGAAACAGATATCGCTACCAGCAAAGCTAAAACCCTATTTTCAACACTGGCCAACCAACTTATTTCTTCAGATAGCCCGGATTTGTATAATCAGGCTATCATGGAGTTTGGAGCTATTCAGTGTACACATTCTTCTCCGGATTGTTTACTATGTCCTTTTCAACAGGAATGTGAAGCATTTCTCACAGGACGTCAAAACATCCTTCCTATAAAAAGTAAAAAAACCGTTATAAAAAATCGTTTCTTTCATTACATAGTTTTTCATGTTCAGAACCGCATTGCAATGCGCCTGAGAGGGAGTAAAGACATTTGGCAGGGATTGTACGATTTTTGGTTGAGTGAAAACGACAGTATTCTAGACACAGATGAATTGGTAAAACAACTTGATCTGGATTTATCTGATACCATCTATACCATCAAAGCACCTGAAAAAGCATACACACATTTATTAAGCCATCAACGTATTGAAGCCCGATTCTGGCATATACAATTAGAGGAAGTACCACAATCACAAGAAGGTCTGACATTCTATACACTTGAAGAAGTAGAACAACTTCCTAAACCTATTTTAATAAATAAGTATTTGAGTGAACATTTTTTTTAGCTAGTTTTAATAGAATAAGGCTACAAAAAACAATAAAGTCAATTTTTATATTTTGAAGTTGTTTAGGATAAGTAATAAAGGCTCCAAAAGCTTCTTTAATAATTATCCTAAATAACTTCTTTTTCTTTTCTGGTTTTCTTTATTGTTTTGTCATTGCATTTTCATTAAACCAAATTAATCGTATTGACATGGCGAGTTACAACAAAATCACATTAATCGGCAATGTAGGTCGTGACCCTGAAATCCGTCAGCTAAGTCCCGATCGTAAAGTAGTTAACTTTTCTATTGCTGTTAATGATGCATACACAGATCGGAATGGTGTAAGACATGAGAAAACAGAGTGGTTTAGAATCGAGTTCTGGAATCAAAAAGCAGATGTCGTTGAAAAGTATGTACGCAAAGGCACTCAGATATTTGTAGAAGGAAAACTTAGTGTACGCACCTATCAAGATAAAGATGGCAAAGATCGTTATTCTTTAGATGTATTAGGTACTGATTTTACGCTGCTAGGCTCCCGTGAAGGAGGTGACCAGGGAGGTTCTGGATATTCTTCCGGTGGTAATTCATCTGGTTCTGGAAATACGTATACGCCACAGGCAACAACAAAAGAAATAGATCCTCCCCTACCTCCAGCAGGTGATGGCGATGATGATTTGCCCTTCTAAGTATTAAATAGTTTGTAAAAGACCGATTGTAGCCTCATATTTATTACAAATACTCATCAACAAGTATGCTGGATATACTGTGTTCAGAATACATTTGACTATTTCATTCATTTCTACAAACGTATTTTTTACATCTTTGGAAAATAATACAGATACAGACGATCCTTTATCGTATGGGGTGTTTGCTTTCAATATAGCAGGCACCTTATCTGCTTTTTATATATCTATATTTGTTTTACTAATACTTTTCCTGTTTCTTTCCTCCCTCTTCTCAACTGTCGAGACATTATTTTCGTCGCAGACAAACTCAAATCAAAAAAACGATCTTAGACCTTCACTTAGCCTTCCTCCTTTTATTAATCATCTCTTTAGTAAGTCTAAACACCTTCTGGCTGTTTTACTCCTTGCAAACTATTTGCTAACAATAGCTATTACTATTTTAATTATTTATGCGGTCTGGTATACACAGAGTTCATACGAGATTGGTTTGTTGGCCAAAATAGTACTGATTTTTATTATAAGTTTTGTTGTCATATTTTTTGAAGAAGTATTACCCAAAATTTACAAATGGAATGCCTCTCCAGTAGACAAGGCAACCTCTTATATTATTCTTTTAGCCTGTTGTCTGCTATTTCCATTTGTATGGCTATTACTGAAAATAACACATTATATAGAGGCTTCGCTTCATAAAAAGGGATATAAGATATCTGCAGATGAACTTACTCATGTACTGGAAACCGATACTTCTTCAACTACAGAAAATGAAAAGCAGTTTCTACAGGGAATTGTAAACTTCAGTACAATTGCCTCAAAACAAATCATGCGTCCTCGTCTTGACATTACAGCATTTCCGATGGAACTGGATTTTCATGAACTTATGGACAAGATAAACAAGTCAGGTTACTCTAGGATCCCTATATATAATGACACTATTGATGAGATTGCAGGCATTTTATACATTAAAGATCTGTTGCCTTATCTAGATAAGGATGAATACTTTAATTGGAAACATTTTCTTCGTACACCGTACTTTATTACAGAAAACAAACGAATAGATGACTTACTATATGACTTTCAGATCCGTCGTGTTCATATAGCTATAGTTGTAGATGAATATGGTGGTACATCAGGACTTATTACTATGGAAGACATCATTGAAGAGATTCTGGGAGATATTCAGGATGAATTTGATGAAGAAGAAAAATCTTTCACTCAAATTGACACAAACACCTATGTTTTTGAAAGCAAAACTCTTCTGAATGACTTTTTTAAAATCCTGGAGATAGATTCAGAAATTTTTGATGAAGTCCGGGGAGACAGTGAGTCATTGGGAGGATTATTGCTGGAGCTATTTACTCGACTACCTCAAACAGGAGAAAAAATACGGTATAAGGACTGGACATTTTCGGTTCTTTCGGCAGACACAAAACGAATCAAACGTGTCAAAGTCACTATTGAGTCCACATAGTTTGGTCCATTCTGAAATAGTTTAACAATCACATAAATCATCTCAAATTATAGCTAGAGACTTGCCTCCTTAGTCAACATGTACTGGATTCAAGGCAAGATGTTTAATTGATCGCAAAAGTTTTGTTGCGGTGAATTATATGCAAAAAATATTTTGCGGTGAGTTACACCCATGAGAAAAAATGATCGGAGTTCCGATTAAAATAAAATCTCCAGTGAATACAACTCAATTTGCTTATTGATTGAACAGATTACTTTACCACTGTTAAAAAATAGTTTGCCGTGAACTATACGCAAACTAAAAATCTTCACTAAAAGAAGTTACTTCTTTTAGTGAAGATTTGGGATAACTTTTATGTATATAAAGTAAATTATACTTCTTCCGTCTGCAATTGTTTCTCATAGAGTTCTTTATATACACCATTCTGTTGAATCAAAGATTCGTGAGTCCCCTGTTCAACAATTTGCCCTTCGTCCAGTACAATAATTTTGTCTGCTAGTTTAGCAGATGAGACCCGATGTGAAATAATCACAGAAGTACGTCCTTTCATGATACGACTCAGACTATGTAAAATTGCATTTTCGGTTTTTGTATCTACTGCAGATAACGCATCATCCAGAATTAGCAGGCGTGGTTCACGTACGATGGCTCGAGCAATAGAAACACGTTGTTTTTGTCCACCAGAAAGAGTAATTCCTCTTTCGCCTACCCGTGTATCAAAACCTTCCGGAAAACGAACGATATTTTCGTATAAGTCGGCATCTTTGGCTGCCTGTATAATCTGCTCTTCCGTTACGGCATCTTCTTCCAGACCAAAGCGGATATTGTTGCGAATGGAATCCGAGAACAGAAACACATCCTGAGGGACAAAACCAATTTGCCCACGTAGTGAAGGAAGGCTATATTCCCGGATATCGACGCCATCTACTCGTATCTGTCCCTGAGTAACGTCATACATACGGCAGAGCAACATTGCTATTGTACTCTTTCCTGAACCAGTAGTTCCCAACAAGGCTATCGACTGGCCTTCTCCTACCTCAAAAGATACATTATCCAGCGCCACAATACCTGAATCCGGATACACAAAGCGAACATTGTCAAAGGTTACTGTTCCCTGAATAGGCTTCACAATATTCTTTTCTGATACAATATCGGTTTTGGTTTGTAGAAACTCGTTGATACGTTGTTGAGAAGCCGCTGCACGCACAATCATACTGGTAGTAAAGCCAAGTGATGCAATAGGCCAGGTCAACTGGTACACATACATAATAAATTCTGCTATATTACCTGCTGTCAAGGAACCTGAAATCACTTCCCGCCCGCCAATGTAGATGGTAAGAATTGTGCTTAGTCCCACTAGAGCCATAATCAGGGGATAGAAAAAGGCATCTATAGTAGTTAGTCTCAGAGATTTTGCTTTGTAATCATTGGCAGCATCCGTGAACTGTTCGGCAGAATGACTTTCCCGTACAAAAGATTTTAATACACGAATACCTGAAAAAGCTTCCTGAACGAATGTAGACAATTTAGATAGCTGAGCTTGAATACGTTCAGAGCGTCTTTCTACAGCTTCATTAACAAAATAAATACTGACTACCAAGAAAGGAAAAGGGAGCAACACATATAAGGTTAGTTTCGCATTGACAGAAAGCATATAGCCCACAACCAGAATCACTAAGGTAACCATATTAAGCAGATACATGATGGCGGGCCCCAGGTACATACGTACCCGGCTCACATCTTCAGAAATACGTGCCATCAGATCCCCTGTGTTGTTGCGACGATAAAAACTAAGCGGAAGTGTCTGATAATGCATATAGATCTCATTTTTGAGATCATATTCTATCAGTCTTGACATAACAATAATCGTTTGGCGCATAAAGAACAGAAAAATCCCCTTTATGACAGCCATTACCAGAATAACCACTCCATACATCAGAATGCTTTTGGCGAACACTTCAAGAATATGCTCCTGCGCCTGAGTGCCCTGAAGCAAAAAATACTGGTCTATCGTTTCTTTTACCAGATCAAAAGCATAGCGTACTACCTGAGCAGGAACTACCGCAAATAAATTGGAAATAATTGTAAACAGTGTACCCAATAAGAGATGCCATTTGTATTTAATGAGGTACTTGTTCAGATAGGCTAGGTGTTTCACGTTGTTTTTTGATGTTTTGCGTTTGTAATATATTGGTAGTTAAGAAGCTAAAAAGCCAGTTGTTAATCTACCTGATAAGACCTCTGATAAAGTAAGAAGCAAAATTTCTCATTTTCTGTTCCTTTTATCAAATTAATAAACTTCAATCCTTGGTTCAGACATTTTTTCGTACCTTTGCGCCTGCAATTTCCGGATTATCTTTATAAAAAGCATTTTCGGAGATCGATATCCTAAAAATAAAATAAGACCTGATCATAGTGATGACGTATTTAGTAATCCAATAGATTTAATGAAAGGTCTTGTATTGAATTAAAACCTAAAAACATTTTAAAACGTTCTTTGATAGATGCTGAACCGACGAATTCTTAGGGCAAAAGCGATGCAGGCTATATATGCATATACACAAGCTGTAGAATCAGACTACCAACTGGCACTAGATACTATTGCAGATACATTTGTACCCGATCTTAATTCTATGCTACCACAAGACCCTAAGAAGTTGGAAGGTAGCCGTCAATGGGCTACACTTTTGTTTGAAGAACATTACAAAGCCAAAGCTGTTTCGCCAGATGAGGATGCACCTGTGGAGGTACGGAAAGCAGCTAATTATGCAATTAATTTTTTTCATGCACAGTGCCAGAAGGATGCCAAGTATCTTGAACAAAGCATGATAGCCGATGCAGAAAGTATTTATGATTATTATCTGCTCTCTCTATGGTTGGTAACAGAAGTGGCAGATCAGATTTCCGTAGAAGAAGATGAGAAAAGAAACCGGATTTTAAAAGAAGCACCTTTGTCTTCCCGAGCGCTGAAACTTACAAAAAATCAGGTAGTTGACTCATTACGCAAAAGTACTACATTTCAGGATAAACGAATTCGTAGTGGCATAGACAAACTACTGGATCCGGATCTAGCACGACATTTGTTGCAGGAATTGAAAAAAGATGCAGCATATACAGCCTACCAGCAATTGGATACATCTACATGGGAGCAGGACTGGCAGTTTATAACAGAAGTTTTAAAAGTAATTATATTCAAAAGTGAGCCTGCTGTACGTTTCTGGGAACAACTGGATAGCAACTGGAGTGGAAATGAAGATATCGTAAGAGGCATGTTTAATAAGACGATGCAGTTCGTCAAGGAAGATCCGGAAGGCTTTTCTTTACAGAAACTTTCGGCTGACTGGGATGCTGACCGGAACTTTTTTCAGAAGCTATATAAACTTTGTATAGAAAAATTTGAAGAATATGAGACTCTGATCGCCAATAAAACAGCTAATTGGGACGTTGAACGGGTAGCGCAGGTTGACAAAGTAATTCTGGTGATGGCCCTTGCCGAGTTGCTGAATTATCCGAGTATTCCGGTAAAAGTTTCTATCAATGAATATATAGAATTATCTAAGGTATATAGTACACCTAAAAGCAAGCAGTTTGTAAACGGAATTTTAGATGCCCTGGCGGGTGACCTTTCTTCACAGGGAGTATTAAAGAAATCAGGTCGTGGATTGATTGATAATAAATAATCAAGTCTATAAAATAAGTCGTTAAACTAGTTAATAACCATAAAACCATTTACATAGATGAGTCGTAACACAGGAACTTTGTTGGTATTTCTGGCAGGTGCTGCCGTTGGCGCAACGTTAGGAATCTTGTATGCTCCTGATAAAGGGAAAAATACACGTGATATATTAAGCTATCAATTAGGAAAGTATCGGGATCAGTTGCGGCAATATATAAGTGAATTGATTCAGGAAGGAAATGAATTTCCTACTGAAGCAAAATATGAAGGAGAAAGAGTTATCAATGATGCCAGAGAAAAAGCAGAGAAATTATTGCTTGATGTAGAGACATTAATGGGACAATTGAAGAATCAGACCCGCTAAGAAATACCAATGCATATAAGAATTTATCGGATGTTATATCGGATGAATATCTTATATGCATTCGTTTTTTATATCTGCACCATTAATAAATTTATTTGCTATTCTATTGGAATCATTTTATGAGAAAAATACTGATTTGTAGTACATTACTTGCAGTTTTGATCGTAACTGGCAGTTGCAGCAAACAAACAGACCAAGGCGCAGGAGAAACGGTTGTAGCTGCTTCAGAAGCGCCATACATGAAATTTGATGAAGCTTCATTTGATTTTGGAGCTATTGAACAAGGGGCAGTAGTAACTCACACCTTTGCCTTTACCAATACTGGCAAGACACCTTTGATTATTGAACGAGCTGTTGCTTCCTGTGGATGTACTGTACCGGACTGGCCCCGTAAGCCTGTGCCTCCAGGAGCAAAAAGTGAAATCAAAGTGGAATTCAATAGCCAAGGTAAAGCAGGCCCACAACAAAAAACGATTACTGTTTATGCCAATACACAACCCAAAGAGTCCAAAGTGGTATTGGTTGGTGTAGTTAATGCAGTTCAAAATAACTAATTCGCATAAGGATACCTTAGGCATTTACAAAATGGTATCTTTGTGATATACTTCTAATTCTTTTCAAATAAATAAACCTTCTAAAATCAATGAACTTTACATCTGTTTTATTGCAGGCAGCTGGCGGTGGCGGTGGTAGTACAATGCTTATATTGATGGGAGCCATGTTTGTGGTAATGTATTTCTTTATGATTCGTCCACAACAGAAACGCCAGAAAGATGCAGTTAAATTTCGCGACTCGCTGAAAAAAGGCGATATGGTAGTGACCATCGGGGGCGCACACGGTAAAGTAGTAGAAGTTGATAATGATACTATTACACTGGATATTGATCGTGGTGTAAGGGTAAAATTTGAAAAATCTGCTATTTCTCAGGAATCAAGTAAAAAATATGCTCAAGCTGCTACTACCGAAGTAGCAGAGACTAAATAATCCCTTATGTTACGTGTCAGATGGGTGTGCCTGATATGCCCATCTGATTACAAATCTGGCAGGAATGATTGATCAGAAAAATATTTGGCGTAAACTTCTCCGATCCCTGGTAGTGACCCGCAGTGCTGAATTTCCGGTAGTCGCACTGTGTTTTCTTGCCGCCACCACATTCTGGTTTTTAAATGCTCTAAATAAAGAGTATACGACCAAGATTACCTATCCTATTGAATTTGAATACGATAAAGAACAATTCGTTTCTACAGTTCCCCTCCCTTCACAGATTACACTCAATGTAACTGGTTACGGATGGACCCTTCTGCGTAAAACGTTGGGTATCGATACACAACCTATTGTATATCATTTCGAAAATCCTCTGAAAACAGCTTTCATTACCAGACATGTATTACTTCCGGCTGTAACTGAACAGCTTAAAGAGGCTAAAATCAATTATATCGAAAATGACACTATTCCGGTAGCATTTGATAAAAAAATACAGCGAAAGGTAGCCTTGCAGGTAGATAATCTTCAACTGGAGTTAAAAGAAAATTATTTTATTACAGATACTGTACAGATTTCACCTGATACTATCACGTTTGAGGGGCCTGCTCAATTTATCAAAGAACTGCCAGATCTGCTGATTATCAATGTGCCTGGTAAAAATATTGACGAGGACTATGAAGAGGAAGTGACAATCAACTATACACAGAATCCGTTGATTTCGCTGAGTAGTGATAAAGTGACCGTGCGTTTTCGCGTACGAGAGTTTATGCAACAGACAAAAGAGGTACCTGTTGAGGCACTTCGCCTGGCTTCCAACAAACTACTGCACTTACCTAATCAGAAAGTGGAAGTTGATTATTGGCTCTTACCTGAAGATGAACCTAAAACTACTGCTCAGAACTTTGGGGTAGTCGCTGATCTATCCAAATGGAATAAAGCCGATTCTTCTATAGCGTTAACTCTTATCAAAAAGCCTGACTGGGTACGAAATGTAACTCTCCATCCTGCTACGTTAAAGCTGGTTAAATAACAAGCCTGTACTTATTATAATCATCAAAGAATCTATGACACAGAAATCTGCCTTACGGATTGGAATTACAGGAGGAATGGGTTGTGGGAAAAGCATTGTGAGCCGTATATTCCATACATTGGGAATACCGGTTTATGATGCTGACTCACGGGCAAAATGGTTAATGAACCATGACCCAGTGCTGAAAGATAAAATCAGAGAGGCATTTGGTGAAGAATCCTATTCAGAAGATGGTTCTTTCAATAGAAATTATATTACAACCTATGTGTTTCGGGATGAAGAAAAGGTAAAACAGATGAATAGCCTGGTACACCCACAGGTAGGAATTGATTATAAGAACTGGCAACAAGAATATGCAGCCAGCCCTTATACATTACGGGAAGCAGCTTTACTTTTTGAAGCAAATGTCTATAAAGATCTGGATGCTGTGATTGTTGTAACAGCACCCTTGGAATTACGTATTCAGCGTATCCTGCAACGTGATCCACATCGCACGGAGGCCGATACCCGATCCATCATTGCCAAACAAATGCCTGAAGATGAGAAAGCCCGCCGAGCTGACCATCTTATCAAAAATGATGAAACGAAATTAATCATTCCTCAGGTGCTGGAACTGCATGCACTTTTTACAAAGCGTTACCTGGACTCTTAAGTCATTCTGTAAATTAGTGGCCTTCGCCTTCAATCATATTCCGGCTATGAAATACCTGAGGTACTATAGCATCCAATGATTCCTGTACACCTTTGGTACTACCTGGTAACGTAATAATCAATGATTTACCGGCTACCCCAGCTACTCCTCGTGACAGCATGGCTGTAGGAGTACGCATCTGACCATGTACACGGATAGCTTCTGAAATACCTATTGCTTCGCGTTCTATTATAGCTTTCGCAGCTTCTACAGTGTAATCTTTAGGGCCAAATCCTGTGCCTCCAGTTGTAAAGATAAAGGGAACCTGCTGATCTACCCAATGCTGAAGCTTTGCTTGAATTTGCTGAACATCGTCAGGGACAATCTGGTAATCGATTGTTTCAATATCAAATCCTGCCAGTATTTCTTTGATTTTTAAACCAGAAAGATCTTCACGTTTACCAGAAGCTGTTGTATCTGAACAAACTAATACAGCAGCTGTATTTTTATGAATGAACTTTTTGCGATCAGACTTCCCACCTGTTTTTTTAAGCAATTTGACAGACGTAATTTCAATCTCTGTATCATCCAACGGTTTTAGCAAATCATATATAGTGAGGGCAGCTACAGAAACAGCTGTGAGTACTTCCATTTCTATTCCGGTCCGTCCTATCGATTTGCCTTCACAACAAACAATCACACCATAACGTCCTTGTAAATCCCCGACTTCTTCAGGTTGATTGGCGTTGTCCAGATAATCATAAGTGATAGTCATCCCATCTATAGAAACGGGATGGCAATGTGGAATAAGGTTATGAGTATTTTTAGCGGCAAGGAATCCTGCTGCTTTAGCTATATCAAATAAATTTCCTTTGGGTAATCTGTCTGCCTTCACCAGATCAAGGGTTTCTTTGCTACACAGTACTATCCCTGTAGCTTTGGCTGTACGAAGAGAGATTTGTTTGGAAGATATGTCACGCATAAGATCAAAATCAAATATTTTAATAGAATAAATATACTATCAACAGATACTATTTACTACAAAGTGAAAAAGAATCCTTTCGAAGAGTCGTTTAAACTGTTATGAGTTTATATACTACATATCCGATCGGGAGTAATTCAAACAGAATCAGGCCTGCGAAAATAACAGATTTATGCTGAATTTCTTTTCTGCGGAGATTTATCACAAAAAACTGCAATAGCGCATAGTATATTGTTGCCCCTATCATTATACTCATAAATACAGTATTGCCTTTTTGTTGAACATCCATCCGACAAAAGTTAAAGAGTATAATAAAACAGGCAACCAGCAGGAACCAGTTATAGTAATAAAGTAGTTTTAACATAAAAGTCACTGTACTTATCAAAGTAGAATATAAAGAAATGCAAAAAAAATGTAACTTCGTTATTTCATACCAGAAAGAACGCCTATGATTGAAATTACAGATATTTATGGGAGAGCATTCAAGACCCTGCGGGTAAGTCTGACCAATACCTGTAATCTGGGATGTGTCTATTGTGTGGATGAATCTGACCAGAACCGCTTTCAGAAGCAGGATATTCTTTCTTCAAATGAGCTTATTACACAAAAAGCCCTTTCTGTTGATGAGTTTATTGAAGTAATCCGTTCGTTACATGAAATACTTGGCCTGGAGACTCTCCGGCTAACAGGAGGAGAACCTACCTTATACCGTGACTTGGTTCCACTACTGAAAGGGATCCGGGGAATTGGTATCTCTGCTATAAAAATGACCACTAATGGATATCTGCTTAGTCACAAAATTGAGCAGTATGCTGAAGCTGGTCTTACCTCTCTGAATATTTCTCTGGATGCGATAGAACCGGAACCTTTTTTTCAGATGAGCCGGAGACGTAATATCCAAAAAATTCTGGAAGGTATAATACGAGCTGTAGAACTGGGATTGGAGGTAAAGATTAACTGTGTAGTGATGAAGGGGCTAAACGAAAATCAGATCATACCTCTACTTAATTTTGCACAAAGATACAATATCCGTATTCGCTTTCTGGAGCTTATGCAAATGGGACATCTGTATGGTAACTTTGAAGAATACTTTTTCTCAGAACAGGATATTCTGGATGTAATTGCTGCACATACATCTTTTGTAACTTTACCAAGAGATCCCTCTGCTACTGCTAAATACTGGGAATTAGCAAATGGGTACCAGTTTGGCATTATATCCAATGAATCAGATCCTTTCTGTAATGATTGCAATCGGCTTCGGGTAGATAGCTATGGAAATATTTACGGATGTCTAAGTGATAATACTTCTATTCCTGTTCATGAGCATCTGAATGAGCCTGACATAATGGAAGAAAAATTACGGCAGGCTCTGAGCAAGAAGAAGAAGAAATTTTCCGGAAGTACTCTCTCTATGCTTGCGATTGGAGGTTAAAGCATCAATCGCATGTAATCAAATCTTTGGAATCAACTGGCGATTCATTACAATGGCTTCACCAGTAGTTACTACTTTCTGTGTTTCCACTTCGATGATCTTTGTCTCAATTCTGGCGGATGATTTAGGAAGGATTTCCAATACAGTAAACACAGCCTGATAGACAACTCCTACTAGCATCGGTTGTACAAACTCCATAGATTGTTTTAGATAGATGCTTCCCTCTCCTGGAAATTGAGTCCCCAATACTTTAGAGAATACACTTCCTCCCAAAAAGCCATGAATGATAGGTTTACGAAATATGGTTTTTGCAGCAAATTCTGCATCCAGGTGTAAAGGATTGGTATCACCTGTAACTGTAGCAAAGGCTTCTACATCTTTCTGTGAAAAAGAAAAGTCATGTGTATATATCTGATTAACCTCTAGCATATAACTGTTTCTGATTTTTAGGTTGAAGGGGCAAAAGTAAAAAGTCCTCGTGTAAATAACAGCGAGGACCTGGATTTTTAACAATTACCGAACCTTACTCAGGCTTTGGTTTCTGTCTTTTCGTATAGTGCCAGTTTGGCTTTTAATTCTTCAATCTGTTGCAATTGTATTTCTTTATCCTGTATAAGCTCTCCAAATTTTTTATCATTCTGCAACTTTTCAGTGACATCTTTGGAATATACGGCAATAGCGGTTATAGTACCTTGGGCATTACAGACCGGTACATAATTGATAATCAAATGGATTGGATTACCTTGAATTACCATTTCAATATATTCTTCAAACTGTTCACCTGAGAAAGCTCTTTCATATCTGGCTTTTTCTTCTGCATTGTTCAAGAATCCTAGGATGTCAAAACCTTTTTCCATCTTTATGCCCATCTCCTCAAACTTAGTTGCAAATACTTTATTGAAAAAAAGTATTTTGTAATACCCATCAATAATTGCAATGGAATCAGTACTCACATCAATGATATTGGTTAGACATCTTTCTTTTTCCTGTACTTCCATAAGCATCCTATGCATTTCCTCCTGTGTTGCCGAAAGCTCTTCCATATTCTGACGTAATTCCTCTTCCTGAGCTTTGAGTTCTTCTGCTTGGCTTTGTGCTTCTTCCAATAACCTTTCGGCCTGTTGTTTGGCTATGATGGTTTCAGTTACTTCTTTAGCAAAAACAGCCGCAGCAACAACATTGCCTCCATCATCTCGTAATGGGCTATACGTTTGCACAAAATATTGTTCTTTGCCGTTCTCTTGTTCGAATTTCTCCACGATCTCAAAGAACTCGCCATTCAATGCACGGTCATAGTATTTCTTGTAAACAGATTTTTGTTTCTCATTAAAGATGCTGAGGATGTCAAATCCTTTTCCAACTTCTATACCTGCTGCTCTGTATGTTTTCTTTATAAGTTCATTAGCCAGAACAACCTTATACTCCCGATCTACAGTAAGGATAGAGTCGTTTGTTGCATCAACCAGATCATTCATGAAGGCTTCCTTCTCTTGTACGTCTTTTAAGATCCGGTGTAATTCTTCTCTTTGTGAATTAAGCTCTTCTGTTTGTTCCTGGCTTTCTTTCAACAATTGTTCTGTTTGTTGTTGCAGTTTCAATCGGTTGGTAATATCATGAGCAATCAAACTTACACCAATGATATTGCCTGTAGCATCTTTTAACGGATTAAATGATACCTGGAAGTCCAGATCAAAATGATGGCGGTGTGGAACATCCACTTTTTCACCGCCAAATGCTTTGAGATATGGCGCTTTAAACCTTCTCTCCTCTTCTTCTCCTTTTTGTCTTGCCATCTCCAGAAGGTCTGAACCTGCTTCTACAGGGAAACCGTATTTTCCAAATTTTTCCTTAAAGGCACTATTAGCCAGCACAATTTTGAAATCCTGATCAATGGTTAGCAAGCTGTCTGGAAGCCCTTCAATAATATCGTTGTAATACGTCTTCTGATCATTGATTTTTTGAAGTTGCTTAGCCATCTCTTCCTGATTACCAGAAAGCTCTTCCATACTCTGACGTAATACTTCTTCTTGAGCCTGAAGCATTTCTGCTTGTTCGCTAGCTGCATTTTTGGCTTTTGTAATTTCTGTTACATCCTGAGCAAATATGGCAATAGAAATAACTTCACTGTGTTCATTTTGAATAGGAGTGAAGGTAAAGTTAATATACCTATCCATATCCTGAAACTGATAGTGCTCATGAAGTTCTACTGTTTCACCTGCAAAGGCACGGGCATAAATAGCTTTGTGTTTCGGTTGTTCTTCGGGTGCAAGCAGAGTTGTGATATCAAATCCTTTGTCAACCTCAAATCCCATGTGTTTGTAATTTGCTTTCAATGCAGCATTGCTACTAATCACCTTCAGATTTTTATCGATAGTAACAATCATATCTTTGGATACATCCAGAATAGTAGACATATACCGTTCTTTCTCCTGCACTTGAGTCATTACCAGACGCATCTCCTCCTGGGTTGCCTCTAGTTCTTCCATATTCTGGCGCAACTCTTCCTCTTGTGCTTTGAGTTCTTCCGTCTGACTCTGAGCCTCTTCCAATAATCTTTCAGCTTGTTGTTTGGCTACAACCATTTCAGTAATGTCTTTTCCAAAAATAGCTGCAGCTACAATTTGTCCTTCGTCATTGCGGATAGGGCTATATGTAAGTGAAAAATGCTGGATAACTTTGTTCAGTTCATATTTCTCTATTACTTCAAAGAATTCCCCTCCTAATGCTCGTTGATAATATCCTCTGTAGACGGGTTTTTGCTCATCTGTAAATACATCCAGAATTGGGAACCCTTTTTCAACATGTATGCCATATGGCTTGTATGTATCCTGAATCTGTTTGTTGCAAACAATTACTTTATAGTCATGATCAATTGTGAGGATAGAATCATTTGTAGAAGAGATCAGATCGCTCATAAATGCTTCTTTTTCCTGCACTTCTTTCAAGATTCTTTGCACTTCCTCCTGGGTAGCAGCCAGTTCTTCGAGATTCTGACGCATTTCTTCCTCCTGTGATTTCATTGCTTCCGTCATTTGCTGACTCTGTACCAACAGGCGATTCGTACGATCTACTACTCTGGCATTTGAGAACGTGGAAGCAATACTCTCCGCTACCTTTTCCGCAAACTGAATCTCATGTGGCTGAAAATCGTGAAAAGACGCAATTTCAATGACTCCTTCTATTTTGCTTTCTACTTTCAGTGGAATTAATAACAAGTATTTTGGGTTAGAATCTCCAAGTCCTGAGGTAATGCGGAGATAATGATCCGGAATATCTCTTAGATATGTGGTCATTCCTTCCAACCATACCTGGCCAATCAAACCCTGACCTGGCAGTATTTCTTTCTCCTGAAATTTCTTACGGTTATAAGCATAACAGGATTTGAGTTGTAGATAAGGATTAGGAGTATCTTCATTTTCAATAATGAATAGACCGCCTTGGTTAGCGTTCATATATTTAACCATCTGTTGGATGATCTTATCTGATAAGATATTCAGATCATTACTACTACGTAGAATATCTCCGAAATGAGCAAAGCCTTCGTTGGCCCAAAAACGTTTTTTCTCTTCTGCAGATACTTTTTTCAATCCTTCACGCATTTGGGAGAGAGAAGTCCCCAAGTCTCCTTCGTCATCAAAGACGCTGATATTATTGTCAAAGTCTCCTTTTCCGACATAGAGGGCAAATTCTTTGATCTCACGAAGATTACCAGACAATATATTGAGTTCTTTAATAATAGTATTCAGTTCATCCTGAGATGCGGGAATTTCTTCAGGCAAATTTCCTTTACTTAGTTCACGAAGATATTCTTTTAATGAACGAATACGGGTGAGTACACCCACAATCATGAAGAAACCAATAAAGTAGGCAAGCACAAACGACAGGATTACATATACTGGAACCAACCAGCGTAGACGACTCTCTACCCAACCTATTTCTGTTTGTGCACGTTCAATCTCTCTGGACTGTATTTCTTCGTTTCTTCTAACTGAGGCAACCAATGCATTTACAGATGGCTGAACAGTTTCGCTATACATCTTTTGGGCTGCAGCACTATCTACAGGTTGTTTCAGTGCAACCTGTAATTGATTGTATTCATTTGAAATCTGAACAAGCAAACTTTTCTCTTCAGCTTTTAAGCACTTATTGGAAAGATTGATTAGACTATCTCTGGATGCAACAGCAGATTGTTGCAGTTGTTGCACTTCTGCCTCATCAATCGTTTCCTGAAAAATATTCTTTTGCTGCCAGGCAATGACAAGTCCTTTACTGGAAGATTGTAATTTGGAAGAGTACCTATGAGCATCTGTCGCTACAGTGAGTGCATACTTGCTTTGCTGAATAGCGGAACGCCATTGCAGGTTAGTAAGTATCACCAATATAATTGCAACACTGCCCAACGAAAGAAAACCGATTGTCAGCTTTCCCTGAATAGTGTTATAGTTCAAATTGAAGTAATAACGGATATAATGCGAAAGCCCTTTATCCGACTTCTTAGTAGAATTATCCTTTACCTGTTCCATGTCAATGTATTCATAATAACAATAAGCCTATAAAATAGCATGGGCAAAATTACAGGATACGGCACTGGAGTTTGATAACATTTAGGGGGAAATCCTACAAGTGAGACATTCGTAAAGAAATGATAGTAAGGGTATTCTATAGTAGATAAACACAGGGTAAAATACATTTTTCTTATATGTAACCTGGCATTGTTTTAAGCCTTTACACTATTTGGTGAAAGTGTACAAAATCCCGAAAATACAAAAGCCTCTCCTGAATAAGAGAGGCTTTTGTATGATAAAATTTGTGTATTAAATCAATAAGTACTTTTAGCAAAAGAGCTTATGCGTTTTTTCAGATGTCAGTTAGTTATATCGGCAAAATTTATCAATATGCTAACTGAATAGTACATCTGTCCAGTTCTTATGCAAAGCTACATTATAAAATATACTGACTTAAGTCTCTGTTTTTCACCAGACCGGAAAGCCTTTCATCCACTAATTGTGCATTTACCACAATCTTTGCATTAGCTCCAATTACATCTGGTATGTCAAAAAGGAATTCGTTTAGTAAGTGACTCATTACTGTATGCAGACGTCTCGCGCCAATATTCTCAACTTCTGAGTTGATACGAAATGCAATTTCTGCGATTTGCATCAATGCATCATCCTGAAACGTGAGTTCAACACTTTCTGCTGCCAACATTGCCTCGTACTGTTTGGTCAATGCATTTTTAGGCTCTTTTAGAATATGGTAGAAATCATCTTTGGTTAAGCTTTGTAATTCTACCCGAATTGGGAACCGACCTTGTAACTCAGGAATCAGATCTGAAGGCTTGGAGACATGAAAGGCTCCTGCAGCAATAAATAAAATATGGTCAGTATTGATTAATCCGTACTTGGTGTTGACCGCACTCCCCTCTACAATAGGGAGCAGATCTCGCTGCACACCCTCACGGCTTACATCCGGTCCACCGCTACCCCGACTGGAAGATGCAATCTTATCTATTTCATCAATAAATATAATACCTACATTCTCTGCTTTCCGGATAGCTTCTTCCTTTACTTCATCCATATCAATCAACTTGGCAGATTCTTCTTCCAGTAAAATCTTTCTCGCTTCTGCAATAGTGACTTTTCGTTTTTTTGCTTTTTTAGGCATCATGCCTGACAACATCTCTTGCAGATTCATCATTGTCATGTCATCCATGCCAGGTCCCACCATACCAATTTGAGCTCCGGCTTGCTGTACATCAATCTCGATCTTACGGTCATCCAGTTCTCCACGTTGTAACTTATCCCGAAAATTCTGACGGGTTCTTTCGTTTAGCTCATGATCAGATTTGGGTTCATCATTGGTATTGCCTGAGAATCCAAAAGAAGGCTGTTTCATCGGAGGAATCAGTGCATCCAGAATAATGTCCTCAACCATTTGAGAAGCCCGGCCCTTTACATCTTCTTTTTTTCGTGCCTTCACCATCTGTACTGATTGTTCAACCAGATCACGCACCATACTTTCCACGTCCCGGCCTACATAGCCTACTTCCGTAAATTTAGAGGCTTCTACTTTTGTAAATGGAGCATCTGCTACCTTAGCCAGGCGTCGGGCAATTTCTGTCTTTCCTACACCGGTGGCACCTATCATCAGAATATTATTAGGGATGATATCTTGTTGAATTGATTCCGGAGCATTCATTCGCCGCCAACGGTTACGTAAAGCAATCGCTACATTCCGTTTTGCATCATGTTGCCCTACAATATATTTGTCTAGTTCAGCAACTATTTGTCTGGGAGTGAGATAATTCATTCAATTAAGAATTAAAAATGAGTTTACTATATATAACTGTTCCTGATCAGGAATATCGTCTGTTAACTAAAAGACGAATAAGAATGTTTTTCATTGTATGGAGCATTTTAATTACCTACTTAACTTCCTTTCTCTTAATTAATCCACCGAGGTTGGCTGTTAAAGTAATGTAGCTAACTCCTCCTGCGGCCTGTTGATAAAACCGTGCATATCCTATATGTAATGGTTTTAGCTTCAGTTGAAAGCCAAACGAAAATCCGGCATTGAATGCACCATCAAACAACCGCATTTCCTGATGCACCAGATGGTTATATCCCAAGCGTATGTAAAAAGCTTTAGCAAGCACCAATTCTGTGCCTAGAGTGATATGCCGTGCCACTTTGTCAGCAAAGCTTATCTTCTTGGTAACAACATTTCCATTCGCATCCAGGGAAGTATTTAGTATTGGGTCGTTATAGGCAATATCCGGTTGATGCAGATGGTGGGCAGTGATAAAAAATCGAAAAGGCATAAATTCTGGTTTAAAGGTAGTGCCTATTTGTACATCAAACGGCATCACCTGCTGACTGGCTTCTGGAGTATATTTTTTTAGCGTAAGTCCGGCATTCTTTATAACCAGACCAATAGTCCAGTCTTTCTTGGGATGTTTCCATACTCCTCCCAAATCCATTGCAACTCCATAGCTACTGTAATTGGCAATTGCAGAGCCTGAAAATTTTACAGTAACCCCTAACGTATAGGCTCCTTCTGTATGCGCATGAGATAAGGAAACTGCATAGTCGCTGGCTTGAAAAGTACCTGTCACATTACCGGAAGCGTCAGTTTCTTCCATGGTGCCATAGTTCATGTAGTGTATTCCCACACCAAAACGTTTTCCCCGAAATTGATCTGCATAGGCTGATGAGAAAGCATGTATTTGCCCAAAAAAAGGGATATAGCTTACAGATAAATGCTTATCCATCTCTTTATTTAATAAGGCAGGATTGGAAAACTGGCGATTGACATCGAAGTCTGCATTGCTGATATTAATACCACCTGAAGAGGCTATTGTTGCATTGGAAGGTTGACTCAGAAATGCAAATCCGTTATGCCCTCCCAGAGATTGAGCTTTTCCAATACAGGCGTATAAAACCAGCAGAATACATCCATAAAATTTCACCATGAATAACACGAATAGTCTATTGAGCAAAAATAACAGTATTTTGATGTCTGGCGACTCAGAAATAAAAAAGGTTCAGATAATATATCTGAACCTGATATTCATAGCAAATCAGACCTAGACTGTAAGAACGTTCTGATTCTGATTTACAGTTTCTTTTTCTTTTATATCATGTACTGAGAGATCAATTGCATTGGCTACTTTCTCAGGCAATAAAGCATATTGTAGCACTTCATCTACCGTGTTTACATAATGTATCTTTAATCCTTCGATATATTTTGGGTTGATATCTTCAATATCTCTACGATTTTTCTCACTCATGATAATTTCTACAATACCTGCCCGTTTCGCTGCAAGAATCTTTTCCTTAATACCTCCTACAGGCAATACCCGTCCTCGCAGTGTGATTTCACCTGTCATGGCCAACTTGTCTTTCACTTTGCGTTGAGTGTATACAGAGGCTAGTGAGGTGAACATCGTGATTCCGGCAGAAGGGCCATCTTTAGGGACTGCACCTGCAGGAATGTGAATATGCAGATCAAACTGATCAAATATACGATAATCAAGTTGCAGTGTATCTGCATGAGCCCGTAAATAGGATAATGCAGCAGAAGCAGATTCTTTCATCACATCTCCCAATTGCCCTGACAGAGTCAAACGTCCGCGTCCACGGCTCAGGCTGGATTCTACAAACAAGATTTCTCCGCCTACCTGTGTCCAGGCCAGACCTGTTACTACACCTGCCACACTGTTATCCTGATAAATTTCTTTATCAAATATTTCTGCTCCTAAAGCCTTTGTAATAAAAGCAGACGAGATCTTTTTCTCATACGCTTCTTCCATTGCTACAGATTTTGCAACCTTACGCATTACGGTTCCGATCTGTCTTTCCAGTGAACGAACCCCTGATTCACGCGTATAGTCATCAATGATCTTGATAATAGCCTTGTCATCAAAGGTTACATCCTTGGGAGACAATCCATGTTCTTTGCGTTGCTTAGGAATCAGGTGTTTTTTGGCAATCTGTAGTTTTTCTTCCAGTGTATATCCTGTCAGTTCGATAATTTCCATTCTATCACGCAACGCAGGCTGAATAGTTTCCAATGAATTGGCGGTTGCAATGAATAATACTTTGGATAAATCGTATTCTACCTCCAGATAGTTATCCATAAATGTAGAATTCTGCTCAGGATCCAATACTTCCAGCAATGCAGAGGAAGGGTCTCCTCTGAAGTCAGAGCCTACTTTATCTATCTCATCAAGAATAAATACAGGATTATCTGATTTACCTTTGCGGATATTTTGAATCACTTTGCCAGGCATTGCTCCAACATAGG
The DNA here is from genome assembly GCF_030068605.1 of Xanthocytophaga agilis. Taxonomy (NCBI): domain Bacteria; kingdom Pseudomonadati; phylum Bacteroidota; class Cytophagia; order Cytophagales; family Rhodocytophagaceae; genus Xanthocytophaga; species Xanthocytophaga agilis. Next base: position 92,265 of record NZ_JASJOU010000010.1, read on the forward strand.
TCTTACGATGTCCACGAATTTCAGCCTCATCATGTACTCCTCCTAATGACATTCTGACATAGTGACGTCCAAGTGCCTTGGCAATAGAACGGCCTAAAGATGTCTTTCCAACCCCTGGAGGGCCATACAGACACAGAATTGGTCCGCGCAGACTCTGAGTTAGCTTCAATACTGCCAGATATTCAATAATACGATCTTTGATCTTATCCAGTCCATAGTGATCTGCATCCAGTATTTTACGGGCTTTGGCCAAATCGAAGCTATCCTTGGTATATTCAGACCAGGGAAGATCTACCAGCAGTTCTACATAGTTCATCGCAACCGGATACTCAGCTGCCTGTGGATTAATGCGGGTTATTTTATCCAGTTCCTTAGCAAAGTGTTTACCAACAGCTGCAGGCCATTTCTTTTTTAATCCCTTGGCTCTTAGTTCTTCAATTTCTTTTTCCGTACTGTCGTATCCAAGTTCATCCTGTAATACCTTTATCTGTTGACGGAGAAAATAGTCCCGTTGTTGTTGGTCAAGATCTGAATGTACTTTGCTTTGTATTTCATGTTTTAATTCCAGCAACTGAATATCTTTCTGCATAAACTGAAGAAGCAACTCAGCCCGTTGCATACCTTCACTTACCTCCAGAATCTTTTGCTTATCAGATACTTCGGCATCAAGATTAGAGGATAGAAAGTTAGTCAGAAAGCTAGGGCTTTCAATATTTTCAATGGCAATCTGTGCTTCTCTTGGAATTTCAGGTCGAAGGTTAAGAATCTTTCCTGCAGCCTCTTTCAATGACTTAACCATAGCCTTCACTTCCTTATTGGTAGTAGCAGGGAAATTATCAGGCAACAGATTGATCTTTGCAGTCAGATAAGGATCCTGTTGTATGGGTTCCACCATCTCAAAGCGCCGCTTACCTTGTATAATAATAGTTGTATTACCATCAGGTAATACAAGCATTTTGATTATATGTGCAACAGTACCTGTCTTGTATAAATCTTCATAGGTGGGTTCTTCCTTATTGGAATTAGATTGAGCCACAACACCTATTACCCGGGTGCCTTTATAAGCACGTTTCACCAGCCTGATAGATTTCTGCCTTCCCACTGTAATCGGGATCACTACTCCTGGAAATAAAACCGTATTTTTAACAGGAAGAATAGGAAGTTGTTCCGGAACCTTAAATTTCTCAAAATCTTCGTCTTCATCAGGAGATAATAGCGGAATCATCTCCACTGCATCATCATCTGCAATGTCGGCTACTATCAAATTTTCATAAGGATTATTATTATACCTCATTGAATACATTTACTGTTTTGAATGAAAAAATCCGGGATGAAAAAAATAAAAAATACTCTAACTTCTATAACATTATCTTTAATTACTTTAATCGTCCGGTCGCATTTTTGTCTGCGATTTTATATATGCCCAAAAACCTCGCCATTCTTACGAATATGGCATCAAAAAGAAACAACTGACATATTGACTGATTCACTTACCAGTTTCTTCATTTTTTTATCTAATATTACATTCGGAAAACTATGTGCCAGTTGATTACGATGTTGAGAACACCACTATTATGTAACAAACAATTATCTTTCGTGTTTTCTGCCCTAATAAATATTTTAACCAGCTATGCGAGGGAAGATTTATTTACTTAATTATATCGTTTGCATCCTATCGCTTTATATGGTGATACCTGCAATGTGTCAATACAAAAAGGTTGAAGGAGGTATCAGGCGACCACGTCATTCATCCACAGCTGAGCAACAGGCGGCTGCCATGGAAGCATTTCAATTTAAGGATTTGCGTCCGAACTTCCGCTATTATGATGCTAAAAAGTTGGACGAAATCGAAAAACTGGAGAGAGATAAAGAATGGGAAAAAGCATATCCCTTATTGAAAGAATATGTCCAGAACTTTGGAATGGATAATTTCTTGCGGGATATGTACCTTGTCTGGCGTTTGGGACGTATGTCTGAACAAGCAAAAGATATAGGTCAGGCTAAGTTTTTATACAGACTTGTATTAAAGCATCACCGAGGAGATATTAAAGTGCTTGAACAGCACTATGACTCACTTACCAGTACTGAGAAAGATTATTATGTCCCACTGGAATATTATTACGAACTGGTTGAGTTCCGCAAATCTGTAGATACTTTGCTGCCTCCTGTAGGTGTCCTGATAGACATGGGTATAGAGATTAATTCTCCTAAAGCCGACTATGGGCCTACATTAAGTCCGGATAATAAATTCATCTTTTTTACGTCAAAACGAAATACTAAGAAGATGGGAATCAGAAACGTAACAGTGCAAAATGAGGATATTTATTATGCGCGTAATGTTGATGGTTATTGGGAACCAGCTCAACCACTTGATAATATAAACACTGCTTACAATGAAGGCTCAGCTGTACTAACCAGAAATGGTAGAAAACTGTACTTCTGCCGTTGTGAGGCTCCGGGGGGTCTAGGAGATTGCGATATCTATATGGCAGAACTACAACCTGACAGCACCTGGGGTAAAATACAAAATCTGGGGCCTAGAGTAAACAGTCGTTCCTGGGATTCTCAACCTTCTTTATCCCGTTCTGAGGACACTCTTTATTTCGCCTCTGACAGATTAGGTGGATTTGGCGGATCTGATTTGTACTTCACCTATAGATTAAAGGGAGGAGCATGGGCACCTGCCCAAAATATGGGACCTACTATCAACACCCGCAGAAATGAAGTAAGTCCGTTTTATCACCCCAATCACAATGTTCTGTACTTTAGTTCTGAAGGTGGACATATCCCTAACTTTGGCAGCTTTGATATCTATAAAACCTATAATTCCAGAGGTATGTGGCAGGAACCGGTTAATGTAGGGCCCTTGGTAAATGGCAAAGGGAGTGAATACTATTTTACAATAGATATGGAGTCTAAGAATTTGTATTATGCACGTTCTGAGGAAACAGATATTCAGAATCTGGATCTTAATTCGTTTCCATTACCTATGGAAGCACAGCCTAAAGCGACTGTGCATCTTCAGGGAGCTGTAATAGACTCTATTTCCAAGAATCCATTTACAGGTATTGTATCGGTTATCGATTTAACCAAGAGTATAGAAATTGCCCCCAAATATCTGCGTCCCGATGGTAGCTATGATTTTGATCTGATTCAGGATCACGAATACCTGGTAATTGTAACAGGAGATGATTTTTTCCGGGTAGAACGACAGTTTAAACTGGTAGGAGACACCTCTATCTATATCGAAACTCCTGCCATTAGTTTGAAGAAATGGGCTTTTGCATCTCTGGAATTTGAAGCAGGAAGCGCCAAGATCATTCCTGAAATGTATAACGACCTGAATAAGCTGGTTAAGTTTATGGCCGATCATCCAAATTTCAGCTTGCGTATCTCCGGACATACAGACTCACAAGGAAAACAGTCCGATAACCTGAAACTATCACAGCGTCGAGCAGATTCGATTAAGAAATATATTGTAGACAAAGGGAAAATAGATCCTGGACGAATAGAAGCCATTGGCTATGGAAGTAGTCAGCCATTGATAGAAGAAAAGACTGAAGACGATCGAAGTATTAATAGAAGGGTTGAGTTTGAGATAAATAAAATGAAACCCAAAACGGATCAGATGGGTAACAGAAAGAGAGATTAAATGGGTTTATATTAGTAATTTTACGGAAGGGTAGATTTCACTACAGAGATCTACCTTTCGTTTTTATGGACTATACCAAGTGATATATATAAATAGTACCTCCCATTCCAGCTATTCAGCGACAAGAAGGAAAACCTGTCAAAATGAATAAGAAATTACATGTCACTAACAGGTAAAACCAACTAAGAAATATTCTAAGATATTCTTTCAGCACATGAGAGTAACTGACTCATATAGAGTGTTTTATTAATTAATTAGCAATTCTACAAGAAGATAAAGCTTTTTATCTAACAGCGAATTATACAAGTTGCTTAGTATTTTTTATTGGAAAAGTATACTAGTTGTATGAAAAGAGCGAAAAAGATACTTATAACTGATTTTCAGCAGATTAGAAAAATATTTGAGTTTGGGTTTTGTTTCTTTTGTATTCACTAATACTCCCATTCCTATTTTTCCAATCTGCTATTTATCAGGTACATGAATTTCACTCATATACTAAGAAAATTCAGTATACACACTACACAAGGTAGAGTTGTCACTTTGAGTGCCAGCTTTCTGACCGTTTTTGTTGTTTTTGCAGGTTTTGTCTATAGGCAAAACAAGAAGACAGAAGACGTTAGTCAGATGACTATTGAAGTGCGTTTGCCTGTTGCTTTAAGTGCAGCCAATGTACTCAGTAATATAGAAGCAGCGGCAACGGCTCAGCTTACATTTATCCTGACAAAAGATCAAAAGTATGTGGATCAGCGCCAGCAGATATGGAAAGATCGGATAAATCCTGAATTGGCGAAACTGGTACAATTAAAACCTGTACTTCCTACTGATGAACAACTTAAAGTAGATAGTATTTCTGCCTGGATAAAGGGATATCATACTACTCAGGAAGAGGAAAATTCTATTACATTGCAGCTTCAAAAGCTGGACATGACGGATTCAACAAGTATAGCTCTACAACAGATTGGTACAGCTCGTTTAGCCGTCCTGGTCCCTCAGATTAGTAATTATTATTCAAAAATAGAACGTGAACTGACTATTCTGAGCCAACACCAGCAGGAACAGCTAGGCAAAGAAGTAGCTGACATTCTCCAGAGTATCAATGCTACTAACTCTACCATTGCCAGCCTGTGTGCAATCATTGTAGTTCTGGCAATTATCATAGGCTATTATGCTTCTCAAAAAGCGAGCAGTGCTATTGAGCAGACTACCTACCAAATTCAGAGTCTTGCAAAGGGCGAGATTGCAGAAAGTATAGCAGAGGTGAAAGGAGATATGAATGTGATTGTGCAGGCAGGTAATCAGCTGAAAGACAATCTTAGAAATGCAGTTTCTTTTGCGTTGGCAGTTGGTGAAGGGAAATTTAATACATCTTTCACTCCTGTTAGTGAAAAAGATGCTCTTGGCAATGCTTTATTATTTATGCGGGATAAACTGCAGCTTGCAGCAGAGGAAGATAGGAAAAGAAACTGGACTACAGAAGGATTGGCCAAGTTTGCCGATATACTACGTAGTACAAATGATTTCAAAGAATTATCTACATTGATTATTTCTAATCTTGTTAAGTATATAAATGCCAATCAGGGAGGCTTATTTATTGTGCAGAAAGAGGATACCCAGGAGCCTGTACTGGAACTAGCTGCCTGCTATGCGTATAACCGGAAAAAATATCTTACCAAACAGATTTTGATTGGAGAGGGTTTGGTTGGACAATGTTACCAGGAAGGTGATTCTATCTATCTGACAGATCTTCCAAATGACTACATACATATTTCTTCTGGCCTTGGTACAGCACGTCCTACCTGTCTGCTTATTGTACCATTGAAAGTAAATGATGCTATAGAAGGAGTCATTGAACTAGCCTCTTTTCAGGAAATTACGTTGCATGAAAGAGCTTTTATTGAAAAGCTGGGAGAAAATATTGCGTCTACTTTATCTGCGGCCAAGCTAAATGCAAAAACACAAAAGCTATTGGAAGAAACAAAACAACAGGCAGAGATTATGCGTAGTCAGGAAGAAGAGATGCGTCAGAATATGGAAGAACTAATGGCGACCCAAGAAGAAATGGAACGCAGACAATGGAAAAACACTGATTATTACGCACAGAATGCTGAATAAAAAATAGTATCTTGGCAGGCTCAAAAAATTGCCTGTACGTGTCAAAAACTTTTGTAGTGATAGGAGGCGGTGCCGCTGGTTTTTTTTGTGCGATCAATGCTGCGCGCCTTAGCCCTGAACTTACTGTTGTTATTCTCGAAAAAACTCCCAAACTGCTTTCCAAAGTAAAAGTTTCGGGAGGAGGAAGATGTAATGTCACCCATAACTGTCAGTCAGTTAGTGATCTGTTGAAAAATTATCCGCGTGGCCAGAATTTTCTAAAAAAAGCATTCTCTCACTTTTCTACAATAGATACTGTTAACTGGTTTGATGAAAGAGAAGTATCATTGAAAGCAGAGGCAGATGGACGCATGTTTCCTGCCACAGATTCATCTCAGACTATTATTGACTGCTTTTTAGAGGAAGCCAGAAAGTATGAAGTGAAGATACATTCTCAATGGAATGTTCACTCCATTACAAAACTGGACACAGGATTTGAAATTACATCTGATAAAGGTCAGAAAATAGATGCTGACTTTACTTGTATTGCCTGTGGTGGGTTTCCAAAGAAAGAACAATTTGATTGGATTACTCAATTAGGACATAGTATTGAATCTCCTGTACCGTCACTTTTTACATTTAATATACCTAAAAATCCTATTACTGAATTAATGGGTATTTCTTTACCATTGGCAACAGTAAAAGTTGCAGGCTCCAAACTTGTAGAATCTGCGCCGTTACTGATTACACACTGGGGTATGAGTGGTCCTGCAGTATTACGCTTATCGTCCTGGGGTGCACGGGTTTTATCAGAGAAAGGGTATCAGTTTACAGGTCTTGTTCACTGGGTACCTGAAATGAATGAAGAAATGATTCGGGCAGAGATTCAGAAGATTCGTTTTTCTTCACCTACTCAGAAAATTCAGAATGCGACCCTTTTCCGATTACCCCAACGTCTCTGGCAGTTCTTAATTGACAGAGCAGGCATTACAGAAGATCTTCGCTGGACCGATTTACCATCCAAGGAACAAAACCGCTTAATCAAGGTACTAACAAATGATGAATATCCCGTAAATGGGAAAACTACGTTTAAAGAAGAGTTTGTAACCTGTGGAGGAGTAAAGTTGGCAGAGGTTGATCCGACAACTATGGAAAGCCGGATCATACCCAATTTATTTTTTGCCGGAGAGATTCTGGATATTGATGGTATTACGGGTGGATTTAATTTCCAACATGCATGGACAAGTGGCTGGCTGGCAGCGAAAACAGTTACCAACAGACTATAAATGGGTAAAGTTATTCTTCATCCCAATCATCCTTATCTTCATCACTTATGTATGACCAATCTATAGATAGAGTATCCAGTATCTGCTCAAATTCTTCTTCTTGTTGACAGGCCAGAAAGATTCCCTGCCACTGGCTTTCCGCATCCGTCATAATAAAAAATACCTGCTTGCCATCCCGTGTAAAAATTTGGTTATACCAGTGATTTTTACCTTTAATTTCATACCAGTTAGTAATATATTCTTTTACTAACCGGATTTCATTCTTATCTGGCTGCATAGTATTGGACGTATAAGGCAATCCGCCCATGACAGCCTGAAGGTATGCCATTGAGACAAAGAAGTTACTCAGGCTGGACGCGTCCAGTACCCATGTATTGCCATTGTCATAACTTCCATATACTGGAGGGTCATCCAGGGTCAGATCCGAACTGGCAATTGCCCAAAGTACTACTCCCTGATTCTCTTCATAGAAGATCATATAATCAGAATCAGACAAGTCCAGTTGTTCAGGAGACGCCAACTGGTTGAATACAGTATTGAGTTCACTATACAATCCCAATTGAGAATAATACTGTTTCAATACAAGTGGAAGGGAATGGGCTAAACGCTTTTCCGTTTGACTCAGAGTAAGATCATCATAGCCTTTCTTCTCAGACAGATTATATAAATTGTATATATCTTCAAACATTCTTAATTGATGTTTTGGCTAGTCGTCTGCTTTTGATTTTGCGAACAATAAAGCGAATGGAAATGATAAGGAGGATACTAACAACGATGGCTGTGATAACAGGGATGAAAATCGCTAGTAGCGATATCACTGCCGCCCCTCCTATCTCTCCTGTTGCTACAAGTGAGTTGCCTGCACCGCCAGTAACTGTAGTAGAGGCAATACGTAGTGCCGCTGTGCCTCCACTTATTAGTGTAGCTGTACCACCACCTGCTATAATAGCCAGTGTCCATTTGAGCAGAGGATCAATGTCTGTCACAAAGCTACTCATGACCAGAGTACCTGCAATGGTAGAAGCAGGTGTAGCAATTACATCCAGCAGATGATCAAACCATGGAATATAATAGCCCAGTATTTCGATAAGGGTTGCCGTACCAAAGAGTATGATAGCAGACAAGGTACCTATCCATGCAATGCCTTCCGGGAGGGTAAGCCAATGATTATATCCTGCAATGCCTGCAACAAAGAAAGGAACGAAGATTCGAAATCCCGTTGCAGCACTTAATCCAAAACCAAGTAAAACGCTTAATACCCATTCCATACTGAACATTTATTCTGATGAAAATGATGGGACTGATGTACTACATGAAGTATTCTCTTACCTGGATAATCCGAATACTTATTTTACCCGCTTCCAGACAACTGTTTTGCCAATTAGCGAAATGCCTACAAATCCCCGAACTTCTAATGTATCGGGATCTTTTAAAGTCATTTTACAGCTATAATCTTTTCCTTCTTCCGGATTGTAGATTCTACCATCTTCCCACACATTATCCTCATCATACGTAAAATCCCGTAAGTTTATCAATCCCAGTATAGGTTGAGTACGTTTTTTTTCATCCGGATTTTTTTTGTCTGCCTTAGGCTTGCCTTCTGTGTCATTAGGTTCTGCTAGCCAGACAATTTTTCCAAAATATTTGTCACCTTGTTTGTAAATCTGTACTCTTCCTTTTCCTGTAAACCATGTGCCGACTACAGCATCAGGTCCTTTCTGTGCATAGCACAATACAGATGTAAGAATACATGCAAATGTTAATACGAGGCTTTTTTTCATATGTCAATCTAGTAGACAAAGGAGATGTAATGCAGAAGTTATCAGTTACAAGCATTGGATAAAAATGCATTTATAACTGATAACTCTGTTCGTGATTTAATATTGTGGTACACTTGGGTCAATTTCTGCAGACCATGCCAGAATACCACCTTTCAGATTGTATAGATTATCAAATCCGTGTTGTTGTTCCAGGTATTGCACAATCCGTCCACTACGGGCACCGCTACGACAGTGTATAATCACTTTTTTATCCCGGCTGATTTTATCTACATTATCTGGGATTTGTCCTTGAGGAATCAATTCTCCACATATATTGGCAATGTCAAACTCATAAGGTTCACGAACATCTATCAGTTGGTAGTCTTCGCCCTTATCCTGTAGGTCTTTGAATTCGGTTACGGTAATCTCTTTCATAAAACAATTATCTTATTGAAAATAACACTATTTTTTATTCACAAATCCTTAGAGGATTAGTACAAATGTAGAAAGGAAATGTTGTGGAAAAAAGTTTCCGGATAAAAACCAATTTAGCCATACAGTTATATATTCAGGAACTTTTTACCAGGGTTTGTTATTGTTTTTTACATAGTTAGTGTTGTTTTGTAATTTAGAATACAGATTTGGTAAAACCTGATTCTAAAAACAAAAGTGATCTTATTTTATCTATACTCATGAAAATAGAACTGCAACGTAAAAATAAGGCTGTTCATCTGGAGGCTGTTAATGAAGATGGGGCTACTATCCAGATAGATGGCTCTCCTGCTGTAGGTGGTGAAAATAAAGGTTTTCGTCCTATGCAATTGCTTTTAGCTGGCCTTGGAGGATGCAGCACCATTGATATTGTAGGAATTTTGAAGAAACAACGTCAGGAACTGGAAGATATCCGTGTAACTGTAGATGGGGAACGTGAGCCTAATGTAGAGCCTTCTTTGTTTCAGGATATCCATGTACATTTTACGCTTACAGGTAATCTGGACGAAGACAAAGTACGTAAGGCAGTTGACTTGTCTATGGAAAAATATTGTTCTGTTGCCAAAACCTTGGAGAAAACAGCTCGTATTACTTATGATTTTAAGATTGTAAAGCAATAAATTCCCTGTTTTACTAAGTAAATATACTAGAGTTCATACTACATTTGCGTTTCTATAAAACGCACTCCGAAATACATGAAAAAAAAGAGCAGCCAGTTTGAAACCAATGCCGTTCGCGTACGTGCGGAACAGACTCCATTCCGGGAACATTCTACTCCCTTATTTTTAACGTCTAGTTTTACATTTGAAGATGCAGATCAGGCCAGCGCTTTGTTTGCAGATGAGATTCCCGGAAATATTTATACTCGTTTTTCAAATCCCAATACGAGTGAATTTATTGACAAACTATGTGCGTTAGAGGGTGCAGAGGATGGTATTGCTACGGCGACAGGGATGGCGGCTATGTTTACAAGTATGGCGGCCCTGGTAAGTAGCGGTGATCACATACTGGCTTCCCGTTCATTATTCGGATCTACACATCAGATTCTGACTCAGATCTTTCCTCGCTGGGGTATTACACATACCTATGCAGATATAGACAAGCCTGAAACCTGGGAAGGATTAATCCAGCCTAACACAAAGATGATCTTTGTTGAAACTCCTTCCAATCCTTCGCTGGATATGATTGATTTGGAATGGTTAGGTGCGCTGGCAAATAAACATGGCATTATTCTGAATGTAGATAACTGCTTTGCAACACCTTATTTACAGAATCCAATCAAGTATGGCGCCCATCTTGTAACACATTCCGCTACCAAATTTATGGAAGGTCAGGGACGTGTGCTGGCAGGTGCAATTGTAGGTAAAAAAGAGCTGATCAAAGAAATCCGTTTCTTTGCTCGTCATACTGGCCCCTCTCTATCACCTTTGAATGCCTGGACTCTTTCCAAAAGTCTGGAAACGCTGGCAGTTCGAATGGAACAACATTGCCGGAATGCGCTTCAGCTGGCAGAATGGCTGGAAAAACAACCTGACATTGAGAAAGTAATATACCCGTTTTTACCATCCTATCCACAATATGAGCTAGCAAAGAAACAAATGCGGCTAGGTGGACCTATGGTAAGTTTTATTGTAAAAGGTGGACTGGCAAAGGCGAAATCAGTACTAAACTCACTGAAGTTGGTTTCATTCAGCTCCAATCTGGGTGATACACGTAGTATTGCTACCAGTCCAGCTATCACTACTCATTCCAAATTAAAGCCCGAAGAACGTGCCGCTGTTGGTATTGATGACGGTCTGATTCGAATTTCCGTAGGTCTGGAACATATTTCAGACATTATTGGAGATATCGAGCAGGCGTTACATAGCTGACATGACCAGATAAATGATTTTCTGACATTTGCTATATAAACCTCTGCAAGAGTTGTACCTTTGCAGAGGTTTTTCTTTTTGCTAGTATAACTTTGATACTCAAAGGTTAGCTTCTTAAAAAACAGTTGAATAAAACCCTTCATTTTGCATTACGAATTCTGAAATTCCTATGATTGCCCCTCCTACAGATGCACTGACGATAGACGTTGAGAAAGCCTACAGTGTACTTAAAGATGTAGTGGTACGGACACCACTACAATATGATGCTCGCCTGTCAAAGAAATATGGCGCTGAGATTTATTTCAAACGAGAAGACTTGCAGGCAGTTAGATCCTATAAGATTCGTGGGGCATACTATAATATTTATAATCTTACAGAAGAACAGCGCGCAAAGGGCGTAGTTTGTGCCAGTGCTGGTAACCACGCTCAGGGATTTGCATCTGCCTGTAGCCAGATGAAAATCAAAGGCATTGTTTTCATGCCCCAGGTTACGCCTCGTCAGAAAATTGAACGTGTACGTCAATTTGGAGAAGACTGGGTTCGTATTGAACTAGTTGGAAATACTTATGATGAGGCTGCACATGCTGCCAGTCTATATTGTACAGAGAGGGAGATGACATACGTACATGCCTTTGATAACCTCAATACTATTGCCGGACAAGGCACTGTAGCTTACGAAATTCTGGAGGATATGCCAGATGTAGATATGGTAATATGTCCTGTAGGAGGTGGTGGACTGGCTGCTGGTGTTTCGTATTACATGAAGTCAAAACAACCTTCTATTCAGATTGTAGGTGTAGATCCACAAGGAGCACCTAAAATGGTAGAAGCATTAAAAGCAGGCTATCCTAAAATACTGGATAAGATAGATAACTTTATGGATGGGGTAGCTGTAAAAAAAGCAGGCAACCTGACGTTTGAATTTGTTCGTAGATATGTAGATAAAGTGATTGCTTCACCAGAAGGAAAAACCTGTACGGTGATGATAGAATTATATCAGAATGAAGGACTTATTACAGAACCTGCCGGAGCAGTTTCGGTAGCAGCCCTTGAACAGCTTCAGGAAGATATTGCTGGCAAGAAAGTTGTATGTATCATCAGTGGTGGCAACAATGATATTGCCCGCTATGCGGAAGTAATAGATCGTAGTATGATTTATGAGGGATTAAAACATTACTTTATTGTGGAATTTCCTCAGAAGCCAGGTCAACTACTTCGATTCCTGCAACAGGTGTTAGGACCAACAGATGATATTGTTCGGTTTGAATACCTGAAAAGTACGAATCGTGAATATGGTCCTGCATTGGTAGGAATTGAACTTACCAATAAAGATGATCTGACGGCATTGCTACAAAGAATGCAGGATCTGAACATCACCTACAAAAATGTGATGCAGGATGATGTACTGCGTAAATATTTAATGTAGTAAATAAATAATAGGCTATTGTGTATTCTTTTTTATTATATGAATAACTCTTTGGGAAAGCGCCGTTTTCTTCTAACTTTTGTTCTTGTCTTTTCAATTTTCATTCTTTCTTCATTTAGAAAACATGAATTTCACTCCAGTTTGGCAGAAATCCATTATAATCCTGCTACAAAATCGCTGGAAGTAAGTTTGCGTGTATTCTCTGATGATCTGGAAACCGCACTTTCCAAGGAAAATAAACGTACACTGAAAGTAGAGGACAATGCGACAATAGATCCATTTATCAAGCAGTATTTGTCAAGACATTTTGTGCTGGCAGATACAAAAAATGCAAAGAAATCTATTAACTGGGTAGGCAAAGAAATTACAGTAGATGTTACCTGGCTTTACTTCGAGATTCCTGTTACAGAAGAACTAAATGGGTTAAAAATAAATAATACACTGTTATTTGAATCGTTTGATGATCAGGTAAATATTGTGAATGTAATTTATAAGAGTCAAAAAAAAACCTATTTGTTTAAGTCAGATCAGACAACACAGACTATAGAACTTTAAAAAAGAAAAACCGCTCTACAGCGGTTTTTCTTTTATTGGTTTTTTATATTGAGGTTTCCCTTTTCGGTAAGGGTCTTTTTGATCAGATTCCTTGTCAGTTTGTTGGGTAGGTACTGTATTACGACCTTTTGTTACTGCCTCACCCTTCTGTGAAGGAGCTGAAGCATTCTGCATATTGGCTTTTGAAGGATCACGTCTCATAGTATCTAGCCCAATTCCTCCATTCGAACTGCGGTTATACTCTGTACTTGGATCAGGACGGCTTGGCTCTGCAGTGGTCGAATTAGGTGTATTAGGGTTTATACTGGTAGGATCTGGCTTTGCCTCCTCTTTTCTATCTCCTGGCGTTTTTTCATGAGGTGTAGTTGAACCTGTTCCTCTGCTGGTATCTATAGTCTGATCTTTATCATTCTTATTCCCAATTGCTCTATCCTCATTCCGATTGACATCCTGGTTGTTTGTGCTCTGATTCTTATTTGAAGACTGACTGGTAGATTTGGGTTTATTCTGTTGTTCATTGGTCTTACTATTTTGCTGAGCCATTCCAGCAAACGAAAGTAGTCCCATACCAAATATCATTAATATCGTTTTCATAGTGGTACATTTATAGTAAAATAATGCGGATAATCAAGAGCCTATCTTGCTTATCTGACCTGAATAGATCAAAAGAGCAGAGATATAAATCTCTGCTCTTTTGATATGTTATTGCTTATCTAAGAGAATCCTTCCGGGAAGAATTGTTCATTGATTTTTTCTTTACTGTTGTACTTTTTTGAGTGGTAGTAGTACTTCGTTTGGTTTGATTCTGAGAAGGAACTCTACCACTTGAATCTGCTCCCTGGATTTTGTTGCCATTTCCAGAAGGGACGGTTTGTTGCGGTTGCTGACCAGGTGTTTGACTAGGTACGCTCTGAGGTACTGTCTGGCTTGGCATAGTCTGTTCTGGTATACCCTGACTTTGGCTAGGTACTCCCGTATTAGGCACGCCTTGTGATTGACCCGGTACTGTGGTACTTGGTGTTGTTCTGCCTGGTGTACTTGGAACTGGCGTAGGTAATGGTGTACCTGGAGTAGGTGTACTAGGTACATTTGGATTTTGATATACTGTATCTCTTTTGTTTCCTGACGCAGGCGATTGCTGAGCAAATACACCATACGATACTAGCAGGATAGCGGCACTTAACATTAGCTTTTTCATATAACTTGTATGTTAAATTAAGTTTTGATAATTGTAACTTTGTTATTTTCAGAACTTTCGTCTTCATTCCGACAACCAAAGAAGATAAAATAACATACCAATACGCAAAAAAGTGTATAAACGAAGAAAAGCTGGATACAGTGAAGCAACTTCTCCACAGTTGGGTAATAAAAGAAATAGATAGATGCATCAAATGGGTAAGACTTGGAAAGATTTGGCTTGTTTTTTCTTTTTATCTACATTTATAAGCAATAAAACATGTTTTTAACCTGACTTTTTAGATAAATACACAATACTATGGCAGGTCCATTTGATAATAAACCGCTATGGGATCGCAGAGGATTCTTACGAAAAAGCCTGGTAGGAGCATTCAGTGCTACATTAGGTACCCAAATCGTTTTTGCTGAAAATATGCCCCGCTGGCATACACCATTAGCCTTACAGGCGGATAATCCGTTAAGCTTACCTGCTGGCAAACACAAGGATTTAATCATTCTGAACGATCGTCCCTGGAATGTTGAAACTCCGCCACACTTGCTGGATGATGAGATAACTCCTGTAGATAAGATGTTTATACGTAATAATGGGAATACACCTGAAAGTATAGATCTGAAAAACTGGACTTTGACAATTGATGGTGAGTCTGTCAAAAAGCAAACAATTTTTAAGCTTAGCGAACTAAAAAAGAAATTCAAACCTTATACGTATCGGTTAGTATTGGAATGTGGCGGTAATGGACGTTCGGGATACTATCCAATAACTTCAGGTAATCAATGGCACGAAGGAGGCGTTAGTTGCGCCGAATGGACGGGTGTGCGTCTGCGGGATGTGCTGGAAAGTGTAGGAATTAAAGATGATGCCATATATATTGGCTATTATGGAAAAGATGTCCATCTAAGTGGAGATAGTTCCAAACCTGTTATCTCTCGTGGAGTTCCTATCAGGAAAGCATTGGAGGAAGAGACGCTACTTGCATGGGCTCTAAACGGACAAGATATCCCACTGATTCATGGCTATCCTTTGCGATTGGTAATTGGTGGCTGGCCTGCATCTGTTTCTGGAAAATGGCTTTCCCGGATCTCTATACGCAATAAAGAGCATGATGGCCCAAAAATGGAAGGCCATTCCTATCGTGTGCCTGCTCATCCGATAGAGCCAGGAAGTAAAGTACCTGACAGCGAGCTGAAGATTATTGAATCTATGCCAGTAAAGTCAGTCATTACTTATCCTAAGTCAGGAGCTATTGTTCCGGAGGGCAAACCACTTGAGTTGCGTGGGCATGCCTGGGCAGGAGATCTGGAGGTGGCTGCAATGCAGGTCTCTATAGATTATGGTGCTACATGGATAACCTGTAATCTGAGAAAACCTCATAACCGACTGGCCTGGCAGCAGTGGTCTGTCACTATTCCCTTTCCAAAGAAAGGATACTATGAAGTATGGGCAAAAGCAACGGATTCAAAAGGTGTAGCACAGCCTATGGTTATTCCGGCATGGAATCCTGGTGGGTACCTGAACAATGCCTGTCATCGTATTGCTGTAAAAGTAGAATAATCCTTGAGTCAATTACACTATGCAATCTATAAAGGCTCAGACACTATTTTTAATTGGAATTGCAGGAGCACTTCTGATGATGACAACGATGGAATTTCGGGGGAAAGCAGAAAGGAATGGTTTAACCACTGTACAGGATTCTATTCCTAAGCTTGATTCTACAACCGGATTAAAAATAGCTCCGGGATTTGATATGGTCCGGGCACAATGTACTGCCTGTCACTCTTCAAGACTAATCCTTCAGTATCGTGCTACACGTGAAGGATGGAAAGAACGTATCCGCTGGATGCAACAAAAACAAAATCTATGGGATCTGGGGGAAAATGAACCCATAATACTGGACTACTTAGCCAAAAATTATGGTCCGGAGAAGAAAGAGGTTCGTAGAGAACCATTGCAACCTATAGAATGGTATAAACTTAATTCAAAATGATAGAGAAGATACATTCTCTTTGCATTTTTTAAACTTGAAAAGATTTGAGAACGAAAAAAGAAACTAAAAAATCTGCAGGAAAAGATAGAGCAATTAATCTTAAAGAGCAGATTCTGTCTGTACTAAGACAAAACAGAAGCCAGGCATTCACAGCTAAACAGCTGGCTAAAAAACTGCAACTTAAAGGAGAGCGGTATGAAAAGTCTCTGCGGGACATGCTGGATTTTCTGATTGAGACAGATGAAATATCCATGCTGTCTAATGGCACTTACCGCTATAATACGAAAACGCAAACCAAGACAGGAGTAGTAGATTGGGTAAGTCCACATTACGCCTTTATTGTAGTAGGAAATGATGAGAAAGATATATGGGTACACAGCAGTAATCTGAACGGAGCACTGGATGGGGATACAGTAAATGTAGTAGTATACATGCATCGTGCAGGTAGCAAGCCTGAAGGGGAAGTATCGGAGATTCTGCAAAGGAAAAAGGATGAATATGTAGGAATCATTGAGATTACCAAGCGACACGCTTTTGTAATTCCTGATAATCGGAAGATGTATGCCGATATATACATACCACTGGACTCGATTGGAAATGCAAAAGACAGAGAAAAAGTGCTGGTCAAAATTACCCACTGGGGAGATGCAGAACAAGGTCCACAAGGAAAGGTAACTGAGGTGTTGGGTAAAGCTGGGGAACACGAAACTGAGATGCATTCCATCATGGCGGAGTTTGGCTTGCCATTCCGCTTTCCAGAAGAAGTTGAAGCCGAAGCAAAAGCAATTCGTAATGATATCGAATCCGAAGTAGCGAAACGTCGCGACTTCCGGGATATTGTTACCTTTACCATAGACCCTGAAGACGCAAAGGACTTTGATGATGCTTTGTCTATCCGAAAGCTGGAAAACGGACACTGGGAAATTGGCGTTCATATTGCGGACGTAACCCATTATGTCACTCCAGGGACTTCTCTGGAACGGGAAGCCTTTGCCAGAGCTACCTCTGTATATCTGGTTGATCGTACGATTCCAATGCTTCCCGAACGATTGTCCAACGACTTATGCTCGCTACGTCCCAACGAAGATAAGCTCACTTTCTCATCTGTGTTTGAGATGGATGAGACTGGAAAAATCTATAATGAATGGTTTGGCCGAACCATCATTCATTCCAATCGTCGGTTTACGTATGAAGAAGTACAACGGATTCTGGAAGGTGAAAGTGGCGATTTTGCAGAGGATCTGAGACTACTGAATGACATTGCCAAACAGATGAAAGAAGACCGTTTCAAAAACGGAGCTATGAGTTTTGAAACGATAGAGGTGAAATTTAAACTGGATGAAAAAGGAGTTCCTTTAGCCGTGTATCCAAAAATTCGGAAAGATGCCCATAAGCTGATTGAAGAATTTATGCTACTTGCCAATAAAAAAGTTGCCGAATGGGTATATAAGTACAAAAAAGGTAAGGAAAAGAATACAATGGTGTATCGTATTCACGAATCTCCGGATAATGAAAAAGTAAAACTTTTTGCTTCTTTCATACGCCGGTTTGGATATAAGATACAGACAGAGTCAGGCAAGATTGCAGATTCTATGAATCAGTTGATTGAAGATCTGGAAGGTAAGCCAGAACAATTTACACTGCAAAACCTGGCGATACGAACTATGGCAAAGGCCCGCTATAGTACAGAACCGCTGGGCCATTTCGGACTGGCCTTTGCACATTATACACACTTTACATCACCAATCAGGCGATATCCGGATATGATGGCGCATCGGTTATTGCAACTGTATCTAAACGCTGGAAAGGCACCTGACCGTAATGTATATGAAGATCAGTGTAAGCACTCTTCTGAACGGGAGAAAGTTGCTTCTGATGCAGAGCGGGCCTCAATCAAATACAAACAGGTTGAGTTTATGAAAAATGCTGAACAGAAAGACTATGAAGGGTTAGTGACAGGTGTAACTGAATTTGGCGTTTTTGTAGAGATGATTGAAACCCGTTGTGAAGGAATGGTGCGTATCAGTGATCTGACAGATGATTATTACGAGCATGATCCGGAAAATTATCGTATCATAGGCCGTAAAACCAAACGCATTATTACTTTCGGAGATAAGGTAACTGTAAGAGTAAAGGCTACCAATCTCGAACGCCGAAGCATTGATCTGACACTGGTAAACTTTCCGGATGGAAAACCTCTTAAAGAAACTTCTAAAGATAAAGGAAGGGACAACTCAAAAAGCAGAGGAGGTAAAAAGAAAGGAAGTAAATCAAAGTATTTTTAATGAATAGAACAGGATTGGAGAAAGATATAATTTCCAGTCCTGTTTTTGTATAATCGCTTTTCTCAATTATATGGGTGGTAATCTTTTTAAACTTGGCCGGCTCCCTAAGTCTGACTATCAGAAAGTAGAAACTACACTAAAACCTTTTCTGGATAAAACTTTCGGATCGTTGTATCGGATTCCCCGATATTATGCTTCCAAACCCGATTTTGGAGACCTTGATATTATAGTTTCATCCAATGCCTTTGAGGGTAACTGGGAAAAAGTGAAAGCAAATATCATTGTAGAGCTACAGTTGAAAGAGTTTAAATCAGTAGGGCATGTGTTTTCAACTAACTTTATGAACTTCCAGGTAGATTATTTTACTGTGGGTCATCAATACTTTGAAAGCACATATAACTTTATGTGTTTTAATGATCTGGGTAATATACTTGGTAAAATGTTCCGCCGCTTTAACCTGAAATATGGAGAGGAAGGTTTACTCTATGTGTATCGTCGTGATGATGGGCACTACAAGAAGGACTTACCTGTATCTCAAAATATGGAAAAGATAATAGGTTTTCTTGGATTGTCTTATGAGCAATGGGTCAAAGGATTTGATACGTTAGATGACATGTTTAGTTGGGCCATACAATCCCCTTATTTTTCTGTAAAGCCATTTGTTGAACCTTCGAAGGTAACAGAGCAACGTATCGAAACCCGAACTACTATACAACGTTTTGTACAGTGGCTGGAAGAACATCAGATAACAAAAACTTATGAATACCTGGAAGATCGGGATCAGTATCTACCTATGATCAATGCCTACTTTCCAGAAAGTCAATTAGATGAGCAAATCAAAAGAGAACAGATTCGGGAAGAAGAGACAAAGATTATGAATGAGAAATTTAATGGAAATGTGGTAATGGAGCTAACAGGCTTGTCAGGTAAAGAACTGGGAGCTTTTATTGTTCGTTTTAAAAGTCAGTTCAGCAATTTTGAAGCTTTTCTGTTACAGACAGATAAAAGTATGGTCCAAAACCGGATTGTTGAATTGTGGAAGACACCTGAATCGTAATCAGTATTCCGATATTTCTTCATTTTGACCAGAGTACCAGTTATTGACAATAATGCCCGGAACTCTGGTCGTTGACAGATTTTACCTAAACTCCGGTCATCTGTGAAAATGAACAGAGTTTAGGTCAAACCTAAAATTGACCATTATTCGAATATTTCTCGAAAGTGATCGGTATTACGGTCGGTTTTTTATTTCTCAATAATTTTTTTTGATCAGGCAATTAAAAAGATTTGAACTGAAAACGGTTCAGATCTGCATCATATCAAATTGCACAATATTTTATTGGACTAACTTGGTTGGCACAAAAATAAAAAACACACAACAACTTGTATAGACAAGTAAGAAGTATTACCTTGCTTGTCTATACAAGTTGTTCTATGTCTATTCCTCACTACAAGCAACTGCACCAGTTGTTAAAACAGCAGATTCTGACTGGTACTTTTCAGGAAGGAGCCCTTTTACCTTCAGAAAACGAGTTGTGCGCTACACATCATATCACACGTGCAACGGTCAGGCAGGCTTTGGACGAACTGGTGAAAGAGAAACTAATCTATAAACACAGAGGCAAGGGAAGTGTAGTAAGCCCACGACGAAAGAGTTTAGGTCTGCTATCATTTAAAGGATTTTCAGAGGTAGTAGGAGCCTCACATACTCCTGTAAATACAGAGATATTGCATAAGCCTACTATACAACCCTGGCCAGAAGATTTCTTTTATCCTTTATCAGAGCGGGAGATTGAAGTAGGCTGTATCTATTTGGAAAGGCTCCGATTTGCTGATAACCATCCGGTGATGCTCGAATATACCTATATCCCTACTATTGACCTCTCTGGTTTTCTGGAATATAATTTAGGTAAAGATTCTTTGTTTGAAACACTGCATGTGCATTACAATCTGGATATTATAAACGTTGAACAGGATATAAGGGCAATTGTGGCAGATAAAAATACTACTGATCAATTAGGTCTTATGACTGGAGCGCCTGTTTTACATATTTATCGACGTTATGGTACAAATCGTACCGATTTCTATATATATAGTTCCTTATACTGTAACACTACTCACTATGCATTGAGTAATAGTTTTGATTCATAGATAATTATTATTAACCAATTTACTTGTTATGGATAAAATCACTGAACTCGCTAAAATGATAGATCATTCACTGTTGCATCCGACTATGACAGACGAGGATCTGAAAAAAGGATGTGAACTAGCCAAAGCCTATCATACGGCTTCTGTTTGCATTAAACCTTATGCTGTAAAGCAGGCAGCGGCCTGGCTTGCAGGATCAGATGTGCTGGTTTGCACGGTTATTGGCTTTCCTCATGGCAACAGTACAACAGAAATAAAGGTGGCAGAGACAGAAAAAGCCTGTCTGGATGGAGCAACTGAAATTGATATGGTTGTTAATATTGGTAAGGTACTAAGCCATGACTGGGCATATATATCAACTGAAATCAAACAGATTCATGATACCTGTCATACCCATAATGCAATCCTGAAAGTGATATTTGAGAATGACTTTCTTCCTGATGATTCTTATAAGATTAAATTATGTGAAATATGTAGTGAAATCGGAGTTGAGTTCATCAAAACATCAACCGGATATGGCTATGTAAAACAGGCAGATGGTAGTTATAATTATAAGGGAGCAACCGAACATGATCTGAAACTGATGCGTGAACATGCATCTTCTCAGGTACAGGTAAAAGCTGCTGGTGGCATACGTACATTGGATGAATTACTAAAAGCCAAAGAACTGGGCGTAACCCGTATAGGAGCTACGGCTACAGTTGCTATGCTAGAGGAAGCAAAGAAACGTTGGGGTATACAAACCGATGAATCTGTTAGTACATCTTTTGCCGGTGATACAAAGGGATACTAATACAATTTGTTTATCAGGTATTGAAAGCAGAGTCAAAAACTCTGCTTTATGTTTTTGTTGTCTCTTAGAGGTTGTCTAACTTATCTTTAATGATTGCAAAGGATCTTTTAGGCTGTACTTTCGCTTATGTTTCAGTGACTAACCGCTGGCTATATTTCGATTGGTTTATAGGTAACTAACCTGGTTCGCTCTAAAATCTGCTCTTTTCGTTACTTTAAAAACAATTTAGACAACCTCTTAAACGAGTTGACCTATTGAAATCGGAAAACAAACAAGGCTTTATTAACACCACACTAACACCACGTTCAATTTAGATACAGTGGACACTGCATCATCAGTTTTCCTTCCTCAGAAACAGATGATTCTTTCTCTATTCCATGAGAGACCCTCCTGAACTTTACATATATCCTTCTAAATAAAAAAGAATACACATTTTCAATAAATCCAGCCTCTCGTTATATTTAGTTTCTAAAATTACGTTCCAACCTAACCATGCAATCCAAACCTATCTACTCACGATGGCTGCTATTGGCAGGTATTGCCTCAGTCAGCTTTGTGTCTGGAGCCTTCCTTACCAGACAAACTTCCCAGCCTGTTACCTCTTCAATGGTCCAGCAGGCTTCTGAGATTATTGGACTGGAATTTACTCCTGCCGAACGGGATTCGATGCTGGATGACCTTGCTGACCAACGATCAGGTTTTGAGAACTTTCGGAAAGTAGCTCTTTCCAATGATATTGCACCTGCTCTGACCTTTAATCCTCTACCAAAAGGATTTAAGGTAAATACTTTGAAAAAACCTTTTAAAATAAGCCAGGTAGGTGCGGTTTCTTTGCCAGCCAATCACGAAGATCTGGCTTTCTATACTGTCACACAACTGGCCGAACTGATTCGTACCCGTAAAATTACCTCTCTGGAGCTTACGCAGTTTTTTCTGGAACGACTTAAGAGGTATGGCCCTAAACTGGAATCTGTTATTACGCTAACAGAGGATCTGGCACTCAAACAGGCAAAACAGGCAGATGCAGAAATTAAAGCAGGTAAGTACAGAGGGTTGCTACATGGCATTCCTTATGGAGCAAAAGATCTGCTGGCAAAGAAAGGGTATAGAACAACCTGGGGTTCGGCGCCTTATCAGTACCAGGTCCTTGAGATGGATGCTACAGTCATTCGTAAACTGGAGGAAGCAGGTGCAGTACTGGTAGCCAAACTTACGTTGGGTGAACTGGCCTGGGGAGACATCTGGTTTGGTGGTAAAACACGCAATCCCTGGAACGTAGCACAAGGATCCAGCGGATCTTCAGCAGGATCAGGCGCCAGTGTATCGGCTGGTCTGATACCATTCGCGATTGGTACAGAGACATTGGGTTCTATCGTCTCTCCGTCAACAGTATGTGGTATTACAGGCTTGCGCCCTACTTTTGGTAGAGTGAGCCGCTATGGAGCTATGGCTCTTAGTTGGTCGATGGATAAGATCGGCCCTATGTGTCGAACCGTAGAAGATTGTGCGGTAGTATTTAACGCTATCTATGGCCCTGATGGACTGGATCATAGTGTCATAGATGCTTCTTTCAATTATACGCCTCTTTCTTCCTTAAAGGGATTAAAAATTGGTTATCTGAAAACGGCTTTTGAAAGTACCTATCCCAACCAGTCTTTTGACCAGGCTACTTTACAAAAAGTAAAAGAACTGGGAGCAGAGTTAATTCCAGTTCAATTGCCAGAACTTCCCTATCAGGATGCTACTATGATTATCTCTGTAGAAGGCGCTGCTGCCTTTGATGAGCTAACCCTCTCCAACAAAGATGATCAGATGGTCCGTCAGGGCAAAAATGCATGGCCTAATGTATTTCGCGCAGCACGCTTTGTCCCCGCAGTTGAATATCTGCAGGCTAACCGGATACGTACATTGCTGATTGAACAGATGAATGAGAAACTCAAAGGGCTGGATGCCTATATCACTCCTACCTATATGGGTGGAAACCTTTCACTGACCAATCTGACAGGACATCCCTGTGTAGTAGTACCCAATGGATTTAATGACAAAGGACTCCCTGTTAGTATTACATTTATGGGAAAGTTATTAGATGAAGCCAAATTGCTGGCAATCGCCAAACTTTATCAGGATGCTACTCCATTTCATCAGCAACACCCCAAACTAGCTTTATAACTGACTAAATACTAGAAAAGAGAAACAAACTCTCTCTTTTCTAGTATTTATTTTCCGGAAAATACCCCCAGGTCAAGCCCTTCCACAATCTTTTCCAGATCTTGAGGATTGGGCTGGTCTGTTGCCTCTATTGTAATCAGAAACCTATCTCCTATCCCTACAAATACAGTAGCTTTGTTAGACTGCTTATCAAATGTTTCCCATCCTTTTGCTTCTTTAGAAGGTAAAGCAATAGGCTTGACAATCTGTTCATTATTATCAATAGCAACACCTGATGCAAAAGTAGCTGTAGCCACATTATACAGAGTATAGGCAGCATTATAGTCGGTAATTGACACTTTCAGTGTTTTCTTATCTTTTTTATATGTCTGTTCTGCCACCCGGTATTTACTTCCCATCAGACTAATCAGTGAACTTCCGGAATTACCAGACGGTTGATAGCTTGCAATGCAGTTGGGCAATAACCGTAGTAATTCTTTACCAGGCAAGGCCATGGTATCTCCACGCTTTACGCGGGCAGCACGTTCCTTACTTATGGATTGTTCCCATAAAGGAGGGTTTAGTGAACCAGCAACTTTGGTAGCAGAAGCTGTTGCATTCTCTTTGTTAAAGGCAAAAAAGACAACGATAAGGGCACCTGAAAGGAGCACCACACATAAAATCCGTTTCATAGCTAATATCGGATTAATCCCCAAAATACTTTATCCCAGATAACAACAAACTCTTTCTTCGCAGCATCGTAGTTTGTCGCTTATTCTGTCACTCTTATTAGTACACCTGCGATGGTTTAATAATAAAAGGCTTGGATAGGTAAACAAAAGGAGGGAAAAGTATATTTTTGTTACCACCTATTTTGTGACTATTTATCTGTATATACCTTGTCTGAACAACCTCTCCTATCCATTATTACGGTAACCTATAATGCAGATGCTGTACTTACAGCCACTATACAAAGCATTATTAATCAAACATTTACCAACTATGAATATCTGATTATAGATGGCGGATCGACGGATGAGACACTCAACATCATACGACGGTACGAACATCATCTCTCCTACTGGATTTCTGAGCCGGATAAAGGATTATATGATGCTATGAACAAAGGA
The DNA here is from genome assembly GCF_030068605.1 of Xanthocytophaga agilis. Classification (NCBI taxonomy): domain Bacteria; kingdom Pseudomonadati; phylum Bacteroidota; class Cytophagia; order Cytophagales; family Rhodocytophagaceae; genus Xanthocytophaga; species Xanthocytophaga agilis. The sequence continues at coordinate 117,087 of NZ_JASJOU010000010.1, forward strand.
TTGAAAGCAGCTCGCGGAAAATATATATGGTTTATGAATGCCGGAGATAAAATCTATGATAAGGATACACTTGCCTATATTGCAGAGAGTAGCCCTGCAAATGCAGATATCTACTATGGCGATGCGTTATTTTATGATGCTGCCAATAATGATCTGGGCTTACGCAGCGAAGTAACCCCCCATGCATTACCGTCAGTGCTCACCTGGAAATCGTTTCGGTATGGTATGGTAGTATGTCATCAATCTTTTATCATGCGAAGAGACCTGGCTCCGCTGTATGATTTGTCACATCCCTACAGCTCTGATATTGATTGGGAAATCCGTTGTTTGAAGGCTTCTAAAGAAATTATCAACACACAGGCTGTATTATCACGTTATCTGACAGGAGGATTTTCCCGCAAAAACCATGGTAAGTCACTAAAAGATCGATATCTGGTTTTACAAAAGCATTTTGGTGTGATTTCCAATATTTTTAATCATATTTGGATTACCTTACGTGGAATACTGTTTGTGCTAAAACGACGCAGAGGATATTAGCTCTGTTTTGTAACAAATTATAACAGGTAGTTTACAGGTATTTCTCTTGTATGATACCAACAAACTTTCAAATCTCCCCTCTTAGCGAGTCTGCTATTGTATTGGGGTTTGGCAATGCTATTGACCAGACTCTCAATACACAAGTACTTGCTTTAGCAGAAGCCATACAAGCCAATCCATTTCCTGGATTTACGGAAGTATTACCAGCCTATAGTTCGCTGACAGTCTTTTATGATATTTTTGCGGTACGAAAGGCATTTCCACATGCTCCTGCCTCTCATACGGTCCGGAAAATACTGCTTGACTATATGACAACAGATCCGTCTGCCTTTCATTCAGGTAAAGACATGTTGGTTAAAATTCCGGTTTGTTATAGCGAAGTATTCGGATGGGACTGGAAAGAAGTATATGAGCATACAGGTATTGCACGCGAAGAGGTAATTGCAATACACACAGCTAACGTATATCGGGTGTATATGATGGGATTTTTACCAGGTTTTCCTTATCTGGGTGGTATGGATTCCCGCATTGCCACACCCCGCAAGTCACAGCCACGATTAAAAGTCGAAGCAGGGAGTGTAGGCATAGCTGGTGAACAAACGGGTGTATATCCACTGGATTCTCCGGGAGGCTGGCAGATTATTGGCAAAACACCTGTCAAACTATTTGACTCTACTACCAATAAACCTGTTTTATTAAAGGCAGGTGATCAGGTTCAGTTTTATGAAATTGATGAAGATACATTTTATACATGGAACTCTGCCAAAGAAGTTTGATTTTTCTATGAAGTTGTATACAATATAGCTTCTACACTAACATCTCTGTCTGCAACAAAATTATTCAGCATCTACTTATCTATTTTTTGTGAGTATACATATTCTTCAAACAGGCTTGCTGACGACGATCCAGGATAGAGGACGCAAGGGTTATCGCCGTTTTGGCATCAATCCTAACGGAGTAATGGATACTATAGCGTCCACCCTGGTCAACTATCTGGTAGGCAATGATGCCAGTGAAGGAGTGATAGAGTTTCATTTTCCAATGGGAGAAATAGAGCTTGAAGAAGATGCACTTGTTGCATTTGGAGGAGCAGACTTTGGCTTGAAAGCAAACGACAAACCACTGGAAAACTGGAAACCTTACTACCTTAGCAAAGGAACCCGCATCAAGGCTACTGCCAAACCTCAGGGTGTGCGTTTGTATATGGCTGTACAGGGCGGATTTCAACTGGAAAAATGGCATGACAGTGTAAGCACCAATCTAAAAGCATCTATTGGTGGATACAAAGGCCGAAACCTGCAAAAGTCAGACAGAATACCATTTAAAGCAATGCGTTCTTTCACCTCTTCCCTACTCACTTACCCCTCCCACTGGAAGATTTCCTTCAACACTCTCCAACAGTTATATGGAAATGACACTGTACGCATCATTCCAGGACCAGAATGGGATATGCTTACCAAGGAGGCAAAAGAGATTGTTCATTCTCAAGAGTTTATGATCTCGTCCTTTAGTGACAGAATGGGCTATCGTCTGGAAGGAATGGCACTGGAGCGTGAATACACTACAGAACTGGTATCCTCTGCTGTGACCCAGGGAACTATTCAATTGCTGCCCAGTGGTCAGTTAATTATTCTGATGGCAGATCATCAGACTACAGGTGGTTATCCCCGCATAGCTACGGTCATTGGTGCAGATCTTTCGGGACTAGCTCAGATGTCTACTCATGACAAAATATACTTTTCACTTGTTTCTGTGGAAGAAGCCGAAGAACTACTACTTACTCAACACCAGGAATTTGAAATCCTACGGTTTGCCATTAATCAAAAAATGTAAGTGGTTGTTTGTATGTACCCACCTCTAAAGTATTATAAACCACTATCAGCAATTAGACACTCTAACTACTGATAGTGGAAATCAACCATCTATACTATTTCTTCTCATTCAGAAACTTTATACTGGTGAGTGTCATCAGTGGTTCAATCGGACGGGCTGTCTCATTCTTGAATACAAAGTACACATCATGTATGCCATTCACTGCCCTGATCGATGCCTTTACAGGAGGGCGATAAAAAGGATTGGGATTAGCAGGAGCGGGTTTAGGAGCTGCTCCATCCGGTTTTGCTTTAGTGCTGTCAGCCTTCTGGGATTCCAGTTGAGCCATTAGCTTGGCAATATCCTGTTCAGGTGCTCTTTCTACTTTTACCTCACCAATGAGGTCCCCTGTTGGAGAATCCAGCCTTACTTCAATAGTACCACCTACACTACCATCTCTTTTCTGTGCAGCAGCTGCCAGTTCCAACTCCTGAATGCCACTTAAATCCAGTTTTTTGAAACCTATATAGCTATTGGCAAAAGGTATTACATTGCTGCCACTTCCCATGCCTCTCGCCTTTATCTCAGCTCCTTTGATCACTTCTGCACTGGACGCACTGACATCCGCACTGCGTAATACAATGCTATTCTCTGCCGTTTGGGCAGGAATGGTTTTTACACCCCGGTCAGTATAGGCAGCCCGAATCAGTACAGACCCTTTGCCTTTGTCGCCTTCCGGAAGCTTTACAGTATACGTTCCTTTTACAGGTAGTGTACTCAGCGTTTTGGTAGTGCTGTTCAGAATATAGTTTACAATGGTACTGGCATCATTGACAGACATAGCTGGATGGGCAGGCATATTGACTTCTCCCCATACACCGGAACCACCATTGCGAATTTTGTTAATCAGATAATTTGGCGCATTGGCATCACCCTGGTATTTGGTGGCAATCTCAGTAAACATTGGTCCTACCGACTTGGTTTTGAGCTGATGGCACACATTGCAGTCACTCTTGGACATCAGCACCTTGGCTACCGCAAACTGAGTGGAAGCGTCTACACTGCGTTGTCCCTGAATGATTTCGGCATAGTCAAATCCTTCAGACAGATAGTCTATACTCATTGCTACCTGAGCGGGTGTAATTTTTCCATTAGCCAGACTACCATCTTCCTTATCACTGACAGTTACATCATATGCCAGAGGCTGATCTGTAAAGTAAAATGTTTTATTACCAGCCAGATCTACCGTTACTGCCGGAGGTTCATTGCCAGCAATAATCTTGATAGACTGGCTATTGCTTGCTCCTTTAACATCTGTTACGGTAAGCGTAGCTGTGTATACCCCTGCTTTATCAAAAGTGACAGCGGGATTGGCAGTGGTGAATAGTTTGGGTGCCCCTCCGACAGTAGTTACTTTCCACTGGTATTTCAGTGCATCCCCATCAAAGTCTTTGGTACCTTGTGAGGATAAGGTTGCCTGAAAAGGTACTGTTCCTCCTGTTTTGCTGGACGAGGCATGTACCAATGGCTTACGATTACCCCCATTGTATTCAATACGAACCAGAGCAGAGTTGTCACTTTTACGGAACCAGTTACTGCCATATTCCAGTACGTAAAGGTCTCCATTGGGACCAAACTTCATGTCAATAGGTTCTACCGGACGATAGTTTGGCAATATTCTCTCCATGGATTTATAATTGCTATTCTCATCCATGGTGATTGCCATAATCCAGCCACGGGAGAAGTCGGTAGCTATCCATTTGCCTTCGTAATAGGCTGGCCAGGGACGTTTTGCATTTTTAAAGTCTGAACGATGATAAATCGGACCACCCGTTGCACTACGGGAACCAGAACCTACCAGCGGAAACTTTTCGGATACGCCATAAGGATAATAAATAAAGGCCGGTTGGGCAGGAGGTAATTCCGTAAGGCCTGTGTTGTTCACAGAGTTGTTTAGTGGTTTGGCGGGGTCTTTCTTATCTCCACCTTTTTTCGCTACATAATCATAAAACGGATAGCCCACATTATCTGCAATAAAATAAGGCCATCCATAGAAACCCGGTTTCTTGGCCTGATTTAGTTCGTCATATCCACGAGGACCGTCTGGGGTATCATCTGTAGCATCTGGACCTACTTCTCCCCAATAGATATAGCCAGTTTTGCTGTCTACAAAGATTCTCCACGGATTCCGATGTCCCATAGTATAGATTTCGGGACGGGTTTTGGGAGTGCCTTTGGGAAACAGGTTTCCTGTAGGGATAGTGTAACTGCCATCTGGTTCCGGATGTATGCGTAAGATCTTTCCACGAAGGTCATTGGTATTGGAAGAACCCCGCTGATCGTCCCAGCTACTTCTGCCAGGTCGTTCGTCTGTTTGTCCAAACTGCCCGTTACCTGTATTGTTTCCTACTGTCAGGTATAAGTTTCCAGCCTTGTCCCATGTCATGCCACCTCCTGTGTGACAGCAAACTTCCCGTTGGGTGGGTACTTCCAGCATCACTTTTTCGGATTTTATAGCATCATCTTTAAACTCCCAGCGACTGAGTACGTGCTTCTTTTCAGTTGGATGAGCATAGTACAGATATAGCCAGTGATTTTGCTCAAAATTGGGGTCCAGCGACAAGCCCATTAATCCTTCTTCAGCTTCACGCACCTGACCTTCCGCACTGGTATATTTGGTGTTAACAGGAATGGTAGCGATGACACTGGTCGTGTTGGTTACCGGATCGTATTTCTTGAATCCTCCTTTGCGTTCAATGATAAAGGCAGTACCATCCTTCAGTACTTCAAACACCATAGGTTCGTCGAGGTCTTCTGTTACTACTACAGGCGTAAACCGGCTTTCGTCAGGTTTTTCATCTGCTGGAGAAGATGCTGGCTTTACGGAGGAAAAAGAGAGCAGACTAGCCACTACTGCCAGAATGCCCATAACAGGAAAAATGCGTTTTCGTGAGTAATTGGATGTTATCATACTGTAAGGGGTTAAAAAGTAACAAGTTTCTATCGGAGTATAAGTCTACAAGTCGGGACTTATAGTAGTATGTTGAAGTATTACTTAGAGGCTTACAATAGTATTATATAAAAGTAAATATTTTGTACTGGGAAAGTTATATGTTTTGTGAAAAATAAAAAAGACCTCTCTTTTTCTAGGCACTAGGTTCAGAGAGGTCTGGATGAAAGGATGTTTGGTTAGTTAAGTTTCAGATAACACTGGAAGGACTTCCTTCATGAATATGTTGCAGCAGTTCTACTTTAATAGTCTCTAACTGATCGAGTTCCCATGATTCAAATGGTATGATACCGTTCATTTTCTGTCTTAAACGATACACATAAAGTCTGCTCGAACTTCCATAAAGTATTTTCGATACATGCCGGATGTCCAGATAGGGGGTATGAAGCCAGGGCACCATCATAATTCTGTAGTTGGTATAATATTTAATAATTAGTACATAAAGGCCTGAAATAGCTTGTCCATAACGACATCGATAATGAATAGACTATTTTCAGGGCCTAGAGTTTAATTTATTTTGAAGCGGGTTATATAAATTTTAAAAGTCTATATGAATATCTTTTGAGCCTACTACACTATATATAAACCGCTTAGCTGTCTTATTGTTTTTGCTCCAATACAGGCAACGGTTTTTTCTGCATGGTTGAATCTGTTTTTTGCTGAGGCAAAGCTGGCACTTTCAACTGATTGGATGGTTTACCTGCTCCTCCTGGTCCTGCTCCCGGTCCTAGAGGCGCACCTCCGCCTTGTCCCTGAGGGGCTCCACCACCTTGCTGTTGTGCACCACCAGTGTTATCTCCACCTTCTTTCAGGTCGTCATTGTTAATGGACTTACGACTTCTGCGGGGAGCATCATTGGCACTTATCTTTCCAAACCGATAGCTGACATTTACTTTAAAACTCATATTGTGCATTTCTGTTACACTGGACTGCACTAAATCTGCCGAAGTCAGGTTAACACGCATTCTGTTGGCAGGTGTAAGAAAGTTTTCAGCTCCAAATCCGATACTGCCTCTTTTGTTGGCAAAATCTTTCTTTATACTCAGACTATAGATACCAAATCCGCTTTGAAACCCTTGTAACTGCACCTGACGTCCTCTGTAGAATCCAAAAGCTTGTATTCCCCAACCTTTGCCTAGCGTATAGTTTCCAAATCCCCGAATGTTATATACCCACCCCTGATTATTATACGTTCCATTGTTTAGTGAACTATAGTATGTATCTGTTCCACCATTTAGTGATAATCTGTTTGACAGATTAATATTGACAAACACACTAAAACCATATGCATTTTCTGTCCCTACGTTCTGGTATGTTGTTATAATAGTATCACCCTTTGCACTTCTTAACGGGCCAATTACATTATTAGTATTTCGCATAAATGTAGAAAAATTCAGCGAAGTACTTTTAATGTTTGTACTATAAGACAACTCAAAGTTGTTTGTATACTCTGGCTTCAGATCAGGATTTCCTACGGTTATATTTAACTGATTGGAAGACTGTACATTAGGATTTAAAAATTGTAAAGAAGGCCGTTGAATGCGACGGTTATAGGCCGCTTTGACCATATTTCCGTTTTTAAGCTTTTTGGACAAATTAAGGCTAGGTACCAATACTCCATACGATGGAATAGAGATAGCCTCTGTCTCTGCGCGCATAGCTGCATCAATGGTGGTATACTCATATCGTGCACCTGCTTTCAGGCTATAGTTCTTAGGCAGATTATACGTATAGGAAAGATATCCTGAAGTAATTTTCTGGTTGTAGCTAAACACGTTAGTCAATGTATTGTCAGTGCTGAGAACATAAGCACCAGTTGCTCCTGTTGCTGTGAGATACTGATAGTCACTGGTTACTTTACGGATGATCTCTTTGGCACCTACTTCCAGCATTTGGCTTTTTCCAATTGGATTCTGGTAATCCAGCTGAATGGTTATTTCCTCATTATAACTTTTGTTCAGGTTTTTGCGTCTGCTTTCAATTGCATCACTTTCTGAAAGAAGTGAACTGACAAAATCGTTGGTTTGGTTATTACGGCTATACTGAGTTAATATACTAAACTCCTGTTGAGGCTTTTTAAAGTTATGGGTAAAGTTCAGGTTCACATCCACCGTACCAGATAAGTCTTTGGTGTGTACATCCCGCAGACTGCTACTGTTTAATGTATCTGCTGCGAAAGTCTGACTCGATAATCCGTCCTGATAGGTGTCCCGGTTACGGGCTCCATACTGGACAGAGGCACTCAGGAAGTTATTATCGTTGATATCATAGTCCCAACCCAGGTTGTAATGTCCAAACAGGAAGTTGTTACGGTTGTATGCACTTTGTTTTGTCAGGTAGTTTGGCTCTCCATTTACGTAGGTTTGCTGAGTACTGTTAAAGTTTCCGTTTACATTGTATCCGTAACGTCCAAATCCACCCAGAGAGAAGCCCATTTTTCCTTTGCGGTAGCTACCCCGCAGACCCAGGTTGCTACCTCTGGTACCTGCACTGGCATCTGTATTCAGGGAGAAACCACTAAGTGTATTTTTCTTGGTAATAATATTGATGATACCACCTGAACCTTCAGCATCGTATTTGGCAGATGGAGAGGTAATCACTTCTACTGATTTGATCAGATCCGAAGGAATTTGCTTCAAGGCATCGGCTACACTTCCGGCAGTAATGGTCGAAGGACGGTTGTTGATTAATACTTTGATATTCTGACTACCACGCAATGAAACGTTTCCATCCAGATCTACTGACAGCATAGGTACTTTGCGTAGTACATCGGTGGCATCTCCTCCTTTATTGGTAGCGTCGTTTTCAGCATTATACACCGTGCGGTCTACTTTCTCCTCAATGATATTACGTTGTGCCTCTACGGTCACTTCCTTCAGCAACTGTACACTGGGGCTTACCACAATCGTACCCAGATCTATATTGTCATTTTTATCACTGATGGTGATGCCTGGAACAACCTTAGTCTGGTAACCAACGAAAAATATGGAGAGAGTATATTTCCCATCCGCTATTTTAGAAAGGGTAAACTTTCCTTTATCATCGCTGACAACTCCGTCGACAGGTTTGTTTGTAGCCGGATTGAGAAGGGATACACTGGCAAACGAAACGGCCTGGCGATTGGTAGAGTCAAGAATCACACCTGTGATCTTACCGTTCCCTTTTGGAGCAGAAGCTGTCTGAGCAAAAGCAGTTGTCAGGCAGATAGTAAAAGTGAAGAGGAGAAGTAATTTTCGCATAGTCTTAGGAGATTAGATATGCCAAAATTACTTCTCCTCTTTCTGCTGGTAAAATCAACCTTGCGGAGTGCCTGTTTTAGTAGGATGAGTCCCTGATTTTCCCTGTTGAATGTCTGTCGATTATCTCACTTATTTGCCCAGCCATTCCTTAAAATCAGTTATCCGGTCTCCGCTGACGAATACCTCATGGCGAGCCTTGGGTTTCAGATCCAGCTTTAGTTTGCTGCTCGAATAGGTATGAATAGTTTCAATTGCAGACAGAGACACAAGGTATTGACGGCTGATACGGAAAAACTGCCGGGGATTGAGTATCTGTGTTAGCTTATCCAGACTATAATCTACGGGTAAATGTAAACCATCCTGAGTAACCAGAAAGGCAACTTTTTCTTCCAGAAAGAAATAGGCAATTTCGGAAGTCTCTATGCTACGGATTTTTGTCCCGACAGTAACCATAAAACGGTCTTTGTAGTCTGTTTCTTTGGGTTTGCCAAGCAGGTTGAGCAAGGTGGTCAGATCAGGAGTGGCTGCCTGAGCCTGTTTTTTCAACAGCTGATATTTGTTTAAGGCTGCCACGAGTTCCTCATAATTCACAGGCTTTAACAGGTAATCAATGCTGTTTACCTTAAATGCCTGTATCATGTATTCGTCATAAGCTGTTGTAAAGATAATAGGAACCAGTAGCTGTACCTGTTCAAAGATACGGAAGCCCAGATCATCGTCGAGATGGATGTCCATAAACACCAGATCTGGAGAAGGATTTTCCCGGAACCATTGCACAGCCTTAGCAACAGAAGGTATTTTGGCAAGAACTTCAATACTGGGATCATACTTAAGGAGTAAAGATTCCAGTCGGCGGGCAGTCAGATTTTCATCTTCTATAATAAGTACTTTCATGAAAGTAGGGGAATTTTAACAATGAAAGCTCCGTCTGATTCACCAACCCAGACCTGTCTGTCGGTGAGCAGGTGGTAGCGGTTGATAATATTCTGCAACCCAACACCGGTTGAGATATCGGACTGTGTACGAAGCTGGATTTTATTTTTTACAATAAGATTCGTATTCTCTGCCCGGATATACACCTGTAGTGGCTTCTCAGATGACATACGGTTATGTTTGACAGCATTTTCTACAAGCAGCTGCAATGTCAAAGGCGCAATCCTGTATTGGTTCCAGTATGTCTCAGGCACCTGAATCACCACATTAAACTTATCCTCAAACCGGATCTTGAGCAAAAAGACATAAGACTGAATAAATTCCAGTTCCGTCTTAAGTGAGACCTGCTCATTGTCTTTTTGTTCGAGTATATACCGATAGGCTCTGGACAGTTGGTCAATAAACTTTTCTGACAGCTCTGCATCTACCTGCACCAAAGAGGATAAGATACTGAGGCTATTGAAGAGAAAATGGGGGTTTACCTGATTTTTCAGAGCAGAAAACTGTGCCTGTATATTCTCCTTTTCAAAGCGTTCTGCCTTCCCGTAAATCTCTTTCATTCGCTGATTGGCGCGTCGGTTGGCAATCAGGTAAAAGCTGGATAGCATCAGCATCAGAAAATAGCCAATGCTGGACCGATCCACAAAAGACCATAGTCGCTGAGTCATATAAGAAGGAGGCTGCTGAAACAAGTGTTTTCCCGTAAAGTACTGCAGGCCAAAGTCCATCAGCCCCACAACCCGTCGATAAACCATTACAAAGCTAACCGCCAGCACCAGCGAAAGAACTACAGTAACCAGTTGGGCCGGAAATTTAAATTCCAGCAGAAATCCTTCTCCAAAGCGCTCGGCCAGTTGATGCAATATCCACTCTGTGACGCCCATCCAGATAAAGTAAAAGAACAGGATAGCAAATGCGTCAACAACAAGAAAGGGAATAGAGGCCTTGATACCCTGCCAGTCGCCACCAAAAATGGGAAGGTACATATACAGAAAAATGGGATAGTATATCACCATCAGGCTGATAGCCAACTGCCATTTCTGCTTTGTATTTAAACGATAGGCCATGATAGCTCTTTGGTAAAAAACAACTTATAGCAAAGGTGATTTTTTACTTTATGAAAAGAAATGATTTACCTTTCTAAATGACAGATATTGCCACAGATTTTTTCTCATTACAAATTTCTGCTACTATCGTTGCTCAATAAAATGAATGTTCCTGAATGCCGTTTTTTGTCTGCGGAACCGGAAATTCTGAGGACGGAAGGTTGTATAGATGGTTGAACGGGAGGAATGAGACTAGCTTATAAAGCAAATAATATATCCTGTTGCCATAGTAATAGATTGTTGATGATGTACTCGGCAATCTTCTGGTGAGAAGGAGCATTGCGGATGATGTGTTCATGGTAGTTGCGCTGCCATAATTTGCCCATAGTTTCGTTTCTGGATTTGAAGATTGCCAAACATTCTTTATACACCAATGATTTGTAGGTGCCAATCACCGCAGAGACTGTAGGGGCAGGGCTTGCCCCTGCCCGACCGTTCCCATCGGTATATTCGGATATAGACCCGGATGGCACCTGGTCAGACTGGGCAGGGGCAAGCCCTTATCGTGTCCCATATCTATTCTGGAAATGAAGGTTTTAAAAAGAAAGACGCTGGTTCGAACGTCCGTTCGGACCTATATTGAAAGCAACGTCCGTTGCGTTGGGGCAAATTGAGCCTTGTTCAGGTTTGTGATAGTACCCAAACAAGGTTTTACCCACCAACGTAGCGGACGCTGCTCTCAAAATGGGCACAAGCGGACGCTTGCGCCAGAAATTTTCTTTATTTCTAGAAAAGATATGGGACACGATAAGACTGGCTGGTCGCCCTGGTCGGTGCAAACCCTGTCTGGGATGTTGTGAAACGATTGTCTGATAAACCTAGACATTACCTGTGGGAATCAGGGCGACCGCCAGTCGCCCCTACATTCTTTGAAATAAATTCATCTTGCGTGTAATTTCATTCAGCAGAAATGCTTGAACTACATTTTACGCATGAAAAATTTCTGCGGTGAATTCCACTCAGCAGCAATTTTGCGGTTAGCTCTATGCAAAAACTTTTCTCAAGAGAGACAATGTGAATGGCCTTCCAGCCTGTTATTTGCAATAAATTCAACGCACTTTAGCATTTTGAACTATAGTATACTCACCCGTGCCAAGGTAACTAGTCGTTTGCCTTTCTTGCGGGAACAACCTACCTGCCCACTTTTAGGTGTTGGTACCACTTCATTTTTTTGAATTTGGATGGGAATATCAAGGAAAGATGTAGATTGTTAAAAATAATTAAATAGTGTATAGTTTTAGAATGAAATCAATAAACATCCTGTTTTTTTGTCTTTTTCTGAGTTGCTCCTCTAGACAAAAAGAAAAGAGTGCTGATACTACTCAACAAACTCAAGTTGTAAAAGAGGATACCTCTTTAGTAAAGTTCGATAGTATTCGTTACAGTATAGAAGTACCTGAAAAAAATGATATTCCCTTAGCTAAACCTTCTTCTGGAGTAAAGCTTTTAGGAAATATAAAAAAGTTAAACAAATTTTGTTTTTTAACTATGAGCAATGGATCTTCTCAGGATATTGTTATTCCTGGACGAGACTCGACAATTGCCCTTCGTGCTTTCGAATATCATACTACTAAAGCAATCCATAGCTATGATCCTTATGAAAGTATAATGATAGATTATCATTATGGTGTAGAGTTCAAAAAGGTCAAACCTGGTATGAGTAGTAAATTTTATCTAGGTTATTATGATGAGGATGTAGATACGTTGCGGTTTAATTTTGTTTATTTTATTGATAATAAATCAAAGAATTCTCCTGCAGAACAACAAAACGACACACCTCGGATAAGCCCGGAACGATACGTTACCATATATTGTGTTCTTAACAAGAAAGGGCAAATGAGTATCTTTAAATCAGTAGTGAGGAAAATGTAATTTTAGATTATTTAACTGTAATATAGAATAAAGATATTTAGTGTAAGCCTAAGAATAGTCTCTTATATATAGGAACTTTATCTGTGTTGTTAATTGAGAGCTTGGCTAAATCACAAGCTAAGGAAAGAATAGTTATCTAGATCCATTAATGGAAATTTTCACTAGTCTCATCCAACCGCTGAATTAGTTTTTCTTGTAATGAATCCAGAAAAAAAGATCTGACAGTTTTACGAATACCAATTTGCCGCTAAGGAGTTAGAATGGGTTGTCGCCTTACTCTGAAACCACAAATACCCAATCGCTATCCGCATGCCAGTCATCTTCTATATTGCTTCTGCCACAACAGGCAATACCCAGTCCGATGCCCCAATCTCAGTGATGTACTGTAAACACAGAGGGTAGCCCGTCTTCGTCCTCAATAGGCTGCATGGCAATCACAAGCGTTTCCTCATAGGGTTGGTCCATGTATTGTAACCGTAGCTGGAGACCTGTTTCTGTCGGACAAAGGGAGAGCCTTGCTTTTTCTGCTGCTGCAAAAATATCAGCATAGCGACAACCATCCTGTAATCCGAGAGCACTCAGTGTAACTATGGCTAGCTGTATATCTTTGATCGTGTCACTTAGTGTAAATTCAGGCTTTTTGATTACCACACTGGCATCAGGATCAATCTAAAACCTTTGTTGGGAGGCTTTTTCGATATATCGTCCATCATGATTGTAGGGATCACTGTCAATTATTTCCTGTGCAGTATCCTGATTGATTCCTAGTTGGATGGTTTTCCATATTGGCCATCCATCTGCTGGTTTCATGAGTAGTTAGGTCACATTGTAAGCGTGCAATTTATATGTTTTTTCAGAAAGCAAATGCTCGTTTGGAGGTTGCTATCCAACTATTTTGAGCAAAGTTATCTTGGATTCATAGAGTTTTCCGAAATTTATTTAGCTTTCATTTTACTCTATCTTCTATCGTTATCCTATTTCCATCCTGATACATGACCTATACGTATTGCTTATCGGTTTTTTATTCTCTTTTCAGACAGCTTTTACTCAGAATTCTCCATTTAGGGCATTCTCACAGTTGCTCACCAGAGCTAACATGATTTTTCAGAAACCGGGCGGGGTACAGGAAACTCCTACTATTGCTAACCGACAAATGAATTATGAGTATGCCGTTAAGTATACTCATAAGAATTTTGAAGTGCGGTATGCTATCAGACCTCTTGACTATTTACTGGAAGATTATACAGCCTGGCAAAAAAAGAAAAAACCAGGTGACATCATGCTTGACCCAAACACACTATATTCTTCTTTACTACAGGTAACTATCCTGAATATTTCAGGTGGACAACTTCCAGATATAGCACAGTTTGACTCAGTAGCAGTGAGGCAGGAATTTAATGCAGACTGGGGAGCTACTGCCTTCGTGGAAGTTGGCAAAGAGTTTGGACAGAGTTATAAATACTGTATGGTTGTTGCATTACATAAAGAAAATTATGCCGATGCGTACATATTTTATCTGTCTGATACAAAAGAAGGTTTTGCAGAATTGATGGATGCTGCTTTCTATTCCTTACGATTTAAGTAAATGATCCCATACAAAGTAAAAGTTGGTTTGAGAAATATAACATAAATTAGCAGCTTAGTAGAATGAGGGGAATGTCAGGCGTCTTTGTCATTTAAAAACAGACTTTCATGAAGAAAACAGTTGTTATTGATGTAGTAGGTTTAACCACCGGACTAATCGGAGAAAATACTCCTTTTCTTAAAGAGTGGTCATTAAAAGCCAGTCAGGCAACGGTGCAACCAGTAATGCCAGCCGTTACCTGTACCGCACATGCTACTTATTATACAGGCAAATGGCCTGATGAACATGGTATTGTAGCCAATGGCTGGTATTACCGGGACGTATGCGAAGTGCGTAACTGGCATCAGTCCAATAAACTGGTTGAAGCTCCCAAGATATGGGAAGTAGCCAAAGAGCTTGATCCTACATTTACCTGTGCCAATATGGGTTGGTGGTTTAACATGTACTCTTCGGTAGACTACTCCGTGACACCCAGACCTCAATACCTGGAAGATGGCCGCAAGTTTCCGGATTGCTATACACAACCTGCCGACTTGCGGGATTACCTGCAAGCTAAATTTGGTACATTTCCCTTGTTCACTTACTGGGGGCCCAATACGAATATAAAATCTACCCAATGGCTGGCGGATGCCTCTATTGAGGTGGATCAGAAATATAATCCCACGCTTACCCTGATTTACCTGCCTCATCTGGATTATAACCTGCAACGGATAGGCCCTGAAGATCCGAGAATTGCTACAGATCTACAGGAAATAGATAAGGTGTGCAAACAGCTGGTAGAGTATTATGAAAGCAAGGGCGCACAGGTGATTTTACTTTCGGAATATGGCATTACTCAGGTTGACCGTCCTATTATGTTGAACAGAGTGCTTCGGAAAGAAGGATTGCTGGCCATTCGGGAAGAACGTGGACTGGAACTTCTGGATGCAGGTGCCAGTGATGCGTTTGCTGTAGCAGATCACCAGATTGCTCACATTTATGTTAAGAATGAGGCCGATATTCCGAGGATTAAAAAGTTGATCGAAGCTGTTCCGGGTGTAGATAAGGTATATGCAGGAAAAGAACGGGAACAACTTCATCTGGCACACTCGCGTGCAGGAGAAATAATAGCTATAGCAGATGCCCGCTCCTGGTTTGGCTATTATTACTGGTTTGACGATGCCAAAGCACCTGATTTTGCACGTCTGGTAGCGATTCACAAAAAGCCTGGCTTTGACCCTGTAGAGTTGCATGCAGACCCTAAGATTAAATTCCTTCTGCCTAAGGTGGCTTTTAAAGTCTTGAAAAAGAAGCTAGGCTTCCGGATGTTGATGGATATCATCCCACTGGATCCTACACTGGTAAAAGGCTCTCATGGCAGAATGCCCGATTCCAGGAAAGAGTATCCGCTGATTATGACCAAAAACAAGGACTTGCTTGGACAGTCACATATTCAGCCCACTGAAGTATTTGATGTAATTCTGGCTCACCTGAAGTCACATAAGGAAGTTGCAGTATAGGTGTGCTGTGTACTGGAACGTCTATTTGTTTTGAACAAGATACCATTCATTGATTGTGCCTGGTTGGCCATGTGTAAAGGCATGCCCAGTTTCGTCAGGGAATAGATTTGTAAACAAACAGTGAGAAATGTAGGGGCGACGGCGGTCGCCCTGTTTCCTTAGGCAATGTCTAGGTTTAACAGACAACCATTTCGAGTTTCCCCAACGTGGTTTCTACCAAAACCAGGATAACCACTAGTCATATCGTGTCCCATATCTTTCTAAAAATAAAGAAAGTTTTATGGCGCGGGTGTCCACCCGTGCCCATATTGAAAGCAGCGTCCGCTCAATGCTGTCAAGGTAAGGGAGTGTATTTCTTTTTTTCATATTTCTTTATTGTCCTTCTGAAAGAATCTTGTGACAAGACCGGCGGCTTTTCCGACTGGAGAATAAATTCACTCACAAACCAGACATAGCTCTATTTGTCAAAAGTTTCTTTCAGAAGGACAACGAGGTGGGGGCTTTTTTATACGGAGGGAGGATTGTTTCCAGTTGGACAGAAAGGGGTAGCTCCTTTGACGAAGGGAAGAATAAACAGATTCTTTCTAAGAGGACACAAGGTGGGAAGATAGAAGAGAAAAAACGATCCTTTCAGAAGGTCGGTTGATAAGAGGCAGAAGTTCATTTATGCCTGCAGCGTTCTATTGGCAGACTTTATTGCAAAAAAAGCAAGGTGAAGTGAAAATATTTTCATATAAATCATTTTTTTTGATTGTTACTATACATATATGAATTAGTAGTATTCAATTCAATTATTACTTTCAACAAAGTAGACTTTTAGATGAAGATACCTAAAAAAACTGCTGGCAAGCCTTTTTTATACTCAAGCACATACTTTGAGATGTTTAGTAATCTTTGTCATTAGTTGTATTTTTTTATCCGAAAGCCCGGTAACTTCATTTGTCGGAACATTTCTTCACATAGAGAGCATGTTTCAGAATGTAAGAAATAGAATTTCTAAAAAAGTCAGGCAAAAATTGATTTTGCTTTTAGAGCGCATTAGAGCCACTAAAAGACATAAGGTAAAGTCATTTGTCGAACTGGCAGGTGATTTTGGTTTATAGAGGCTCTGAGAGGCTTTAAATTCACTGGAGCCAAATTTTAAACTTTCCCTTCTCTGGCCACTACTTACACTACCTGTATACTTATTGGTGTGCTATAAAAAAAATATTTTCCGTCACCCTCCATATCTGTAGCAAGGAAAATACGATCATCTTTTGTGAGTATCTGACTAGTATTCTGGTTCTCAGTAAAATACAAAGTCTCTAAATATAATAAGGTGTAAGTTCCATAAAATACCCAGGAGTACTGGTAAAAGTTATAGTATATGCAGGCAAAATAACCTTTGTATGGAAAGCTTATTTTTTTTATTTTTGAAAAGTAAAAAGTAGCTCAAAGTTGCTCAAAAAAGCAAAAACTTTTACATACTCTCCTACCTATCTGTTTTTTAGGGAGTCAGGTATTCTTAGAAAAATGTTACTAAATACTTTTATTTACATGATTTTAAAAGTTATCGCGTCAGGTTTTGAGTTTGCCCTTATTCATCTCAAATCATATTTTTCACATACCAGTCTTACACAGCCACCACGGGCTATCAGGTACAGCATAAAAACCAAAATGTTTATATAATAAAAAAGGAATCCCTTTATGAGAGACTCCTAGCATGAGCCAGTGTAGCGAAGTTTGGCGACGGAACTACAGTTGGACTTAGAATCAACCTTCTGTTTTGCAGAAAGGCTGCTTTATTTTTATCAGAGACAATGCAGATGAGAGTACCTTATGTTGCCTTTAGTATACAGAATCTTCTTTATAAGATCTATTGAGCTACTTGCAACGAGGCTTTACAAATTTAGCAAAAAGTAAGTAAAAGTAAATATCCATAACTGCTTTTTCGTCGAAAAGACAAACGGGAGCTGGCACATTTACTCCGCATACATTCTGCTTTCTATCTTTCAACTGTATTGTCTCTGGTTGTCCTCATAATGGGTTCTGGTGTAATTACTTTTTACCAAAACCTACTTATTCATGCACAATCCATTTGAAGATCTTCAGAATCGGCTTATCCGTTTGGAAGCTCTTGTTCTTGAACTTCAGTCTAGTCAGCAACCTTCTGTTATCAAACACCTGGGCGGTATTGAACTGGCGATGCAAATCACAGGACTAGCCCAATCTACTATTTACAATCTGGTATCCGCAGACCGCATCCCTTATATGAAGCGGGGCAAGAAGTTGTATTTCAGCCGTACTGACCTGGAAGCCTGGATTACCGAAGGAAAACAGGACGTTATCCGGAACATAGAGGCATAGCCAATCTGACATACTGCAGGCAAATACCAATCAGGCTCAAAGAGTTCTGCAACATACCTATGGGCCAGAAAAAACACTACTAATCTACTTTTAACTCACCATGAATAACTATTATAATACTAGCAGTAACGAATTTAATCAACTGGTCAATCAGTTTAGAGAAGGGAGACCGATAGATTTTTCTATGCCTCAACCCAAACCTGAGCGTAAACGGAGTATAGATATTGACTTCACGTATCAGGCTCGCAACCGTAAGCCTGCCATTCGTATTAATGATGTAGATCTGGTTAGCAAAGGCGAAATACTATCGGTAATTGGTGCCCCAGGTGCAGGTAAGTCTAACCTGGTGGAAGACATTGTAGCGGGTTTTGTATCCCATATCACGCATACACCGTATCCCAATCCGCTGATTGGCTTTCACTATGAAGCCGCTACTCCACAAAGCCGGATGGTGCTATTTGACTTTGAACGATCCACGGATGATGTAGCCCAGTCTGTAGGCCGGATTTTCAGGCGAACAGGCATGAACGAAAACCTGCTGAAGGACAACCATTTTTACAATGTGATGATTCGCTCCCAGATTGAACTGGGAACACTGGAAGAAAGACGCGACGACATTCGCCTGTTTTTGCAGGAAGCTATTGATAAAGGAGAACCTTACGACTATTTGATACTGGACGGCTGTCTGGACCTGACCACCAACATGAACGATCCAGAAGGAGCACCTGAGGCTGTCCGCTGGATACGTACCCTAACAGCCGAATTTAACCTGGCTACAATCTGCACCTTGCATCCGAACAAAAACAGTGAAACAGCAGCCGGGCACTTTGGGACGTTCCTGCATCGATGGAGCCGGGCATTTCTGCTGCTTAAGAAAGTTCCCACTATGAATGGACTACGAATGCTCACATCTGAGTTTGATTTAGGCAAACTTTCTCACAGCTCAGATTCAGTTGAAAGATATTTTACCTGGAATAAAGAGCGACGTTTCTTTACAGCAATAGATGCCCCTATAATGCTTCCCTCTCAGCCTAACCCTAATCATGCACCTAAGCTACAGCAGCTTATTGAAAAAATATTTACCAAACGAATGACTACTGAGATACCAGCCGTAGAGTTTAAAAAACTTATGCTGGAAGCCTCAGGTGAAAACGAAAGTAAGGTAAAACGTCTAATTGCTCAAGCTGTTGAATTTGGATATGTAAGAGTTAGTGGTGGAAAAAAAGCAGCCATCTATCATCTTGTTACTATACCCTGACAACTTTTTTGGTTCACAGTTTCTCTCTCCTATAGGAGAGAGAAACTGTGAACCAAAAAATAAAAACTAATCAACAAACTAAAAATGCACTAAAAAGTGAACCAAAAAATACGTGATAATGCATTGATAAATAGTTTGTTATATGATATTTGATAAAAAACAGGTGAGCCAGAAATAAACTAAAATGACCTAAAAAAGTGGTGTTTTCTGGGTCATTTTTTAGTTCGGTAGATGCACTAAAAAGAACTAAAAAAATATAAGCAAAATACAGTGCATACCATTAATAGTACAAAATACTCATATCGTTCAACCTTCAACTTATGCTTGAAATAGTAAAATCTACGGTCTACACTTTATCTCTGATTTAGATATGTATGCATACTTTAACCCAAAACAAATTCTTGGCCACAATCATACACAACAAAAATTTTAACTATAACTCTATGCAAAACCATCTGACCCAACCAGAATTTAGTCTGGCTCATCAGCCACCATAATACATTGAAATGAACGCATTACAATTGTTTGAACTAAATACTATTCAACCAGCCATCCTGAATATAACTCAACTCATTATTACTAATTCACCACTTTAACTGATAATACCTATGAATTTACAGAAGATAGGCCAACGCATACATTATATACGCACGGAGATTGTTAAACTGCCTCAACGCGAATTTGTGCAGCGCATGGGATTAGGACAAAGCAATATTTCTCAAATGGAAAAAGGATACACTTTACCCAGCTGTTTTTTCCTGTTTAGCTTGCACATTACCTACGATATCAACCTAAACTGGCTGATGACAGGATGCGGCAATATGTACAACAAGCCTGTAACTGATAATGGGTAACAAGCAGTAAATATTAAAACAGGCGTCACTATCTCTGTGACGCCTGTATCAATAATGTAGTGCAGTAATGTTTTGTGCTTTATCTCTTCACCTGCAAATTACACTATAAGCAGGTGAGTATTCTGTTAAAATAACGTCAGGGACTCAAACAATCGATCTTTATTAACCTCTGCTATTTCTTTATGTGACTTATTAGCTTTTACCCCCATTATTACGATACGATTATTCACAATAAGCATACGCATATATATCAGTTCTCCAGAAGGATCTTTGAATCCCAAATCCATTCCTTTCATACTCTGTACATCTATTTCAAGCTGATATAAGATCTGATAGTTTTCACCTCTTAGATAACGCTCCGTAAATTCCTGCAGAAGTTCTTTTGCTCTTTTTGCTGGTATCTTTACTACATTTGGCTCTATCTTACCAGGCAGTGTACTATTCACAATCCGAATCGTCATTTTTTCAGTCTGGCAAAAGACATATTGTAATGTATCTGTACGCATGACTGTTTCGGTGGCAGGTAATTCAAGGGTTCCTATTTTATCCAATCTTACAAGATGCCAGTTTTGCGAATAAGCAGACAATGAGATCAGCATCAGGATTATTCCCAACAGGTAGTGTTTCAACTGGATTTTTTTCATGAGTAAGTAAACAGGGAACTTGTAAATCTGTTTTTGAACCTATAAAGTAAGTAACTATTTGTATCAGGACGGTTTGTTTGATAAATAATGCCGGGCTTTTGCTCTTCTGAATTATTCATTTCTTTAAGCTAACCAGAGGTCACCAAATAAAATAGTAACATCACCAAGAGCTTGTTTTCTTTCCACTTATATTTGCTCCTTAGTAAAAATAATTCTGTCATCTTTCTACTTCATTATGTTTAAACAATTACTTCCTTTCCTGTTAACAGGAATCGTATTGATTACTGCCTGCAAACCTGACAATGACGAAACTCCCACTCCTCAGAAAACCTGTAGATTAACCGATAGCCAGTCCATTACGCTCTACCCGGACAACTCCAGGGATACGATTACCATACATTATGAATATAATAGTCAAGGATTGCTGGTCAGCACAAAAAATATATCTTCAGGCATCATCATCTATACAACTAATATATATAATTCGGAAGGTTTTTTAACTGAACAGAAAACCACTACTGAGAGTACAAATCCTGGTCAAGGTATCGTCAAATATACTTACATACAAGGTAAACTTTCTAGATTCAATACTACATATGAATCAACCTCTTATCAGTATACAAATGAATTCAATTACAATACAGATGGTAAAATGACATCTATGATATGGAAAGGAAAAAGCTTGTCCAATGATGGCTCTGTTCTTGGGTATAAAGATTCAATTTTGTATCGTTATACAGATAGAAAACTAACAGAAATCCTAGCGTATTATCAAAGAGATGGGTTACGTGACTATAATTACCACTATACGGTGGAAACAGATGAGAAAGGTCGTATGTTGTCTAAGTCCAAGGAAGATGGCTATAAAATAGTATATCAGTATAATGCAGATGGAGAATTAATTAATCTTAAAAACTATTATATTGATCTGCTTGAATCCTACACTGTATATGAATATGATACCAAGAAAGATATTGAAACTCTGATAAACCCTATTCCTAAAGGCCATCCTGCCAACATATCCGGAGAAGAGGTGCATAATATGACCAAGCAGATTTCGTATGATAAGAACGATTATAATAATAGTAATCCGACTCATACGCTACAAGAGTATGAGTCCTACCTATATGAGTATGAATACAATGAGCAGGGATATCCCACCAAAAAGATTCAGAAATATACCTCCAATGGCCAGACCAGGATCACTACTACTACTTACAATATAACTTGTCAGTAAATTGAGCAATCCTGTAAAGGCTGGAAAATACAAGATGGAGATTATAAATGATACCGGGGTTTTACTATATTTCTAAGCGCATAGTAAATTCGGTATTGCCTTTAGTGTGAAGTGTGAATTGAGGCATGGTTACTTAAAACCAGTATCTGTTTATTATTTTACAACAGCTTTTAATACTTCAGATTCAACCTCCTCAAAACATGCCTCTCAAAACATACTTTACCACCTCACTGTATCCATTGAAATAAAGTATAGGCGAATCCAAAATTTGTAGTATTAGGTAATTCGCCTTTCTTGTCATTTCCTATGTATATTTAAGCTTTACTGCATTGTATACAGACAGTATCCTACCCATGACAGACACATTTTTTAGATATACTGACAGGTTTGTAAACTTTACCCAGCAAGACAAAAATCTCCTTGTGTCTGCTCTGACGCTTACACAGGTCCCTGCAAAAACAGAGTTGGTTTCTTATAATCAGCAAACGGATGCACTGTATTTTCTTCTCACAGGCTGTATCCGGAAATATTTTGTGAAAGAAGGTGAACAGATCACTACCTATATTATGACAGAGAATGGGTTTATAGGGGCATTCGATAGCATTGTTATGGGTATTCCAAGCGAAGAAATTATAGAGTGCCTGGAACCCTGTACCTTGTTGGTTCTGAAAAAAGCGGATCTGGACAGGCTGTATCAGCAATTACCATTAATGAATGAGTTCATACGAAAGGTACTTGAAGGTGTACTCATTCAGTTTAAGCAGACTCTTTCTCTATTTATTCTGGATAATCCGGAAGAACGGTATATAAAGTTACTCTCTCAAAACCCTGAAATTCTGCAAAGGGTACCTCAGCATATGCTTGCTACTTATCTGGGCATTACCGCTACTTCGCTGAGCCGTATCCGGAAACGAATTTTAGAGAAGGCCTGATCTTTCTTGTCTTTTGTAAACGTTTTGTGCCTCCTGTTGCCTGCATCTTTGTATTGCAATCTTACGCAATCGATATATGAAACAGGTATTTGTAACAGGAGGTTCGGGTTTTGTGGGACAAAACCTTATTCCTATGCTCATAGAGCAAGGGTATACAGTAAAAGCCCTGGCACGTTCGGCTCAGGCTATCCAAAAAGTAGAAAAGCTAGGTGCTACTGCCATAAAAGGTGATCTGAACGACGCTCAGCGACTGGCACAGGGAGTGAAAGACTGTGAAACGGTCTTTCATCTGGCTGCCTCTGTCGACTTTTTCGCTTCAGAAAAAGACCTACGAAAACTACATGTTGAGGCAACAGAACTGTTGTTGTCAGCTGCTAAAAATGCAGGTGTGCACAAATTTGTCTATCTGAGTGCCGCTTCTGTTATCATGAATGGCCGGCCTATCGTACATGCAGACGAGAGTTTTGTTTCTGATAACATCATCGACGGCTATTCAAGAACCAAGCTGCAAGCCGAGAATCTGGTTCTGCAAGCCAACACCCGCCACTTTCAGACTGTAGCCCTCCGGCCACCCTTGATCTGGGGCAAAGGCGACCCTAATGTATTGCCTGCCATTATAGACGCTATAAAAAAAGGACAAATGCAGTTTATAAATGGTGGCAATCACCGCCTGGTAACCTGCCATGTCACCAATGTATGTCACGCCTTGATGCTGGCAGATCAGAAAGACCAAAGTGGCAAAACGTATTTTCTGACAGATGGAGAAACTCCTGTTTTCAAAGACTTTATACAAAGCTATGTAGGTACACAAGGTGTAAGCATTCCTGATAAAACTGTCTCTCTGGCAGCGGCAAAACGTATCGCAGCAGTTATGGAATTTGTCTGGAAAACCTTCAGGCTGAAAGGCCATCCACCTCTCTATAAAGGACTTGTGAACACACTAGGCCTGGAGTTTATCACCAACGACAAACGGGCAAGGCAAGAACTTGGCTACAAGACATTTGTAACCATAGAGGAAGGGTTAAACAGCATGAGAAAGTAGTGTGGAGGTATAATAAGAGCCTTATTCTCTCTTCCAGTCCTCCCATTATGTCCCCAGGTTGGTATTATCACCAACCTGAACGGTGGGAAACAACTCGTTGGTGAATAACACCAACGACGGGAAAAGCTTTATCCCCCTCCTAAGGACTAGACTATCTTTCTGTCCTTCTGAAAGAACCTTGTGACAAATAGTGACGCGTTTGGTATCTGAGAAAAAAATACTCTCTAATCCAAATGCCGTCGGTTTTGTCACAAGATCTTTTCTGGAGGACAAAGAAAGAATGTTTCTCCTGAGTTGGTTCTTCGGAGTATTCTACTTCAAAGAGCCGCCTTATACGGATGTATTAATACCATCCAATAGCCAAGCTTACCACGGAATTTCTCCTGTTTCAGGGTTGTTTTCTTCACTAACAAACTTTCCGGTTGGGCCGTTGGCGTCGAGGACAGCGTATTTTACCACACGTTTGCCTGCTTCCTCAACCGTACCCGTACCCCGATGTTGGTTAAAATCAGTAGCAGTGAAGCCAGGATCAACCATGTTTACTTTAAATGCTGTATCACGTAGTTCGTATGCCAGCACAACCGTATACATGTTCAGCGCCGCTTTTGAGGAGTGATATACTGCACCCTTATTGTGATAATACTTCCAGGTAGGATCATTGTGAAGAGTAAGTGAACCCATCCCTGAGGTTACATTCACAATTCGAGGCTCAGGCGACTTCTGCAACAGATCTATAAATGCCTGAGTTACCAGTACTACTCCAAACACATTGGTATCATATACTGCTTTAAATTGCTCCAGGCTTGCTGTAAGAGCGTTTTGTGGCCGACCTCCGTTGATGCCTGCATTATTGATCAGCACATCCAGTACCTCTGTTTTTTCACCCACTGCGGCACGGGCTGCCTTTACGGATTCCGGATCACTTACATCTATCTGAATGGCTTCGACTTCGTGTAATCCTTCGGCTTTCAGCTTCTCGACAGCTTCCTGGCCATTTGCTAAACTACGGCTACCCAGGTACACATAATATCCTTGTTGTAATAACTGACGGGCAGCTTCAAAACCAATACTCTTATTGGCTCCGGTAATCAATGCTTTTTTCATGGTTTTCGTATGTAATGTATAACAGAGTGGCCTTCGTGACCGTCCTCTTCAATTATTTATACATACAAAGGTCTCTGTTTGGCGGGTCTTTGTTAAAAGAGAATCAAACCAAAAAGTATGAGAATCAAACTTTTTTCTTCCGGAAAGAGTTGGGCGTAGCACCTGTTACCCGTTTGAAGTAGTTATTAAAATAAGTAGTATACTCAAATCCCAGTCCATAGGCGATGTCTGCCACACTCCAGTTGCTGTGTTGCAATAGCGCCTTAGCTTCTGTGGCAATCCGTTCGGCGATATGTACAGAAGTAGGCTTGCCAGTTACTTCCTTCACCAATCGATTGAGGTAGTTAATATGCACAGACAACGATTCTGCAAAGTCCTGAGCGGTACGTAAGCGGAGCGGATCTTTGGGACTTTCAATAGGAAACTGCCTTTCGAGCAATTCCATAAATAGCCAGGCAATCCGTGACGCTGCATTTCGTTGTGTTAGTCCATTAGGCACTGGCTGCATTTGTAACGCTTCGTGAATGATCAGTTCTATACAGTTTCTGAGTAATTCATTTTTATAGTCGTAGGGACTATTGTGTACAGCAAGCATTTTTTGGTAAATGCTTGTCAGAAAGGCCGTCTGGTCTTTAGTTAGGAAAAAGAGAGGCGTTGTGCCAACCCGAAACAAAGGGGAATTCTGTAAGATTTCACGATCCCTGCCAGCCATAAACGCTTCCGTAAAAATACAGGCATACCCCTTCTTCTGCTCTGTATGATGCACAACCGTATGAGGGATATGGGGATTACTGAAAAACAGGAAAGTATCGTTAATATCCAGAACTTGATCCCCATAGTAAATGGTCATATTGCCTGTTGCCAGCACAATCTTGTAATAATCCCGTCTGCGATGGGATTGCGAGATATCTACAGTCTCTAAAATTTCGTGAACCTTAAATCCTTTCCGTTGCAGATCTGCCGTAATATATCCCGGAAGCTCGGTTATCGTTGCATTGCTCATTCTACAAAGTTAACAAAATCAAACTTTGAATTGCTATTACATTCTCAGATAGAATGAGCTACTTCTTCCAGCTAGTTGATTTTCTTATAGGCTCTCCACATAAATTGCTCTTCATGCACAGTGATCATTCTGACTTCTTTTCAGGTAACGCCTTATTTTTCTATTGGGGATCTTCGGAGGTAGTATGTTTCTCAAAACTAGTATATTTATCAACTATCTCCTTTCTACCACTAAACTCCACATTCAGCAGCATAGAGTGCTGACCAGACAAAGAGTTCATAGGAAAAGTAGTGTCCAGGAAATCCTCGGTTTCTACCTGAGTAGTAGAATCTATCATTTGGGAATATACCTCCATACCCGACTTTATTCTTTCTTCAAAAATCCAGAAGCAATCCAAAGACTCAAGATATCTTTTTTCTACTCTTTGTCCATATATATTCGTATGGTCTGATTCATTCTTTCTGGCTACCTTTTCAGCTAATTCATACGCTTCGTCAAATGACTGAGCTTTTATAATCACAATGCTTTCTTCATATCCTCGATAATTTTCTATATAGTTTTTGTCTATCAATTCGACAATAGGAAGGCCTTGTATAGTAAACACATACACAAGCTTTACTCCATACCATTTCATATCTTCTTTTTTCATAGTGGATAGTTTTATCTGGTTTACGAAATCCGACCATTCGTTGCCTGAAGTACAAGTCTTTTCTTGCTTAATTTCTTTTTTAGTTTCAGTGTCTGAGAGAAAATCTCATCTTCGCTTTCCTACTATATTTTGTTCTCCTTAAAGAACGACTCCCCTCACTGTCTTTTTGAAAGGATCTCTCCCTTTGCTGTCCGTTTGGAAAACAACCCCTCTTGCTGTCCTTCTGAAAGAAACTCCCCCATCTGCTTGTCTGGAAAAAAACTCTCCCGTCCTTCTGGAAGAATCTTTTGACAAATAGTGCTATGCTTGAGTTCTGTGAGAGAAAAATGTACTCCAAAGGGAAAGGCCGCCGGTCTTGTCACAAGATTCTTTCAGAAGGACAAAAAAAGGGCGTGAGATCCTAAAGAAAATTCCCCTAAAATCTTCAAAATTGAAAAGGATATATGAGAGGATAAGTTGTCAGTCGTTCTCCTGCATTTATTTCATCTGTTTTATTCGTATATACTGAGATTAATAGTATTGATAACTACCTATATTCTTAGTCAGCTGGATTACTAATAGAAGTGGTCCGGATAAGGCCCCACAATTTCTTCAATAAGAATGTCCACAAACTCGTTCATAGAACTTGCCTTCTTGCTTACAGCCTCATGTAGGGGAATATAATCTGAATCATCAATGCCATAGAATCGTTCATCATCCGGGTCCCAACTATAAACAGATTCATCTTCTCCATCCAGCTTAATAAAGTAAATAATATTTCCATTTTCACCAATAATCAGCCAGCCTTCACGATCCCACCATAAAGTATTATTGGTTTCAATAACCCATTTTGATGAATAACTTAATGGTGGAAAATCTTCAGTATTTTTCAAGTCCATTACTGCCAGAATCCGTAAATCTTCTGGGTAATTGAGTTGAAAGTCTCTATAAAATGTAGGGAGTTTTATTTGTAGATTCTCTTCTATTAATTGGAAATCCTCTTCTTTCATAGAATAAGCTGTATTTTAATAGTAATCGGCATCAATATCTCTCAGATCTACATCCGGATACCCATACTTTTCTATTAATTCATATTTCTTGTATTGCTGCTGATACGGATCTATGGCAACACATAATAAGTTATCGAGATACTTTACATAAGCTCTGTTTTCTTCATTGAGGAAACCTTCGGTCTTATCAATCATGTATCTAACCCATGTAGCGCCGTAACCTTCCAGCCAGCCAGAATTATACTGAAGTGTTCTTTCCAATACCATACGGTATTTGAATAAGTAAGCAAATATGTGTATCAATTTGTTATGGTTCACAGTATCCCTATTAAAGTCTCTATCTCTTTCCAAGCCTATTGGGAGGCTATAGGCTTCTATATCAGTGAGCCATTCACTATAGTCTGCTACTGGTCTTGCTTTGATGAACTCTCCCGCATTAAATGACTGGATGTATTTTGGGTCAATGCCAAATGCCTGGAATAAAGCTTCTAGTTGTTTATAGCGATATAGTCTTGGAGGGTTATCACTGAAGTATTCTATACTCCAATCATATACATCAGGTGAAAGACCTTGCAGGTCGAGATATTGTTTTAAAATGTCCTCCCGACGAAAAGTTGGATAAGGGATTACATCACCCCAAAAAATTCTAGTTAGTTTTTTATCAGTTTCAGACCACTGTACTATTATATTTCGGGATTCATAATGGAAATGGAGTCGACCATAACTTTTTTCAATGGCCTTAGTAGGGCCAAAAGTCTGAATGATATCTTTTGTTGATATAATGCCTAAATTTTCTACTAACTCTTCAGTCAGATAAATCTCTACAATCTTTCCATTTTTGATTTTATATCCTCCTCCTGTCCGGCTTTTCACGTTCTTGGTTATTTTGTCAACCTGCCATTGAGATTCTACAAATTCTATACTGAGCAGGCTCTCATCGTCTCCAAGACTGATACCATTTAACATCAGCTGACTTACTGAAACTTCAGGTTGTGTAATTATTGCCAGATTGTCTAAGATCTCAAACTTGTTGTTCATGAATTTTAAAGGATATGTGTATATACCAGAGGCAGTAAATATACTAACTATTGGATGTACACAAGATACTATATCCCCAGGGTATCAGGTCCAACAAAACAAACTACTCACTTGCAAATCCTACACAAGGCACCTATCTTTGGTTAAAGGCTCAGCACTAGACTAGTAGAAATCACACAACCAGCACTTACCACACAACATGACCACCTACAAACCTGAAAAGTACTCTTCTCTTGCTCCATACCTCATTGTTGATGATGCCCAAAAACTGGTAGATCAGCTTACCACAATCTTTGATGCCACTACTCTAAGACGCTTTGACCGTGAAGACGGCAAGATTGCTCATATAGAACTGCGTCTTGATGATACCGTGCTTATGATCAGCAACAGTACAGACAACTATGCTGCTAACAAAACCATGCTGCATATCTATGTGCCAGATGTATTCAGTACCTTTCAGTTAGCCATAGACAATGGTTGTCAGATCATCGAGAAGCCTGTCAATAAAGAAGGAGATCCGGACACCCGTGGTTCGTTTTATGACATAGCAGGCAACTACTGGGCAGTAAGTACACAAACCCATCCCGCATACTGATGAAAGACCAGCGACAAAAATTTAACTATGCCGATTTTGATCCGGTGAAGGCTGTTGCCTTAACCTTCCCTGACACAGAAGAAGGCATTTCTCATGAAGGTACACCTTCGGTAACGGTTCGCGGAAAACTTATGTGTCGCCTTCATGATAGTGGAGAGTTTATCTCTATTCGGATCGGATTTGAGGAAAGAGACAAATACCTGGACAGCCACCCGGAGATTTTTCACTTACCCGACCATTTTAAGGCTTATCCCTATATTGCAATGTGGCTGCACAACTACAACAAAGCCCTCCTTACTGAGATCCTGGAAATAAGCTGGAAAGGACGTGCCACCAAAAAGCAGTTAAAAGACTATGAAGCAAAGAAAGCTGCTACTCTCTGATAAGGGTTTAGGTTGGTAGAGATGTATACTACTTACCACTTACTGCCATATCTGGAACACTCTGTTTTAACTTCGTGCAGTATAGACCCTGTGGATAAAAGCAAAACTTCCACTATACAAGATAAGCATATTACCTATTGCAGGCCATCTTTGGGTAAAGCATGAGGTAATAGGGATAGCAAGCAGAATGAACGCCAGAACAAAGGCAGAGACAAGGCCAGCTCGGGTTTCGTAAAAAGTTTTCTGTGCACGTATTGGCTCTCTTTCCGGGAAGTAATTAGTATGTGCAGCTATCAGCTTTTTAAATTTCTTCAGAAAATGCGCAAAGTCATCTTTTTCACCCGTCTCTCTGGTTAAGGTAAGGGTCTTACCATTTTTGAACTTTAGTTTGAATAGCTCAAAGTATTGATCATTCTGGTATTTATATTCAGCCAGTTCTTCCCACCTGAACGTCACTATTTTTTCAGAAAAGAACAGGTATTTCTCCATCTGTATTGTCATTTCATGTGAATCCAAAGAAATCTCCGCTTTTCTATGAATCCATGATTTGGTGTACTTCAGAATAGCAAAAACTACTAACGTATAAATGCCAATTGCCACCCATTCATCCAATTTGAACAAAAATCGGAGTAAAGCCAGGACCACAACCACCAAAGGCATAGAAAGGAGGATTGTTAAAAACAACTGGATAAAATAGGTCGCTTTATAAGTAAGTAATAGGGTAT
Source organism: Xanthocytophaga agilis (assembly GCF_030068605.1). Lineage (NCBI taxonomy): Bacteria > Pseudomonadati > Bacteroidota > Cytophagia > Cytophagales > Rhodocytophagaceae > Xanthocytophaga > Xanthocytophaga agilis. The sequence goes on from NZ_JASJOU010000010.1 coordinate 147,479, forward strand.
ATCGCTTCATTTTGTACTGGTACACTTTGTATCACTTAATGTATTTATGGATGCAAAGTGACCTAAGGAAAAGATAACTAGGGATACAGTAACGCATCTTGTCCATTCACAGTAGCATGATCTTTATCTAGTATCTGAATCATAAGTTTATCTGCAAAAACAGCACTTCCCTTACCTTCCAGAAGTAATCTTTTTTTTGTACCATCAATCTCGTAAAACAATTCAATACCTAATGTATCACTTTCTTCTGTGCTAGGATATAGGCATTTGCAATTAAAGTCGATCTGATCAGAAGGATATAACTTCTCCTTTTGAAAGTATTGTTGGTTTCTGGCTAGCAGTTCAAGTTTTTCGAGAGGATAATCTGTTGTATTTTTGACAAATATAGGTAACCATCCCTCTCTACTTTCTATAACAAAGAAGGCAACAACTGGAAGAATAAGCACCAGAGCAAAAAAAGCACCATATCCCAATCGCTTTTTAGGTTGTTTGGTATAAGAGTAATAAATAATAATAAACAGGTCGAGGAAGAATGTGGGTAAACCAAAGTAGAATGTAAAATATATAAAACCTAATCCACTATAGGGTTCAGGCTTATAGGTTATAATTGTGTAAAGATCTACCCCAATAACAAGCAGATTAAAACATATAACAATGGCATGTATTTGTCGCATAATGTAAATCTCCCTTGATTACTTATCCAGAGAGATTACACCACTAATCAATCCATCTTTGACAATAAATAACGCATTGATGATGGGGGCGTTTCCATAAGAGTCGTCCTGCCAGGTATAGTTGTGTATAGCGGCAAATTTAGCTAATGAATCTCTGTCAGCTTGTCTGGAGATAATTGTCATACAGGTACGTCTTGGAATAGACACCAGTAGTTCCTCTGCCTGTAGCAGTTTGTGTGCTTTAAGCATATGGCTCTGACAAAGAATCTTTTCGCTTGAAAAGTCATTGCCAGAGGCTGCCAATGCCTGGTTAGCAAGACTTCCAATAAACTCGAAGGGCGACTCTATCGCTTCCAGGTTTTCGTAGGCGGAAGTCAGTACCTGACCGGGATCTTTACCTTCCAGGTCATTAGGCATTAAAAAAACAAAGTTAGTGGGTGCATCATATCCAAAGGCAACTACCAGTTCGGGCTGTTCCTGTGTGCCTAACAACGTTTGTTTCAGTGCACCTGCCTGTATACCAACCCAGTCGCCCGGCTTCAGGATAGGATAGATTTTGGTAATCTGGCCAGACTTTATTTGCTCAACTTCGTTGTTAACCCTTTTGTCCTGCTCTGCATCTCCTTTTCCGAAGATCCGTTTAAATAATCCCATAGTAATTCGTTTATCTGGTGTGTTTTTATGTGTTGTCACAATGAACTATTCAGTCCTTATAGCCTGAAGTTATTGCTTCACTCTGCTTTTATTAGTAATCTGACTTCAGCAGTAAAAAAGTTGCTTTCAAAAGTAGAGATAACCCTTTCTTAAAGAATTCTCCTTTCGACTGTTTTCTTTCCTATGTAGTATTTGCCGATAATCCACGCATATAAACCTACCACTGGTGAATAAAAGTAACTATAATTAAGTATAATGTACCATTTGAGCGCAGTTCTGATAATCAAAACAACGCTCAAAATCGCATGTATTTAATGCCGATATTTGTAAAGTCAATCAGCAAGTAGTCCGGACACTGACTGGTGACTCTATGTTACACACAAGTAATTATACATTCATATGGCCTTAACATTAACCTTATTGACAACCAAAGCTGACTGCGACAAAGTACTTGACCAACTCAGCGACCTGAAAAGCGATCTGGAATACAAGCAAATCGCGACTACCCGTAACCGTGATAACGCCTCAGACCGGGCAAGCGATATTGAGGCTACCTTAGCCTCAGCAGAAGCTGAAGTAGACTCTTTGACTGCGATCATCGCTGTGCTGCCTGAAGGCACAACTAAAACGGAGATGGAGACACGAAAAGTAAAAGCGGAATACAAGTTGTTTACTGCCCAACAACGTAAGCTGCAATATGGTACCACAGCGGTAGTGTTACGCGAATCGGAACTAGATGAGATTGAGCAACGCCTGTCAGTGATAGATGGCTCTATGTCGGCAATCACCAATCACAAAGCAACACTGGCAGCTTAATACGTAGCTGGTAGTGTTTTGTGGAATATGAAAAGCTGTAGTCTATTGGACTACGGCTTTTTGTTTTAGGTAGCTTTTCTGGAAAGCCAAGAGGTTCACTGCTGCTAAGTAAAACACTCAGAAACACACTTCCTGGAAGGACAGTTCTTCTTCCTGTGCTCCTTCGTTTGCCCTCTCTTCCTTTTTGTCCTCCTGAAAGGATCTTCCCGCCCACGCCAAGCCTGCCACAATTTAGCGTGGGCGTGGCAGGCTGTTGCAAGACCAGCGGCCTTTCCGTTTGGAGAGTAAATTCTCTCACAAACCAAACAAGGCTCTATTTGTCACAAGATTCTTCCAGAAGGACGGGAGGGGGTGTTTTTTCCAGACGAACACCGAAGGGAGAGTTCCTTTCAGAAGGACGAGTGGAGTATGTATTTCTCAAGACGAGACATACCTTCTTACTTATCAACTATGCAACCCTTAGACTCTCAGTGATCCGCGGAAGCCTCTGGCTGCATAATACGACTCTGCTCCATTGTGATATAGGAACACTTTGCCATAACGGTAATCGCAGAAGAGGGCTCCACCAAGTTCACGAATATCATCAGGAGTTTTTACCCAGCTGGATGTTTTTGCATCAAACTTTCCAAATTTGTGCAGTTCCCGGTACTCTTGTTCAGTTAACATTTCGATACCCATCGATTCGGCCACATCCATAGCACTATCTGCTGGTTTGTGTTCTTTTCTGGATTCCAGTGCTTCCCGGTCATAGCAGATACTTCTGCGGCCTTTAGGCGTTTCAGGGGAGCAATCATAAAAAATGTACTCACCTGTGTTTTTATCATATCCTACCACATCCGGTTCTCCACCTGTCAGTTCCATTTTGTCAAGTGACCACAGTTTATCCGGATTGGCCTCCAGCTTTTCCTGCACCTTAGCCCATTCAAGACCTTTATGGCGGTCCATGTTTTTCTCGAAACGGGTTTTCAGTGTTTTAAGGAGTTGTTCAGCTTCTTCTGCCAACAACTCTTTTTGAGCACTCTGTACATTGTTCATATCTTATTTGTTAAAGTAGGTGTATTGAGTGTCTAACTAACTTGCTTTCCTAAAATGAATCTTTGACAGGTTCTACACTTGTCAATTCACTCAAAGATCACAGACATATCTATTTGTTAAAAGATCCTTTTAAAGGAGAGGAGGGTGCATTTCTTCTAATGAATAGAAATGTTTTTCAATCATTTTACCTTTATTGGCTAATGGCAATGACTTTTCTGTTGGCAGGTCTGAAGTACCACGATACCACAGTCAGTACCAGCAGAAGGAGTGAAGGAAGTATTTCGTTCACAGGATTACCTGATGCGATATGTGAAAATACGGCTCCCGACATAGCGAAGAAAAATCCTGCATAGGCCCATTCCTTTATCACAGGAAAAGCGGGAACAAACAAGGCAATGACTCCCAGAATTTTCCAAATGCCCAGTAATGTCAGAAAATAGACCGGATAACCCAGGCCTGTGATAACATCTACATCTTTCTGCACTTTCAATAACTGCACTATACCGGTTGATAACATTCCCAATGCCAGCCAGATAGTAGCAATCCAATAGATAATTTTATCTCTCTTTGTCATGAGTGTACTGTTTTTAATTTGCTTACAATGTCCTGTAATCGGTTATGTGCCATATTGATTCCTTGTGCAAAAGGCATCCGCAGCATCTGATTTCTCAGTTCGACGGATTTATATATTACATGCATAGTCAGTTTGCTGGTGTTGCTGGTGAGCTTTTCAAACTCCAGAAACTCCAGCTGTACGGGAAATGGTGTATTTTCCATTTCAAATGTCCGGGTGATCTTCTCATTAGGTACAAATTCATGAATTACTCCATTTGTCTTTAGTACCACGTTTCCCTGAGGGTCAGATGTTTCGAATTGCCAACTACCATGCTTTTTGCTCTCCAGCTTCAGCACTTTCGTTCCCATCCACTGTTCCACAATTTCAGGCTCTATATAGGCTTTAAAGAGGAGTTCTACTGGAAGTTCAAATTCCCGTGTAATTACCAGTTCCTGTTTGCCTTCTTCGGCATTAACCTTTGTTTTTCGTTCCATAGTTGTTTAATCTTTAGGTTTGTAGTTTTTCATTAGGTCTTCCAATTTGTTAAATCGGTCATCCCACATGTTTCGGAAGGGTTCGATAAAGTCAGCGATCTCTTTCATCTTTTGTGGGTTTAAGTGATAGTAAATCTCTCTGCCGTTTTGCTGCTGTTTCAGCAACTCGCACTCTGTAAGTATTTGCAAGTGCTTGGAAACCGTAGGTCGCGCTGTATCAAAGTTTGAGGCTATTGCCCCCGCTGTCATGGCTTGCGTTGCAACCAACAGAAGAATGGCTCTTCGTGTCGGATCTGCTATGGCCTGGAATACATCTCGTCTTAAATTCATTGTGTAGCTATTTGACTACAAATATATATGTAGTCATTTGACTACACAAGTGTTTTTTGATTTTTTTAGTATTAGAGAAAAACACCTTGTGAAATGAGAGAATAAGGGGGCCTTTTATACCAGTTTTCTATTCATTTTCGAACAACACCCTGTCCACTTTCGCACGAATTATGAGTATCAATGCCTCAATAAAGCTTACAGACATCGATTTTAGTATTGGTACAAGTATTGAGGTCAGATTTGGTATAATGAGAGTGTCCTGTTAGTCTGAAATACATACCTAAACTTCCTTCCTATGTTAAAAAGCTATTTCAAAAGTACACTACGCAATATTGCTAAAAGTAAATTGCATTCATTAATCAATATCACAGGCTTGTCTGTAGGAATGGCGGTAGCCCTGTTGATCACTTTATGGATCTGGGATGAACTATCCTTTGATACCTATCACGAAAAGTATGATCGTATTGCACAGGTGATAGAAAATAGCGCTCATAACAATGAAGTCCACACCTCAAAGGTAATTCCATGGCCACTGGAGGCAGCATTGCGTAAAGACTACCCGAACGACTTTAAATATATTGTTATGTCTTCGTTCACAGATCAGCATGTTTTATCTGCATCTGGTAAAAATGTGTTATTCAGTGGCAATTTCATAGGGGAAGATGCCCCTGAGATGTTATCGCTGAAGATGGAGAAGGGACAAAGAAACGCGTTGCAGGATGCTTCTTCTATACTTATCTCTTCATCAGTTGCCAAAGCATTATTTGGAGATACGGAGCCTGTTAACCAACTGATACAGATGGATAATAAAGCCATTTTCAAAGTGGCTGGGGTATATGAAGACCTGCCAGTAAATACAACTTTTCACAAAGTGGCATTTATGGCGCCCTGGAAATTTTTTGCAGGCAATAAAGATTGGATTGGAAGAGATCCCAACGACTGGAATGACAACTCACTCTTTCTGTATGTACAGCTTTCTGATAACGCAGATAGGCAGAAAGTATCCGAAAAGATCAAAAACACAAAACAACAGAATGGCCCGCCAGATGCAAAGCAGCAATCAGCTTTGTTTCTGCATCCAATGGGCCAATGGCATTTGTATTCCAAGTTTGAAAATGGCGTTAACGTTGGTGGAGGTATAGAATATGTGTGGTTATTTGGTATTATAGGCGTATTTGTATTGCTACTGGCTTGCATCAACTTTATGAACCTAAGCACTGCTCGTAGCGAAAAAAGAGCCAAAGAAGTAGGGGTTCGCAAAGCCATTGGTTCGTTACGTTCACAATTGGTAACGCTGTTTTTCTTTGAATCTGTTTGTATGGCTTTCACTGCATTGGTATTTGCTTTGTTCGTCGTCTTTATCAGTCTTCCTGCCTTCAATGTACTGGCATCAAAGAAGATTGCTATTCCCTGGGACAATCCGATACTATGGGTATGGGTTATTGGCTTTACCTTGGTAACAGGAGGTCTTTCAGGGATTTATCCCGCATTGTATTTATCCTCTTTTAAACCTGTCAAAGCCTTAAAAGGGACATTTAAGGCGGGTAAGCTGGCAACTACTCCCCGAAAAGTACTGGTGACAGTACAGTTTGCTATATCTGTGTTATTGATTATCTGTACAATTGTTGTTTTTAAACAGATACAATTTGCAAAAGACAGATCTGTTGGGTATTCACGCAATGGCTTGATCAATATAGAAGCTTCAACCGGAGATTTACATTCTCACTTTGAAGCTATTAAGGATGAATTGTTGCAGAATGGTGCAATTGTCTCCATGGCAGAATCTTCAAGTCCTACCTATGGCATCAACAATAACCGGGATGATGTGGAGTGGAAAGAGAAAGATCCTTCTCAGAAATATACATTTGGTAGTATACGCACTACTGCCGAGTATGGTAAAACCATAGGCTGGAAAGTGGCACAGGGACGTGACTTTAACCTGCAAATGCCTACCGATTCAGATGCAGTAATCATAAATGAAGCAGCCTTAAAATATATGAACCTTGAAGATCCGATTGGGCATATTCTGCAGTTCAGAAAACGATCCAATACTATAATCGGAGTAGTAAAAGATATGGTAATGAGTTCTCCTTATGAACCTGCCAAACCAACTTTGTATTATCTGGGAGGACGTGGTTTTGACAACGTGATCATACGAATCAACCCTGCAGCAAGCACACATGAGTCCATTGCAAAGATTGAAAAACTATGCAAAGCCTATGCACCTGCTGTTCCTTTCAGTTTTAGTTTTGTGGATCAGGAGTATCAGAAAAAATTTAGTACCGAAGAACAGATAGGCAATCTGGCAACCGTCTTTGCTATACTGGCCATCTTTATTTCGTGTATTGGCTTGTTCGGTATGACCTCATTTATGGCTGAACAAAGAATAAAAGAGATTGGTGTTCGGAAAGTACTGGGTGCTTCTGTGTTGGATGTATGGGCATTGTTGAGCAAAGAGTTTGTAGTGCTTGTATGTCTCTCATTCTTTATTGCCATGCCCGGTGCCTATTATTTTATGGATACCTGGCTGCAGCATTATACTTACAAAACGGAATTAGCCTGGTGGATCTTTGCAGCTACAGGAATCGGAACTCTACTGATTTCATTAATCACGGTGAGTTTCCAGAGCATCAAGGCTGCGCTAGCTAATCCTGTAAAGAGCCTCCGAACCGAATAGTTCGTAGTTGTAGCTGAAATGCTATTCTGAACTTTGAGGAAAAGAAGTTACAAAGAGAGTAATGATGCCTTCAATCGTGGATGGTAGTATAGGTGTGTAGGCAATCTTTTCTCCGCGAGGTTGGCCTTTGGCCTGCGGGGGGAAGGATCGGAGAAAAGTACCCTTTTTTGCAGCTGGCACACATTCTGGCCCAACAAATTCTCATTTGTTGTCCTTTTTTGGACAAGCAAAAAAGGAAGAAGCTACAAGAAGAGTGATGAAAAAGAATCTGAAAAAATAAAGAAAGAGAGATCTTTCAAAAATAAATCAGTGCCTATTCTTGTTAGAAGGATAAGCACTGATTTTGTAAAACAAACTTACATTGAGATGAGGCATGTCTAATTCTTTACTTATATATCTGCTTAATCCCGATAATTCAAAGCAGGCTTGCGATTTCCTACCAGTGGAGTATACTGGAAATTACTTCCTCTGGCTTTTGCAAATTCGTCTTTTGCCTTTTGTAACAGAGCAGGCGTTGTGAACAGATCAATAGCCGTAAGAGCCATTGTTTTAGCTGCTACGATCATCCCCTTAGCTCCAATATCTGTACCACCACAAGCCACCGCCTGCCAGCTGTGCGCAGGAGTGCCCGGCACCCAGGTAGCCGTTGACAGACCGATGGTAGGCACTGTCCAGCTTACATCCGCCACATCTGTAGAGCCACCCATGCCTTCTTTGTCTTCTGTAAGAGGCTCAACTTTAGCTGCCTGGTCTACAGGAGGAACAGTATAGGTAAATGAGGTTTGCAGCTTTTTGGCAAATTCAACCTCTTTTGCTGTATAGGCAACACCACCCACAGTGTTCAGATTTTTATACATTACATCAGCCAGCACATTGTTACTCAGCATTTCATATACACCGCCGGTAATTTCGTACTCCACTTTGGTTTCTGTTCCCATGGCGGCTCCATTGGCAGCTTTTACAACTCTTTCAAAAACCTCACGCACTACCTCTCTGTTTGGATGGCGTACATAGTAATATACCTCTGCAAAGTCAGGTACTACGTTAGGGGCTTTGCCTCCACTGGTAATAACATAGTGGATACGCGTAGCAGACGGAATATGTTCCCGCATCATATTGACCATATTATCCATTGCTTCTACTCCATCCAATGCCGAACGACCTCTTTCCGGAGAAGCCGCTGCATGGGCCGAAAGGCCTGTAAAACGGAATTTGGCAGAGATGTTTGAGAGAGACGAACCCATAGAAACTGCATTGGCAGCTCCAGGATGCCAGTGAATCACCGCATCCACATCATTAAAGAGACCTGCCCGCACCATATACACTTTACCAGACCCACCTTCTTCGGCAGGTGTACCAAAAACTTTAATCGTCCCTGTAAATTTCTTTTGTTCAATGAGTTGTTTTAACTCAATGCTTGTTGCTACAGAGGCTGTTCCAAATAAATGATGTCCACATCCGTGACCAGCATTCTTACCTGCAATAGGTTTCTTCTCAGGCACAGAATCCTGAGCCAGTCCGGGTAGTGCATCAAATTCGGCCAGAATGCCGATGACAGGCTTGCCACTTCCATAGGTAGCCACAAAGGCTGTAGGGATTTCAGCTACACCTGCTTCTACTTTAAATCCATTATCTGCAAGGGTCTTCTGTAATAATGCAGAGCTTTCTTTTTCTTTATAGCCTACTTCTGCATACCCCCAAATTTGTAAAGCTATTTTCTTATACGCATCATGCTTTGCCTGTATATCCTGAATAGCCTGGCTCTTTAGTTTGCTGTTGGTCCCGGAAGACTTCTGTGCATGAGTTAGCTGACAGGTAACTAACCATACATAAAATGGAAAAATGAGAGAGTAAAAACGCATGGGAATTGTGTGGTTTGAAAAACATACTAGATTTCACCACACAAGATACGCAATGAACAACGCCTCAGCAAATAATATTCCGGTATAAAGGCAAAATACCGATTTTAATAGTATTTCATCTTGTTTTTATAGGATATATATTTGGAAAAACCAAGACTGACGTTGAGCGGATATATACAATCAAATAGGCCAGTTGCTGAACTTTATAGTATAGCTACAATCTTATTTCATTTCATACTACACATCAAACTTCAGGAAGAATTACGTATTTCTAGTGTAGTAGCTAGCTTTACCTTCTGGAATGGAAGGTTCTTCTTTTTCTCTTCAATCAGATCAAACAGAAGTTCGGCGGCTGTCTGACCGATTTCAAAGGCAGGCTGTACTACCGTTGTCAATGGAGGATCTATCAAATGGGCAATTTTTACATTGGTAAAACCAACAAAGGAAAGCTCTTCCGGTATTTTTACCTTCTTGTCTTTTAAAATAGTCAGGCAACTGAGAGCCAGACGATCACTGGTAGTAAAGAATGCATCCGGGGCAGGGCTTAACGCCAGCAAACGGTCCACATTTTCCAGCAGTTCCTCGTTTGCAAATCCACAGTGACGGATCAAAGAATCTTCCAGTGGAATATTATATTTTTTAAGGGCAGCTTTATAACCAGCCATTCGTTCCTGGGTAATCGAAAGCCATTCCAGACTAGTCAGTAAAGCAATTCGTTTTCTTCCAGATAGAATCAGGTGTTCGGTTGCCTTAAAGGCTCCATCAAAATTATCGGCGATCACTGTATGTGTATCAATCTGTTCAGAGAAACGATCAAAGAATACAATAGGCATTCCATTGTTATGTGGTTCCTGCAAATGAGACATGTCAGTTGTATAGCCTGACAGAGATATCAGTATGCCATCAACCTTACGGGCTACCATGTGTTGCACATTAACCACTTCCCGCTCATACGATTCCTGACTCTGAAAAATCATCACATGATATCCTCTGTTATAGGCAATTGCCTCAATACCATTAATGGCTTGTGAGAAGAAATTGTTGGCAATTTCGGGTACAATCACACCAATCGCCCGGCTACGGTTTTCCTTTAAACTAAGTGCAATAGGATTTGGTTTGTAGTTCAGTTTCTCTGCATATTCCAATACCAGCCGCTTGGTTTCGGTATTAATTTCATGACTCCCTCTCAGTGCTCTGGACACTGTAGAGGTTGAAAGATTTAAGGCTTTGGCAATATCTTTTATGGTAACTGTCTGCACCTGAATAAATAATTTAAAGGCTATAGGGTGTTAATAGGGTGTTCTGTTTATTATCTCTGTTGGCAGGTATTCCCAAAGGGATAAAATTACTGTTAAAGGTAGGGTAAACTTTAATAAGTACAAATCTTTATTTATATCTGATAACAGTTCCGACGGGTTTAAGTCTATCCCATCAACGCTATTAGCGCATATCTTACTGAAATTTATTCTGCCGTCGGAGATTTGCAATCGTTATCGGGAACGTTTGCGTAAAAAAATAAAATTAATTGTTTGTTTATTTATATCTCCTCTTTTACCATTGATAGACCGAAAGTTTTTTCGCCATCACTACCAATGATCTGCGCTATCAAAAAAATTCAACTTACATATTTATTTCACAGAGTAACCATTTATGTCTAACAACTCTCTTTTTGATCTTACAGGTAAAATTGCACTGGTAACCGGATGTGATAAGGGAATTGGAAAAGGAATAGCAATTGCGTTAGCAGAGTCAGGAGCTGATATTATTGGAGTATCTCGTTCCATACCACTGACAGATAGTTCCATTGAGCAGGAAGTGCGTACACTCGGGAGAAATTTTAAGGCCTATCAGGCTGATTTCTCTGTTCGCGGTTCCGTTTATCAGTTTATCAATCAGGTAAAGGCAGACTTTCCCCAAATAGATATTTTGTTTAATAATGCAGGTACTATCATGCGTCAGCCAGCGGCAGAACACTCCGATGAATATTGGGACAGAGTACTGGACATCAATCTGGATGCTCAGTTTATCCTGGCTCGAGAACTAGGCAAGGATATGGTAGCCCGTGGAAGTGGGAAGATTGTCTTTACGGCCTCTCTGCTTAGTTTTCAGGGAGGAATCAATGTACCTGGATATGCAGCAAGCAAAGGGGCTATTGCTAGTCTGACGAAAGCCTTGTCAAATGAATGGGCCAGTAAGGGTGTAAATGTAAATGCGATAGCGCCTGGGTATATTGCTACCGATAATACAGAGGCTTTACGCAATGACCCTGTACGCAGCAAATCCATTCTGGATCGCATTCCGGCTGCTCGCTGGGGAGAGATTGAGGACTTTAAAGGACCAGCGGTTTTTATGGCATCCAAAGCTTCAGATTATGTACATGGCACTATCCTTACAGTAGATGGTGGCTGGATGGGAAGATAACAGAGACCAATACTCATTTTTAACAAATCATACAATCTTACCTTACAAAGGCTTTCCTGAACTCGTATGGAAATAAGACATCAAAATAGTCCCAAAGAAGTAGCTACATTCAATACCCAACAGTTGCGTGACACCTTTCTGATTGAAAAGCTGTTTGAAGCAGATCAGATCAGTTTTGTATACTCTCACTATGACAGAGTAATTGTAGGTGGATCAGCTCCTGTAAACCAAACCATCTCATTACCCAATCCGGAGGGCTTAAAAGCCAACTTCTTTCTGGAAAGAAGAGAGATAGGCATTATCAATGTAGGAGGCAAAGGGCAAATTATTGTAGACGGGACTTCGTATGATGTCAACAAAATGGATTGTGTATATGCAGGCAAAGGTGTCAAATCTATAGAATTCAAGAGTCTAGAGGCAGGAGATCCTGCAAAGTTTTTCTGGTTGTCTTCTCCGGCACATCAAACCTATCCAACAAAATTATTAACTAAAGAACAAGCTAACCCCACCAACATGGGGGCGGCAGAAACAGCGAATCAACGTACTATTTACAAATACATTCACCTGGATGGCATTCAAAGCTGTCAGCTGGTGATGGGGCTTACGGTACTTTATTCGGGTAGTGTATGGAATACCATGCCACCACATACACACGACCGTCGTATGGAAGTGTACTGTTACTTTGATATACCCGAAAATCAGCGTGTTTTACACCTGATGGGAGATCCCGCTGAAACACGTCATATCTGGACTGCCAACCATCAGGCACTGATATCTCCACCCTGGTCTATTCACTCCGGCTGTGGTACGGCAAGCTACTCATTTATCTGGGGTATGGCAGGAGAAAATCAGGTATTTACAGACATGGATGGAGTACAGGTTTCTGACCTGAGATAAAAATTGTAAGACATAGAATAATCAGAGTGATTCTATAAAGAAACTTTTAACAAGTCCTATATAAATAGGGGTATCAAGTTCACGCAATCAGGGCAGGCATATTGCCTGTTCCTGATTTTCAACTGTCGTTATCTTCTTATGAAAAAATATCTGATTTATACATCAGCCCTCCTGCTGCTTACAGCCTTCTCATTTCTGGACTCCAAACCGAGGATATTTCTGATTGGAGACTCTACCATGGCCAATAAAGCCCCTTCAGATGCTCCTGAAACAGGTTGGGGAATGGTATTTTCTGAGTTCTTTACAACTGATGTAGAAATACAGAATCATGCAGTAAATGGACGTAGTACCAAAAGCTTCCGGACGTTAGGGCATTGGGACAAAGTACACAATCAGTTACAGAAGGGAGACTGGGTATTGATTCAGTTTGGACACAATGACCAGAAAGTAAGTGACACCTCCCGCTATGCTGCACCTCAGACTGACTATAAGCAAAACCTGATTCGATATATCAAAGAAACACGGGCAAAAGGAGCTTCACCTATACTACTTACTCCCGTTATGCGCCGTAAGTTTGACGAGAACGGAAACTTTGTAGATCAGCATGGTGACTATCCGGCAGTGGTAAAAGCGGTTGCCAAAGAGCTGAATGTCCCTTTAATTGATCTGCATGAAGCCAGTCGTAAGGTAATAGTAAATCATGGAGTAGAGGGGTCAAAGCAGTTATTTATGCATCTGGAAGGAAAAGTTTATCCTAAATTTCCGGAGAAGAAGATTGATGACACCCATTTTTCAAAATATGGCGCTTCTGTAATGGCTTCTCTGGTCGCAGATGCGATTAAGACACAAAATATTCCACTGGCTTCTTACCTGGAAAAGTTCTCACCTGAGAAATATACGTATGAGTTACCAGCAGTACAGGAACCTGCATTTCGGAAAGATACTTTCTCTATTGTCACCTATGGAGCCAAAGCAGATGGTATCACACTAAACACGAAGGCTATTGCAGAGGCAATAGATGCCTGCAACAAAGCTGGTGGTGGAACAGTACTGATTCCACAAGGCTTATGGGTTACAGGGCCTGTCGTATTAAAAAGCAATATCAACCTGCATCTTGTCAAAGGTGCTATCCTACAGTTTTCCTCAGATTTTAATCAATATCCACTGGTACAAACCAACTGGGAAGGCTTACCTGCAGTACGTTGTCAGCAACCAATTTCTGGTACAGATCTGGAGAATATAGCCATTACAGGTACAGGTATCATTGATGGAGCCGGAGATGCCTGGCGACCTGTAAAGAAAAGCAAACTGACAGCCGGACAATGGCAAAAACTGACAACTTCAGGCGGGGTATTATCGGATAATAAAGAAACCTGGTATCCCTCTGAGAAGGCTTATAAAGGATCATTGACACCCAAAGCAGGAGTACTGGAGCCTGGTAAAGAAAAAGATGTCACATCCATCAAAGATTTTCTACGTCCCAATCTGCTGGTACTGACCAATTGCAAACGTGTATTATTAGAGAGTATTACCTTTCAGAACTCTCCGGCGTGGTGTCTGCATCCACTTCTGTGTGAGCATATTACCTTGCGCAATCTCTATGTAAAAAATCCGTGGTATGCGCAGAATGGGGATGGTGTAGATCTGGAATCCTGCAGGAATGGAGTAATTGAAGACTGTACGTTTGATGTAGGGGATGATGGTATCTGTATTAAATCCGGTCGTGATGAAGAAGGTCGCAAACGTGGCGTTCCTACAGAAAACATTAGTATACGTAACTCTACTGTCTATCATGCACATGGTGGCTTTGTGATTGGCAGTGAGATGTCCGGAGGAGCCAGAAACCTGTTTGTATCCAATTGTACTTTCATGGGTACCGATGTCGGACTACGCTTTAAAACTACCCGTGGACGAGGAGGCATTGTAGAAAAGATCTATGTGAAAGACATTCAAATGACCAACATTGCTGGAGAGGCTATCTTGTTTGATATGTATTACAGCGCCAAAGATCCTGTTCCTCAGCCGGGAGACAAGAACGAATTGCCTGTAATAGAATCCAAACCTGTCAATGAAGGTACACCACAATTCAGAGACTTCTATGTACATCATGTCATTTGTCAGGGTGCCGAAACAGCCATTATGGTACGGGGATTGCCTGAAATGAATGTAAAAGATATTCTGATCGAAAATGCAATGATTCAGAGTAAAAAGGGATTGGTGTGTATTGAGGGCAGTCATATTCAGCTAAAGAATATTGTACTGCTTCCAGAAGAGAAAACAGTTATGCAGATTCAGAATAGCCAGCAGGTAGTGCTGGATAATATCCGTTACCCAGAAAATACAGACCTTCTGGTGAAGGTTACAGGTGATCGCTCCAAAAACATCCGATTGCTGAATACGGATGGAACCAAAGCCAAAAAGGAAATCGAACTCGGCGAAAAAGTATCCGCCAAAGTAATTCAGAAAAAATAAAAGACAGACTTTACACAATCAGATATGTCAGACGCTATTCAGACAAACGTATTTATTAAGGATCAGGACATTGCCTGGGAAGTTGTAGGGCAAGGAGTTAAACGTAAGGTGATGGCCTACAATCAGGATCTTATGATGGTCAAAGTTGCTTTTGAAACAGGAGGCGTGGGTGCATTGCATCATCACTACCATACCCAGATAAGTTATGTAGAAAGTGGTGCCTTCGAAATTACCATTGCTGATGAAAAGCAGGTCCTGAAGAAAGGAGATGTCTATTTTATTCCCCCGGATGTAATACATGGTGCACTCTGTCTGGAAGAGGGTGTACTGGTAGATGTATTTAATCCGCTACGGGAAGACTTTATAAAATAAGTTTAGACAACCTCTAACATAAGCCACTCTTGTTTGTAAAAACAAAGTACAAACCCATAAATGACCTTCTCATGAAAAAACAACTTCTGATATGCTATTGCATGCTGGGATTTTTTGTATCTGCAATGGCACAGACACCCACCTGGTCAGAACGAATGACAACCAGCATAATGGATGCCAATAAAGATTCGATTTCCTATCCCGGAGGAAGAGCTAACTGGAACTATGAAGAAGGTTTATTTCTGAAAGCTGTGGAAAGAGTGTGGTTCCGTACAGGAGATGCCGCCTACTATCGCTATATCAAGAAAATAATTGATGGGTTTGTGATGGAGGATGGTAGCATCCGAACCTATAAAATGGATGAGTATAACAGTGATCATATCACTCCGGGACGATCTCTACTGATGTTGTATCAGCAAACTGGTCAGGAAAAATACAAACTTGCTGCTCAGGTACTTCGTCAGCAGCTAAAAAACCAGCCACGAACCAAAGAAGGGGGATTCTGGCATAAAAAACGGTATCCTTACCAGATGTGGCTGGATGGCTTGTATATGGCTGAGCCTTTCTATGCAGAATATAGCATTTTATTTGATGAGCCTGACAATTTCAATGACATCATCAATCAGTTTGTATGGATGGAACAAAATGCCCGCGATGAGAAAACAGGTTTGCTGTATCATGGATGGGATGAAAGTCGGGAACAGAAATGGGCAGATCCTGCAACCGGAAAGTCTCCTAACTTCTGGAGCCGTGCCATGGGCTGGTATGCTATGGCATTAGTAGATGTACTGGACTATATCCCTGCCAATCATCCACGCCGTAAAGAACTAATCCCTATTCTGGATCGCCTTATGACTGCTGTTATCAAATACCAGGACCCTAAAGAAGGGGCATGGTATCAGGTAACAGATAAACTTACAGGCAAAGGAAACTACATGGAAGCTTCTGGCTCTTGTATGTTTGTCTATGCTCTGGCTAAAGGTGTTCGGATGGGCTATTTGAAAGATTCGTTTATGGTTAATGCCCGCAAAGGATATGAAGGCATTCTGAAGAATTTCATTTCTACAGATGACAAAGGCATGATTCACCTGGAGAAGACTGTATCTGTAAGTGGACTAGGTGGAGATCCATATCGTGATGGAAGCTACGAATACTACCTCAGCGAACGCATACGCAAAGATGATCTGAAAGGTGTTGGCCCTTTTATCATGGCAAGTATCGAGATGGAAATTGCACCAGATCTGTCTGTAGGCAAAGGCAAAACAGTAGCATTGGATTATTATTTCAATAACGAATACCGCAAAACAAAAGAAGGTAAAACAGAACGTTTCCACTATACCTGGGATGATCCCAAAGATTCTGGTTATTCGCTATGGGGTAACATATTCCAGGAGTACGGCAGCCAGACCGTTGCTATACCAGACGCACCTTCTGCTGCTAATCTTAAAAATGTAGATGTCTATATTATTGTAGACCCTGATACACCCAAAGAAACCGCCAATCCCAACTACATTCAGCCTTCGCATGTAAATACGATCAGCGCCTGGGTAAAGAATGGTGGTACGCTTGTACTTCTGGCCAATGATACGGCGAATGTAGAATGGAAACACTTTAATACATTAACCAAAGCTTTCGGGATCGAGTTTACAGGCAAAAGCCGCAACATGGTCAAAAACGATGTGTTTGAGCAAGGTAAATTTGATATCCCAGCCAACCATCCCATCTTCAAAGATCCTAAAAAAATCTTTGTCAAAGAACTTCTGACTTTGTCTGTAAAAGCTCCTGCTAAATCTATCTTGTCAGAAGGAGGAGATGTAGTGATGGCAGTTGCCAATGTGGGAAAAGGGAAAGTCTTCGTATTGGGAGATCCCTGGATCTACAATGAATACCTGAATGGCAAACGCCTCCCTATGGAATATGAAAACTTTAAGGCGGCTAAAAATTTATCTGCCTGGCTGTTGTCTGGCAATAGTTCTATAGCTAAAAAATAAGCAGTGCCCTCTGCACATCGTCAAAACAAGATCGACTCATGAAAGGATTTTTATGCATGGTATTGCTTTTATGTGGGATAATGGGTAGTGCTAGTGGACAACGGATAGTGGTTGCTCAGGATGGCTCCGGTAAATTTCGAAATATCCAGGACGCCATCAACAGTCTGGATACACTTTCTCAAACAGAACGCGTAGTTTTTATAAAGAATGGTGTCTATAATGAGAAGCTGTTTATTACCCGATCCTATGTGCGTTTACAGGGGGAGAGCGAGAAAGGGGTGATTATCCAAACGTCATTACCTAGAGATGTCTGGCGTTGCGCCAACCCGGATGACTGGGGTGCAGCCACTGTAAATGTAAAAGGGCATGATCTGACTTTTGAGAACCTTACCATACTGAATACATACGGTTTTACAGCAACCAAAGATACTGTTGTAAACTGTGTAGGTGAATCCGGGCAAAATAGTGGTACTAAAAAAGCCTATGCATTACCTCGTGAAGCGAACGAACCGGAAGGTTCAAAGATAGTTCGTAAAAATGGTCATCAGTTTTCCATGCGGTCATTTCCGGGAGCTATCCGCCTTGTCTTCAAAAACTGCACCTTACGGGCAGGTGGTGGAGATACAGTGAGTCCCTGGGATGTAGAAGCAGGAATGTACTATTTTCAGAATTGTACCATGGAAGGCGATGTTGACTTTTATTGTCCCCGTGGCTGGGCGTATGCTGAGGAGTGTCGATTTATTTGTCATAATCTGAATGCCGCTATCTGGCATGATGGTTCCAGCAATGCCTCCTGCAAAACAGTACTGAAAGATTGTGTCTTTGAAGGTGATCCCGGATTTAAACTCGGACGATTTCACAGAGAAGCACAATTTTATCTGATCAACTGCCAGTTTGCAGAAACAATGGCTGATGCAGACATTTATTGGGTAACCTCCGCACCCAAGCCGTTACAGTGGGGTAAGCGGGTCTACTATTATAACTGTCACCGCAAAGGAGGAGACTTTATCTGGCATGCAGACAATCTGCAAACCGCCTCTGTTTCTCTCAAACAGATTACCCCGGAGTGGACCTTCGATGGAAAATGGAATCCTCTAAAAAATAAATCCAGGCAAAAGAACTAAAAACCGTAAATCATGAACCGTTTAGCTGAAAAATTGCTGCCTCTGCTCGAAGAGAACCCTAATGTGCTTGTTCCTACTCCTGATATGCTTCAGCTACCGGAAAAAGTGCTTCAATTCGGAACAGGCGTTTTGTTGCGGGGTCTAACTGACTACCTGATTGATAAAGCCAATCGCCAGGGTATATTCAATGGTCGGATTGTGGTTGTAAAGTCTACCGACTCGGGTGATGCTACTGCTTTTGACGAGCAGAATAACCTATACACGCTTTGTGTAAGAGGTATAGATAACGGAACCCAGATCGAAACCAATACAGTCTGCTCTGCTATCAGTCGGGTATTGTCTGCAAAAACACAATGGCAGCAGATACTGGAATGTGCTCATAACCCGGAACTACAGGTGATTGTATCCAATACCACAGAAGTAGGTATTCAGCTGGTGCAAGATGATATCCGGCAATCACCTCCTGTTTCGTTTCCCGGTAAGCTACTGGCATTTTTATATGAAAGATTTAATGCCTTTGCCGGAGATCCTGCCAAAGGAATGGTGATTGTCCCAACCGAGCTGATTCCCAACAATGGTAAAAAGCTTGAGTCTATATTGTTTGAACTAGCACATCGGAATAATCTGGAAACAGAGTTTCTCGACTGGCTGGAAAACTCTAACTTTTGTTGTAATTCTCTGGTCGACCGTATCGTCCCTGGAAAACCGGATGAGGCAACCCGCCAGCAGATAACTCAGCAACTAGGCTATACGGATGATCTGCTTACCATGTCAGAAGTATATCGGTTATGGGCTATAGAAGGAAATGAACATATTCGTTCTGTTCTCTCTTTTCATCAGGCAGATGAAGGCGTGATTATAGAGCCGAATATTGAGCTGTTTCGCGAATTAAAGCTTCGTATGCTCAATGGAACGCATACACTTAGTTGTGGTCTGGCCTTTCTGAGTGGCATTACAACAGTAAAGGAAGCCATGTCAGACGAGAATATGTCAGCTTTTATCTCCAATTTGATGTTGGGAGAAATCGGAACTAGTATTCCTTATTCTATTTCTGAAAAAGCTATTCAGCGTTTTGGCATGCAGGTGCTGGATCGCTTCCGCAATCCATTTATCGAACATCGCTGGATTAACATTACCATGGAATATACGTCCAAGATGATTATGCGGGATATTCCGGTCTTGTTACAGTACTACAAAAACTTCGGCACTCCCCCTCCTTATATTTCACTGGGGTTTGCAGCGTATCTGCTCTTTACCAAACCAGTAAAAGAAGAAAACGATACATATTTTGGACAGGCACATGGTACATTCTATCCTATTAAAGATAGTCATGCTTCCTATTTCTATGAGGTATGGAAAAATGCGAGCCCTGAACAGTTAGTTACCACAGTCTTGAAAAATACCAATCTCTGGGAAACAGATCTTACTACACTGCCTGGGTTTGCAGATAAAGTAACCGAATTTTTAATTCAGATGCAGGAAAAAGGTGTCAGAGGCGTTTTATTTTCATTTTTTCCTAAAAACGTTCTGACCAGTCAATAATGCTCAGGTATATTTTACAGCTTATAAAAAAAGTACACAACATAGTTGAAATAATTTTATTCCTAAAAAAAGAGGTGTATCATTGTCTTTTGCATTCTATACACCGTTTAGATTAATATGAAAAGTTTCCTGGACGACGATTTTCTGTTACAAACTGCTACTGCACGTAAATTATACCATGATTTTGCCAAGTCAATGCCTATAATTGACTATCATAACCATTTGCCTCCTCAGGAAATAGCGATAGATAAGAAATTTGAAAACCTTACACAGATATGGCTGTATGGCGATCATTACAAATGGAGAGCGATGCGTACCAATGGAGTAGATGAGGGTTACTGCACCGGGAATAAATCTGATTACGAGAAATTTGAAAAGTGGGCAGAGACAGTCCCGTATACAATGCGAAATCCATTGTATCACTGGACTCATCTGGAATTGCAGCGATATTTTGGTGTCAAAGAAGTTTTAAACCCTACTACAGCAGCTTCTATTTACAAAACCTGTAGTGATCTGCTGCCTACTCCGGAATACTCTGTTCGGAACCTGCTGACAAAGATGAATGTAGAAGCACTTTGTACTACTGATGATCCAACCGATTCGCTGGAGTACCATCAGGCAATTGCAAAGAGTGGCTTTGAAGTAAAGGTGTTGCCTACTTTCAGACCAGACAAGGCTATGAATGTAGACAATACAGCTAGTTTTAATGAGTATGTTGCCAAAGTAGAGGCTGTATCCAATACCTCTATTACTACGCTAGATGAGTATTTAGATGCTTTGAAAAAACGCCATGACTTCTTTGGTCAGATGGGATGTAAATTGTCGGATCATGGTTTGGAACAGATCTATGCAGAAGATTACACGGATTCTGAGATAAACGGATATTTTGAAAGATTACGAAAAGGAGAAACGCTAAGCCAGACAGAAAAGCTGAAGTTTAAGTCTGCTATGTTGATTTATTTTGCCCAATGGGATTGGGAGAAAGGCTGGACACAGCAGTTTCACATTGGGGCTTTACGTAATAACAATTCCCGTATGCTGAAAACCCTGGGACCAGATACCGGATGGGATTCTATTGGTGATTTTGAACAAGGCCGTGCCATGGCTAAATTCCTGAATACACTGGATACCGCAAATCAGTTAGCTAAAACGATCATCTATAACCTCAATCCAAGAGACAATGAAGTGATTGCCACCATGATTGGTAATTTCAATGATGGTTCTATAGCTGGTAAAATCCAGTTTGGGTCAGGCTGGTGGTTTATGGATCAGAAAGATGGCATGGAAAAACAAATGAATGCCCTTTCCAATATGGGACTGCTGAGTCGTTTTGTGGGTATGCTCACCGATTCACGTAGCTTTTTATCTTATCCGCGTCACGAGTATTTCCGAAGAATTTTATGCAATATATTTGGTAATGACATCGAAAATGGCGAATTACCAAACGATATTCCTTGGATTGGCCAAATAATCCAGAATATCTGTTATTATAATGCAAAACAGTACTTCCAATTCTAAAATGAAAAAAGTTGTAACCTTCGGAGAAATCATGATGCGGTTATCGGCTCCGTTAAATAGCCGGTTTATTCAAGCAGGACACTTAAATATTACCTACGGTGGTGGGGAAGCCAACGTAGTAGGATCGTTAGCACACCTGGGTATTCCGGTAAGCCACGTTACCTGTTTTCCAGATAATGACCTGGGATACGCAGCAGCAGCATTTTACAGGAAGTATGGTGTAGATACCAAAGATATGGTATTTAAAGGAGATCGGTTGGGGCTTTACTTTCTGGAAGTAGGTGCGTCTATGCGTGCCAGCAAAATTGTGTATGACCGGGCTGGCTCAGCATTTGCCAATTTAGATCCGGCATGGTTTAACTGGGAAGAAATTTTAAAGGATGCACAGTGGTTTCACTGGACAGGTATTACACCGGCGATTTCTGCTTCTGCTGCTCAGGCTTGTGCGGATGCAATTCGGGTAGCCCGTAAACTGGGGGTGAAAGTATCAGCCGATGTAAATTACCGGAGAAACCTGTGGCAATATGGCAAAACAGTGAAAGAGGTAATGCCTGATCTGATTGCGGGTTGTGATCTGATTGTATGTGCAGAACAGGATGCTGAAGATATTCTGGATATTGTACCTGATGCAAACGAAGCAAATAGCTTTGTTTCTATTGCCAGTCAGGTAATGAAACGTTTTCCGAATATCAAACAGATTATTACTACCCGTCGGGAAACATTGAGTGCCTCTTACAATAAACTGAAAGGCATTTCCTATGATCAGAAAGAGTATCTGGAAACGCCTGTATATGACATCAATCCAATTGTAGATCGTATTGGTGGTGGCGATGCATTTATGGCCGGCTTTATCTATGGTTCCATACATTATACAAACATGCAGGATGCACTGACCTTTGCAGTAGCGGCCTCTGCATTGAAGCATACAGTTGAAGCAGATGTAAATCTGGCAACTGTTCCTGAAATAGAGCAGATTATGAAAGGTAATACCTCAGGACGTCTGGTACGATAAGCAATTATATGCCATTTATCCGGTAAAAGAGGCTCTTGTTGAGCTAATAAAGAAAGAAACCTATACAAAACAAATCCATTAGCACTTCTTCAGTTTGTTTCGAGTAGAAGAATGGCTTTGAAAAATATTAAACTCTTACAGCTGATGTTAACCCAGTCTATAACAGATATTATTGCCGTACTCAGACAGTACCCTCTTGTTCCTGTCTTTTATCATGGAGATTTAGCGTATACACAAAACATCCTGAAATCTTGTTATGAAGGAGGGATGAGAGCATTTGAATATACCAACAGAGGCGAAAAAGCAAGAGAAGTATTTCCGGAACTTAAAAAGTTTGTGGCAGAGCAATGTCCGGGTATGTTACTGGGGATTGGAACGATTTATAAACCAGAAGACGCCGAATATTTCATTCAGGCTGGAGCTGACTTTGTTGTGCAGCCTGTTACGACAGCAGCAGTAGCGGACGTATGCCATAAGCACTCTATTCCATGGCTTCCTGCTGCGGCTACTTTAAACGAAATCTTTCATGCACGTGAATTGGGTGCCGCTGTGGTAAAAATATTTCCAGGAAATGTGCTGGGCCCAGGATTTATAAAAGCAGTCAAAGGGCCAATGCCTGATGCCAATCTGATGGTAACAGGAGGGGTGGAACCCAATGAGAAGAATTTACAGGAATGGTTTAGTTCAGGTATTCTTTGTGCAGGCTTGGGGTCTCAGTTATTTACAACAACGGATAGTTCGTCCAGTGATGACCTGAGTAAACGTATTGCAGAAATTATGAGTTTTGTTCAATCTTTATCCAGGAAATAAACCATGAAAACCAGTCAAGTCGAACCACGCAGCCTGAATAAGCAAAACAAAGTTGGAAATTTCCGATGGGTTATTGTGGCACTTTTATTTTTTGCAACAACCATCAGTTATCTGGATCGGCAGGTTTTTGCCTTATTAAAGCCAACCCTTGAGAAGGAGTTTACATGGTCAGAAACAGATTATAGCTACCTGGTAATGGCGTTTACAGCTGCGTATGCAACCGGCTTGCTGGTATTTGGCCGCATCATTGATAAGATTGGAACTAAAATCGGATATGCGGTATCCGTCATATGGTGGAGCTTAGCCGGAGTATTGACTGCTACAGCCACCAGTACATTTGGTTTTGGTGTATTCAGAGCCTTGCTGGGCCTCGGTGAAGGTGGAAACTTTCCTGCTGCTATCAAAACAGTAGCTGAGTGGTTTCCCAAAAAAGAAAGAGCCTTTGCGACTGGATTATTTAACTCTGGTGCTAATATTGGAGCGGTGATTACACCCATTATGGTTCCCTGGATACTGGGTGTATATAGCTGGAAGGCAGCTTTTATCATCACAGGTGGTATTGGATTTGTGTGGTTTATCTTGTGGTGGTTTTTGTATTATCAACCTTCCAAACACAAGCTACTTACCCAGGAAGAATACGACTATATTAACTCAGATGTAGAAGAGAGACAAACAGAGCATGAGCAACCTGTAAAGTGGATTCAGCTGTTTGGAATCCGTCAGACCTGGGCATTTGTATTCGGAAAGTTACTTACTGACCCTATCTGGTGGTTTTATCTGTACTGGTTGCCAGCCTACTTCAATGCTTCTTTTAATATTGATATCAGTAAGGGCGGATTGCCTCTGGCAACACTCTATACCTTTGCTTCAATAGGAAGTATAGGAGGTGGATACCTGTCTGGTTATCTGATTAAAAAAGGCTGGCTGGTATTCAAAGCCCGTAAGACATCCATGTTATTCTTTGCCTTGTGCGTAGTTCCTATTATGGCGATTCAGTTTACAACAAATATCTGGCAGGCAGTGGCTTTATTAAGTCTGGCTACAGCTGCTCACCAGGCATGGAGTGCAAACATCTTTACAACGGCTTCAGATATGTTTCCGAAGAAAGCCGTTAGCTCTGTGGTAGGTATTGGTGGTATGGCAGGTTCATTGGGTGGTTTCGTATTCCCCTATATCATTGGCCAGCTATTGGATCATTATAAAGCATTAGGCAACATTACAACTGGCTACAATATCCTTTTTGTAATCTGTGGACTCGCTTATCTGATAGCCTGGGGATTCATGCACCTCTTTGCCCCTAAGATGGAAAAAGTAAATATATAGTCTCATTTAATCTATAGTTGTGTATGTCTCGTGTCTCCTTTAAAATGTATCTGAAGCCGGGTTATAAGGAAGAATATAAGAAACGACATGATGCTATCTGGCCTGAATTAAAGAAACTACTTCAGGAAACTGGAATCAGCAACTATTCTATTTTTCTGGACGAAGAGACACATACTTTATTCGGAGTACAGGAGATAGACGGCAATGCCTCCTCTCAACAGCTTGGAAGTAACCCCATTGTGCAAAAATGGTGGGCATTTATGGCAGATATTATGGAAACAAATCCGGATAACTCACCTGTAACCAAACCGTTAGAAGAAGTTTTTTATATGGAATAAAATTCCAGACATATTATGTACACTATACTTTAAAATAAACTACGTATGAAACATTTTTTGCTGACCTTTCTGCTATGTTTTTCTGTGGGACTGCTGATGGCACAGACTAAAATAGAAGATGAAATTACATCTCTGGAAAATAGACGATTTGATGCTCAAACCAATAAAAAAGAAGCTGTACTAAACGAAATATATGCAGATGATGCTATCTACACTCATTCAAGTGGACTACGCGAAAATAAGACAGATTACATTAAACATGTATTGTCCGGGCAGTGGGAATACCAGAAAGTAACGCTGGAAGAATTGAACGTACAGCCCTTTGGTACAACAGCCATCGGGACAGGCCGCGTTAAAATAAATGCCAATACCTTGATGTATACAGTAGTATACCTGAAACGCAAAGGAAAGTGGCAACTCGTAAACTGGACTTCAACCAAGTTACCGCCACCTCAAAACTAAGTTATATTTTTCTGTCAGTATAAGGTCTGCATTTCCCTTATACTGGCAACTGTCAGAGTAGAAGCAACTTCAGCACATCGTATTAGCCGCATTTTTTCTTAGATACCCTATCCCTATAAATTCATTGCCTTGTCTTGCAAAATCGGTAAGACCCTGGTTTGTATTTGCTTTTCGTAACGGATACCCTACTGTTATTTAACTATATCTGGTAATTCTACTCTTAATCCTCTAATGCTATGACAGTATTAAATGAAAATGCTATTGCCAGTCCGGTAGGAATCACACTGGACAGGTACATCAAACGCAAACAAAGCGAGTTTCCATTTGCTTCCGGTGAGTTATCTCAATTACTAAGAGATATCGCTCTGGCTGGCAAGATTATCAATCGTGAAGTGAACAGAGCAGGTCTTATTGACATAACAGGTGCTTTTGGAAATCAGAATGTTCAGGGTGAACAGCAACAGAAACTGGATGTGGTGGCCAATATCCGGTTTATCCGGGCATTGAAAAACGGCGGGGAAGCCTGTGCCATTATTTCAGAAGAAACCGATGAGATTATCCTGACAGGCAACGAACATGGAAAATATATAGTAGCTATAGATCCACTTGATGGTTCTTCCAATATTGATGTCAACGTTTCGATTGGAACTATATTCTCTATTTACAGGCGTGTGTCTCCTATTGGTGAAGCACCTGTAATGGAAGATTTTTTACAGGGTGGACGTAAACAGGTAGCTGCAGGTTATATTCTCTACGGATCATCCACTATGATGGTGTACACGACAGGTCATGGTGTAGTTGGCTTTACCTACGAAAACTCACTGGGTGAATTTTTCTTATCTCACCCAGATCTGAAGATTCCGAAGCAAGGCAGCATATTTTCCTGCAATGAAGGGTACTGGTATCAGTATGCTGAATGTGTCCGGTTGTATCTGGACCAATGCAAACGTCAGGGATATAGTGGCCGTTATATCGGATCACTGGTAGCGGACTTTCATAGAAATCTGTTGAAAGGTGGTATATATTTATACCCTGCTCTTCCAACCCAACCAGAAGGAAAACTGCGCCTCTTATATGAATGCTATCCGTTAGCCTTTTTAGTGGAGCAGGCAGGAGGTAGAGCTATTAATGGCAGTCAGGCAATTCTGGATGTTATACCTACCAGTTTACATCAGCGAAGTCCTTTGTTTATTGGTTCGGATGTAATGGTGAAAGAGATGGAGCGGCAATATCTGATGGAGAATCAGTTCCGGCATCAATAGGATAACAGAAGAATAAAATATCTATTCTCACAGATGGATATTTTATTCTTCAAATTTAGGTAAATAGATTCTTCAACCCTTACATTTACAGCTTTTTACCAATAGTCTGTTTTTGTGAGGCAATACAAAAAGATCGTTGTTACTGGAACATCCGGTTTTCTGGGAAGCCGGGTAGCCAAGTTTTTGCCAACTGTTTTTACCGGAGCTACTATTCTCGCTACATCTCGTAAATCGGATAAGAAATCTGCGTTGGAACAGGCAGGATGTATATTTATTCCAGGAGATCTGACAGATGTTGCTTTCTGCCGACAGATTATGGCTGATGCGGATGCCATAGTGCATTGTGCTGCCTTATCTTCTCCCTGGGGCAAAAAAGAAGATTTTGAGAAGGCAAATGTAATAGCAACACAAAATCTGCTGGAGGCTGCTATTGCAGAAAAAGTGAGTAGGTTTGTTTTTATTTCCACACCCAGTATTTACTTCAATTATACCGATCGCTTCCAGATTTCTGAACAGGAGCCTTTGCCTTACCGAATGGTCAATGAGTACGCAGCTACCAAACTAAAAGCTGAACGATTGGTGCTGGCTGCCAATAGTGATATACTGGAGACACTTGCTTTACGCCCCAGAGCTATTATTGGGGCAGAAGATACGGTTATCTTCCCTCGGGTCCTGAAAGCCTATCAGGAGAACAAACTGGTTATCATTGGTTCTGGTACCAACAAAGGAGATATTACCTGTGTACTCAATGTAATTGAGGCTATAATTTGTGCATTAAATGCCCAAAAACAGGCAATGGGACAAGCATACAATATTAGCAATGACGAACCTGTAGTATTATGGGAAGTATTAAATAATCTACTTCAACAACTGGAGTTAGAGCCTATTAAGCGCAAACTTCCGTATTGGATAGTGATGACAGCTGCCTGGATCACAGAACAACGATACAAATGGTTTAAACCTGATGAAGAACCTCCCATTACACAACATGGCATTGGAAGTCTGGCCAGATCTATGACTATGGATATTTCATTGGCTAAAAAAAATTTAGGGTATAAACCTGTACAAACGACGCAGGAAGGAATAAATGAGTTTATCGAATGGTACAAGAGTCAGAAAACGGTATAAAGCTTCGGATTTTTCAGTCAGGCTATTGTCTGTCAGATGGGCATGTAGTAAATCCGAAAGTAAGAAGAGGAAAAGTGCGTTTTTATGCTACTTGGTTATTGATTCAGCATCCTGTACATGGCAACATCCTTTTCGACACAGGATACACAGATCGTTTCCATTCGGCAACCCGAAGGATGCCCTATACTTTATATGCCTGGGCAACCCCAGTAGTTGTACACAAAGAAGACACCGCCATCGAACAACTCAAAGAGATAGGTCTTTCGGCAAAAGATATTGATACTATTATCCTTTCACACTTTCATGCAGATCATATAGGAGGAGTAAAAGACTTTCCCTATTCACAATTTATTTGTAGCCGAAAAAGCATGGAAGAAGCGATAGCAAAGAAAGGATGGTCTGCCGTCAAAAAAGGCATATTACCTGATTTGTTGCCTGATGACTTTGTAAGCAGAACTAAATTCATAGAAGAACTCACACAGCAAGAGATTGACCACCCATCAGGTCTGGTGATGTATGATCTTTTTAATGATGGTATGCTAAAACTGATAGAATTGCCTGGCCATGCCCGGGGCATGCTGGGTATACGGATACAACATACAGATGGGATTACTGTATTTGCCAGTGATGCCTACTGGAGTTTGGATACTTTTCAGCAAAGGATTTTACCCAGACAGAGAGTAAAGCTGTTTTTTGATAGTTGGGGAGACTATGTAGACAGTTCTGAAAAGTTATACAGATATCATAAGAACCATCCTGAAGAACGGCTATTATTTACGCATTGCCCACAAACAATGAATTTTATTACTGGCAAATCTGCTAAGATTAACTAAGTAGCTATAGGTGTAGATTCATGAAACTAAAAATAGTGTATTACTGGCTTTACTTTCGATTCAAAAGAAAGTCCAAAACCAGAAAAGAGCTAACACAGTACCAGCAACGTAAGCTTCAGTCTTTTTTTGCCAAGGTATTAACTCAATCGCCTTACTATGCGACATTTGTAAAAGAAGGAAAAGTGCTTGATGATTTTCCTATTATCAACAAGCAGATTTTCATGGAGATGTTTGATCAGATCAATACGCAGGGAATCAAGAAACAACAAGCTATGGAAATAGCTTTGCAAGCCGAAGAAAGTCGAAACTTCTCTCCGGAATATGGTAAGCTGACTGTAGGATTGTCAACAGGGACAAGCGGAAAACGAGGGTTGTTTGTTGTATCTGAAAAGGAACGGGCCCAATGGGTAGGACTGGTGATGAATCGTGTAATCAAACCCATCTTTTTCAAAAAACAAAAAATTGCATTCTTCCTTCGGGCAAACAGTAATCTATACAGTTCTATCCGATCATCTCTTTTTGAGTTTGCCTATTTTGATATTTTCAAACCTGTTGATGAACTACTTGCAGATTTAAATGCCTATCAACCGCATATTCTGGCAGCACAACCTTCTGTTTTATCCGATATTGCAGATCGGCAGCAAAGAGGGTTACTACATATATCTCCAAAGCAGATTATTTCTTTTGCAGAGGTACTACAGGATGAAGACAATCACTTTATTTCATCTGTTTTTAACGTTTCTATCACACAAGTGTATCAGTGTACAGAAGGTTTTCTGGGAGTAAGTTGCACCCATGGGACTATCCATCTGAATGAGGATTTCCTATTGATAGAGAAGAAAACAATTGAAGGCCGTAGATTTCACCCTGTTATTACAGACTTTACACGTAGCACACAACCCATAATACGCTATGAACTGGACGACATCTTGATTGAAAGAGAGTCTCCCTGTCCCTGTGGATCTGTTTTTCTGGGTCTGGAGCGAATCGAAGGACGGGCCGATGATGTACTCGTTTTTACTACATCAGAAGGTAAGGTTAAACTCTATCCGGATATAATTTGTCGAATGATTGCACGCAGGACAAATGACTTCCGGACATATCGGATCGTTCAGACTGACGAGTCTCATGTACGTATAGAATTAGACTGTGACCCAGGTGATTTTGATACTGTTGGACAGAGAATACAAGCAGGAATAGAGGATTTATTACAGACGAATCATGTTTACTCTATAACAATTGAGTTACAAAAAGGAATAACTACTAGCCCCGGAAGTAAGCTTCGAAAGGTTACCAGGGCAATCTTATAGTAAAGCGAATACAACAGAGGGAATATCCGGATAGACAATAGGATGAATATTAAAATACAGGCAATAGAAAAATACATGCCTGGATCTGTGGTTAATTCTACAGATCTGGAAAAACATTTGCAGTTACCAACTGGCTGGATTGAAAAAAATAGTGGAGTACTAACACGGAACTGGGCAAATCCTTACGAATCTGTAGGTTCGATAGGAGCTGAAGCATTAAAGCGAGCCTTAGCAAAAGCTTCGTTGCAATTGTCAGAGCTGGACTTATTGATAGCGGCAGGGGCGTCTTATGACCACCCGATTCCCTTCAATGCCGCACTAATCAAAAAACAAATTGATACAGAATATGCCGATACTCCCTGCTTTGATGTAGATTCCACCTGTCTGAGCTTTCTGCATGCACTGGATATTGCCCATCTCTATCTGCAATATAGAGGATTAAAGCGAGTGGCAATTGTTAATGCAGAAATCGCATCACGTAATCTTGATCCCAATGATCCTAAAACCTACTCTTTGTTTGGTGATGCTGCCATAGCTGTAATTCTGGAAGCTTCTTCTACTGAGGGGTATCAGCCTATCGGAGCGAGTTTCAAAAATTATACGCAGGGAGTTGAATATGCTAAAATCTATGCGGGTGGGTTAGTAAAACAGGGAATAAGCGCTGTACCTGAAGAGTTCTATTTCCAGATGCAGGGAAAACACATGATTAAGTTAACACTGGAGAAACTGGCTGGTTTTATGGATGATTTTTCCCAACAGACTCATACACAACTGATAGAATATGATTTTGTACTTCCTCACCAAACCAGCCGGATAGGCAATGAACTGTTTATACGCACTTACAATCTTGATCCCCAAAAAGTAGTTTTGACGTTACCCCACTATGGTAATTGTATTTCGGCTTCTATTCCTTTAGGCTTAGAGGTATTATGGAATAATCAGCAGCTTGTCAAAGGTTCCAGAATGTTATTGGCAGGGTCTGCAGCAGGTCTGTCTCTCGGAGCTATTGCACTACAGTTTTGATAGGGTAAACTTTTATTCAACTGTTTTACCTTGAAGGTGTCTAATACAATTTTAAAGAAGCAAAAGATATACTTTGCAGCCTTTACAAATGGTGCCAGACAACTTCCTTACTCATCTATTCAGACTTAATTAGTTGTTAATCAAACTTTTCACAGATTCAGCATATTTTATCCCGGATTCTATTTTGGATTGATTGCGATCATCCAGAAAAAGAATAAACTTACCACTAAAGTGTTTTTGTACTTCCTTGATCAAACGGGAATTTACAATAAATGAACGGCTGACACGCAAAAAAGAATCGGGTAGCTTTTCTTCTAGATTGGTAAGTGTATAGTCTGTAAGATATTTTTTTCCTTCCGTTGTGATCAGAAAGGTATACTTGTCTTCAGCTTCAAAATAGCTGATATCTTCCAGACGCAGCAATAAAATACGGTCTCCCGTTTTAACAGAAATGGATACCATTTCTTTCTTGGGACGCATCTGTTCAATCAGCTTTAAAAACTGTTGATTATCAAACGAAGGAGAGGTTTTGCGTAGCTTCTGAATAGTCATTTCCAGACGTTCCTTCTCAATTGGTTTCAATAGATAATCAATGGAATTTTCTTCAAATGCCCGAATAGCATACTCATCAAAGGCTGTAGCAAATACAACCATAGGTGAATAGGTTAGTTGTGCCAGCATTTCAAAACCGTTCATACCCGGCATTTCAATATCCAGAAATATCAGATCTGGTTGTAAAGCTTCTATCATTTTTAACCCATCAATGCCATTGTATGCTTCTCCAACAATGTCAATAAAGCTTTGATGTTCGGCTAGCAATCGCTTCAAACGACTGATTGCCAGCTTTTCATCATCTATAAGTACAGTAGTCATGTATGCTGTTGATTAAATCTTTCACAACGTTCCTTTGTCACTGATTTGACAGGACTTTATCTGCTTTTCGTTAATACAATCTCTGATTCTACCTCTTTTTCATAAGAGGTACCAAATTGTTTTTTAACTGTAATCTTTATGGCTTTGTGTGGTTGATTGATAAAATCATCTCCCTGAGAAGATATACTCCGGCCATTGATAATCTCCATTCGGGCCTCTTCTCCCATGAGCAGTCTGAGTTTATCCTGTGTGCTACGCAATCCATATCCTGTAATGAGTTGTTCTGGGAATGGTACTCCATTATCGAAAATGACAATGACTAGCTTATCCTGTTTGTCCAGAACTTTTATACCTAATATCCCTTTACCCATTGCTTTGGAGATTCCATGTTTGATTGCATTTTCTACCAATGGCTGTAATAAGAACTGAGGAATCAGGCAGTTTTTTAATTCTTCTTTCTCAAACCATAAAAAATATTCCAGTCGATCATCAAAACGCACCTTCTCCACTTCCAGATAAGTTTTAACCATCTCAATTTCGTCACTTAATCTGGTCAGATATTGGCTTTTTGCATTGGTACTATAGCGAAAGAACTTTGCCAGCAACAGAACCATCTGTTCTGCTTTGTCAGGATCTTCATGGATTAGGCTAGCAATGGCATTCAGAGAGTTATACAAAAAATGTGGATTTATCTTGGCTTGTAATGCTTCAAGTTCTGCTTTGGTTTTCAGTTCTTTCAGTTCAAGTAACTGATATTGTTGATCATTGAGTTTGCGACTTCTTCTTTTTTCATAGTTTCCGTAAGCATATACTGATAAACCAGCTAATATTATATTACTTCCAAATATCAGACTCAGTGGGGTGAAATGAAATAGAGAATGAAAAAATGTGTATGGCCGATAGATTGCTATCTGTATCATATGCACTACAGCAAATATACATACAGCTAACAGTATGGGCCGTAGCCATATAAACCGAATTTTTTTTTCAACAAGAGAGAATACTTGAAGCGTAAGACAAATTATGATAGCTTCTGCACTGTTGTTGGTTATCAACCAGGCAAAGCTGTGCTTTAAATCTATCTCCATGGAGGGATCGTCCATCAACGTCGAAAAACTCTTGACACTAAAATAGGTGACAGCCCCAAACGCCAGGTCCAGTGCAAGAATTAGTAAGAATTGCACTATAATCTCCTTCACCTTTGATAACCACTTTGCTATCATAGCTACCTATTGATTAGTTTTGTTGTTTAGTAATACCCTACTAGTTAATTGATTCAATCACTGTCTCTTTGTTCAATAACAGACCCTCCGTAAAGATTGATATTTGACACTTGTGGAGAACCGGAAAAGACCAGGATACTTGCTCTCTTGAGACATGCAGAATGAATGATGCGACTCACAGATAATTCCAGGCTTGCTCCCCAATCAGCCAGTTCGATAGTTGCTTCTTCACAAAAAAAGCTATTTAGGTTCAGATAACTTCCGGCTGTCGCTTTTTTAACAATTAAATGTTTGCATTCACCATATATTTCTATGGTGCTCCCTCCTACTATACTTAGTTCTATAGTATTCTCCGGACATTTAACAATTGCTAAAACACTACTTCCTCCACCAACGGAAATAGCAGCATCCTGATTAGTATCCCACACAATTTTTTCTTTTTGCCCAACAGAGACCTCCAGTGTTTTCATAGCTGATACCCCATTTTTAAGATCTGATTAATAAGTTATCCACACAGTTATAGCTCTTCGCATTGAAACCCTAATGTATGTAAAATATCAATAATTTTCTGTGCAGATAAGCTAATGGTTTCAATGCGTAATACTTTATCACAATCAGCCAGATCCAGGTTCCATTTCAGAATATCCGGGATCTGGCTCAATTGCAACTGAATATCTCTTAGAGCGTTTTTCGATTTTACATTTGTTTTAAAAACTAAAACGTCCATCCGAAAAAGTTTTAGATAGATACTAACAAAATTCTATTGGCATTTTTTCAGCATTTCTTCGTTGTATTCTTTTCCCCACGCAGGTGCAATGTTAGAAGTCGGTTTAAAACTTTCATATTTTGTTTTTGCCTTCTGAAAAAGCGGACAGGCATTTTTAGCACCACCGCCAAATGGTTCAGGAGTATAAAACAGGCTTGTTCCTCTCAGATAATAAATCCGGGGGTTCTCTGAATTTACTTTTTCTGCTTTTTGCAGATTCTCCTCAAAAATCTTTCCTTGTGTTTGCCAGCGGTTTTGTCCATCTACAGACATATTTGCCATTGCTACATACGCTTTCATGATATATGTTTCATCATTGTCTGTTTTCAGTTCTGATAACAAGCTCTCTGCTTTGGTTACATACTGATCTTTCTTCTGGCTATCATTTTCCATGAACGACATATTAGCATAACAATAGGCAGCATAGTAATTAGGCATCCACTCTCCTGCTGAATTTTTACCAATCATTTCAAATTTGTTGGCAACAGCCTGAAAGTCTTCTACCGATTTTGCTGTCTTCATCTGAGTGAGGGCCGCCTCAACAGCTTTGACAAATTTTTCATCAGCAGCGAAAGTGCTTACTATTCCTGCCATCAGAATAAAAAGAGTTATAAGGGTCTTTTTCATAATTGTACCTATAAGATTAAGTGAATAATTGTGTAAGTTGTTTATCAGATTGTTTTTCTTTTTGTTCTTGAAACCTGGTAAGTTCTAGTAGTTCCTTTGAAATATTTCCTTGCCAGATGTCCCAGCCATAACCAGCATCCGGAAAGGATAACCAATGGTAAAATAACCCACTTTACCATTCTGGCTGCTTCTGGTATATTGGCTACTGGTCCATAGACATAACCCAGAATGGGAATGCTTGTCAGAATATGGAACCAGCGGATAATTTTTCGTTCAATGGCTGCTTTCATAGTTGTCAAGGATTGATCCTAGGAGTTAGATTTTTTCAGTTTATCAATTGTTATATTCACTCCCAGAAATACTGAGCGATAAGTAGGCGGGCTTGTGGGTATTCTATTTTTGCCATCAGCACTATATCGATATCCAAAAACATTCTGGGTACCCAGCACATTGCTTACTTCTGCATAAATCACGGTAAAGTTTCCACCAATACTAGTCAGATAGTTGAAACTCATACTTAGGTTGTGATAAGCAGGAGTATGGGCTGACATAAATTCCTGCTCATTTGGATTATAGTAAGGCCGTCCACTGCTATAGGTATAGGAAGCATTGGCTTGCAGATTGATTTTTGAAAAATATCGTTTATACAAGACACTGAAATTGTGCGTAGAAGCGAAAGAAGGCATAACCTTTGCCAGATAGTTAGCAAACAATCGCTTTGTATCCAGATAAGAATAAGAGATCCAGTATTCTGAGTTTTTAAAGGTTTTTCGATCTCTAAAGAACACATCAAACCCCTGAGCATAGCCACCACCTGAGTTATCTGTTATCCCGTATGGAAACCGAAAGGCGTTCGCATCAAATGGCTCATCCACAAACTCTCTGACCAGTTGAGAATAGCTCTTATAATAGGCTTCGACCCGAAAAGTGCGGTCATTTCGTATTCGCTGATAGTTCAGAATAAAATGCTCTGCTTTTTCAAAGTCCAGCTTCTTATTAATATACAGGTAGAGTTGATTAGGATTTTGATAAAACTGTCCATAGGCTAAAGATATCTGGCTGTAATCACTCGTCTTATAGGCCAATGATAATCTGGGTGCAACATTCCATCGATGAATAACCTGTGAATACTCATTCCGGATACCTGCTCTTCCTACCAACTTATGGGTAATGTGTACATCTGTCTCCAGAAAGTTGGCCCAGTATACATCCCGAAAGGAAGTTTTGTACTCGTCAAACTGATTCTTGTATTCATAGGTGTGTAACTCTGTTCCTACGCTGACTGCCACGTCATTTGTAAAATCGCGGGTAAACATAATGCGTCCCTGTGTACGACTATCACCACGACTTGCATCAGCTGTATCAAGTCTAAGATCATCCTTATTAAAGCTTTGTGAAAATCCGATATAGAGTTTTCCCTTGTCAAAAGCCTCTGTATAGGATACATTCGAGTAAAAATTCTGATTCTTTAGTCCAAAAGTAGATTTTCCTGAATCAGTGGTTTCATCGGGTGCTGTCAAACCTAATGTATTACCTGCCAGGTTTGCATATACTTTCAACATCCCTGTCGCAGAGGTCTGCTTGCGGAAATTAGAGGCGAAGCTATATCCTTGTGGTGCTTTGTGCCACTCTATATTTTGCGAGTTAAGATTAAACAAGATAGGTCCAACATTGAAATAGCTACCGTTAAAATCTAATGACGTTTTCTCCCAGCGTTGTGTATATCCTCCGTATACACTAGCAAAATTGATTCCGCCATTTATCTGTGATTTCTCAGGAAGATCATTGCTATTTAAAACCAGTACAGAGGATAACGCCTGTCCATATTGTGCGGAATAGCCTCCCGTACTAAAAGCAGTACCTTTAAACTGGAAGGGAGAGAAACGGCCCCGTTGCGCTACATTTGGGACGCTACTAAAGAATGGATTCTGTACAATTAAACCATCAATAACAGCTTTTGTCTCAGTACCAGATCCTCCTCTTACAAACAAACCTTCCTGTTCACCCACCTGTGAAGTACCTGGCAATGATTGCAAAGCACGAAATATGTCTGCACCTGCACCAGCTGTAGTAACAATATCAAGAGGTTTTAGAATAGTAGTACGCTTCTCATCGCTTGCTTCGAAAACCCCTGCTGTAATTACTACCTCATTTAAGGTCGCATTTTTTGATTCAGTTAAAACGATAGTTAAAGTAATAGGCTTACCTAGTTGCACCTTCTGCTCTGAATTTTCATATCCTATATAGCTTACTATTAAGGTAGCTGTATCTTTCTCATCAGTAGCGAGCTTAAAATTTCCCTGCCCATCAGTAGTGGCACCATCGTATGTTCCCTTCAGATAGACGCTAGCTCCCGCCAACACCTCCTTTTTAGCATCTGTAACTTTACCTGAAATAATAGTCTGAGCCCATATCCAACTAGTAGACATCAAAAAAAAGTAAAGAGTAAAAAATGTTTTCATAGTTACGGTTTGTTTTGAGTGCGTAACAAAGAAAATAACACTTCACTCCTTGTGCCATTGCTTTCCGATGAACTATGGTAAATAAGGGAGTAGAATCAGGATTTCGGGATGTAAAAAAAGCCATCAACTTTCGCTGATGGCATTGGAAATGTATATGAAAAGTTATTATCAATAATCTTTCAATTCCTGATTGCGCAGTTTGACAGGCTTTGTTCGTTTACGGATCTGCATATTAATGATTTCAATTAATACAGCAAACGCCATTGCAAAATATACATATCCTTTATCTATATGGAATCCGAATGCTTCCATTGCCAGCAAGAATCCAATCATAATCAGAAAGGACAATGCCAGGATTTTGAATGTTGGATGACGGTTGATAAAATCATTGACTGCTTTCGCAAATATTGCCATAATAATAGATGACAAAATCACGGCAATGATCATGATAGGCACTTCTTTGACCAAACCAATAGCAGTCAGGATAGAGTCAAATGAAAACACCAGGTTAATAACAGTAATCTGTAAGATTACCCAACCTAATGCATTGCCGTCATTTGCTTCTTTAGTAGTCATTTGTGCTTCTTCTTCTCCCTCCAGCTTACCATGGATCTCTGAAACACTTTTTCCTATCAGAAAGAATCCTCCTACCAGCAAAATCAGATCCTTACCTGTAAAATCTTTTTCAAAAATTGTGAACCAGGGATCTTGTAATGCAATAATCCAGGAAAGGCCAAATAATAACAGTATTCGAATAACCACTGCCAGGATTAATCCTATATTTCTTGCCTTTGCTTGTTTTGCCCGAGGTAACTTATTAGATATGATGGAAACGAAAATAATGTTATCAATCCCTAACACTATTTCCAAAAGTGTCAGGGTAAACATGCTAATAATTGCTTGTGTAGTGAATAATGACTCCATAAAATTGATTAATGGTTGATTGCAGTGTTGATGGCCTGTTTGATCAAATGTAACCCATCTAAACAAATCGACAAAAGAAAATAAAGAAATAGTGTTAGCAATAAACAGATAACCAGCGTTTTAAAAAATACTTTTTTCCATGTTGTCTTACACTGTCGTTTGTGACCAGAAGGTATTCAGTTTTTTTTGGTACTCAAACTATAGATCCCGTTTAAAAACTATAAAAATAGTTTGATAACTATAAAAATAGTTTTACATTTACTTTATGGAAAAGTTAACAGCAAAGGAAGAAGAGATTATGCAGGTAGTATGGCAGGTAGGTAAAGGATTTGTCAAGGATTTTATGGCTATTATATCCGAACCCAAGCCACATTATAATACACTCTCTACCATAATTCGCAATCTGGAAGAGAAAGGTTATATCGCCCATAAAGAGTATGGAGGTAGTTATGAATACTATCCTCTGATAAGTAAAGAAGAATACCGTCAGGCTTTTATAGGTAAGATGATTGCCAGTTATTTTGATAACTCTTACAAAAGTCTGGTGTCGTTTTTTGCCAGGCAGGATAAAATATCAGCTGAAGAATTGAAAGAAATATTGGATATGATTCAGAAAAAGCAATAAGATTCTGAAAACCAGTTTTATTTAAATGAATTACCTATGATTTTTCTGTTCTTTTTAGTCAAATCCAGCTTCCTTTTAGGAATGTTTTTTGGATTGTATTGGCTAGTAATACGCCATGATACATTTCATCACAGTAAACGATGGGTTTTACTGAGTGGCCTTGTATTCAGCATACTGCTTCCTTTAGTAAAAACGGATTTATTTCACTTTGCATCAATCTCAGGAACAAAGAGTGCATCAGCCATAAGTGCATCACTGGACTACTGGCTTTTAGTTAAACAACATATCAAAAATATAGGAAATAATACATATGTGGAAGATTATCCTACTTCAGGACTTGTAAGCTGGGTCATTTACATTTACAGTGCCGTCTCAGCAATTTTTGCTATATGGTTCACCATTCGTGTATGGGCAATAGTAAGATTACTCATATCCTGTCGGTTTCAGCAGGCAAATGGTTATAAGTCTGGTATCCATACCCAGGTAGAAAGCCCGTTCTCCTTTTTTAACTGGATACTTCTACCTCCTTCTTTGAAGGACCAACATTTAAAACAACAAGTCCTGGCACATGAATCAGCACATGTAAGGCAGGGACATACATATGATATTCTTTTAGCAGAGTTGTATACCATATTTTTTTGGTT
Organism: Xanthocytophaga agilis; assembly: GCF_030068605.1. Classification (NCBI taxonomy): domain Bacteria; kingdom Pseudomonadati; phylum Bacteroidota; class Cytophagia; order Cytophagales; family Rhodocytophagaceae; genus Xanthocytophaga; species Xanthocytophaga agilis. Next base: position 186,559 of record NZ_JASJOU010000010.1, read on the forward strand.
CAATCCTGTTACCTGGTTCTACAAACAACAGATGCGTCTTAATCTGGAGTTTCTTGCAGATCAAACTGTACTTCAAACAGGTATCAGCAGCCAGGATTATCAGTTAAGTCTTCTAAAAATCAGTTCGCAAACATCTGACTTTGTTTTAACAAGTCATTTTCATCATTCTTCACTAAAATCACGTATCCATATGATGAATCGTAAAAAATCTTCCGTTCGAGTATATGCTAAATATAGTGTATTCCCAGTTCTGACATTAGGGTTATTCTTTCTGTTTCAACTAGTTCATGCCCGAAATACAACCGTAATCCCCATTTCACTTACGGATCTTAAACAGGTCATTTCTTCGACTTCAGATAATATAACTACACCAGTAAAACAAGGAGAAAATAATCATTCAACAGGTCACCTATTAAAAGGTTGGGTTAAAGATACAGATACAGGCAAACCTATAGTTGGTGCCATTATTTATCCGGTTGATGAAACATATGGTACCACAACGTCAAAAAACGGAGGCTTTACATTAAATATTCCAAAAAGCGAAGTACAGATGATTGTCAAACATCCTGACTATTTGGAGATGCCTCCACAAGCTATTACTCTATCAGGTCAATCTTCTACAGAAAAAACGATCTGGATGAAAATTAAGCCAGCTCTCAGTATTTCTGCTGATGCCTCTCTAGATGGGCCAACTACATCATTCCCTAATACATTTACAATCTCAACTGATCCCCTCTACATTGTAGATGGTAAAAAGGTCACCTCAACAGATGTAAAGAAAATTGACCAATCAACAATCGAAGCTATTGATGTATTGAAAGGGCAGAAAGCAATAGACAACTATGGGGAAGAGGGAAAAAATGGTGTTGTAATCATTACACTCAAACATGGAAATGGATCTAAAGAAGATTCTGGCATCGATATACGAGTCAAACCATCTAACCTGTCAAACCAGAATGAAAAGAACCCTCCGCTTTATATTGTGAATGGCAAACAAATAACAAAAGAAGAAATGAAGAAAATTGATCCTGAAACTATAGAAAGCATTAATGTACTCAAAGATGAAAATGCGACAAAAAAATATGGAGATAAAGGAAAAAATGGAGTAGTAGAAGTTAATCTGAAGAAAAAATAATCTTCTGAAAGTAGTCTGGTGATACCCCACAAGGTTTTAAAAATCCTGTGGGGTTTTGTTTTGACAGCCTATCTTTGTGGCATGTTATATTTCAGCCAACTTCTAGAAATTACTAGTGGAAAAATACTTTCTGCTACAGCAATATCTACACCTATTGAACATTTGTTGATTGACAGTCGCAGATTAACTGCCCCGGCTACTTCCTTATTTTTTGCTATCAATGGAGAACGACATGATGGTCACCAGTTTGTAAAAGATCTCTATGCAAAAGGGGTTCGGCAATTCATTATTGAAGAAAATAATTCCTATATCTCAACAATAACAGACTTAAAAGATGCATCTGTAGCAATAGTCCCTAATAGCGTAAGAGCTCTTCAACAAATAGCGGCATCGCATCGAAACCAGTTTGCTATTCCCATAATAGGAATAACAGGTAGTAATGGGAAAACTATTGTCAAAGAATGGCTCGCTACTTTACTCAGCAAGAGGTATCAGGTTGTTAAAAGTCCACGAAGTTATAACTCACAGGTAGGAGTACCCTTATCGGTCTGGCAGATCAATGCCTCCCATACGTTGGGGATCTTTGAAGCTGGAATTTCACAACCAGATGAAATGATATATCTGGAAAAAACTATACAACCAACAATTGGCATATTTACCAATATAGGTACTGCCCACGATGAAGGCTTTATCAGCAGACAACAAAAGATTGCTGAGAAAGCAAAATTATTTGAACATTGTGATGCAGTAGTTTATTGTGAAGAGCACACTGAAATTCACAAATACCTTTCTGCTCATTTGCCCAATCACATAAAACGATGGACCTGGAAAAGGATAGATACTTCGCTGACATCTATGGGAAAAGGAGAAGGAGAAAACCTTATGCATTGTATTACTTTAATGCAACATCTGGGAATTAGCCAACCAGAGATAGAAACGCAATTACAACTGATACACCCGGTATCGATGCGACTTGAATTGAAACAAGGCATCAGAGGCTGCTATCTGATTGACGATACCTACAACAATGATCTTGCTGGCTTACAGATTGCACTTGATTTTCTGAGTAACCAACAACAACGAGCAAAAAAAACAGTTGTATTATCTGATGTACTGGAGTCAGGCGAACCTGAAAAGCAGCTTTACACACGTATTGCAGAGTTATTACATTCCAAAAATATAGACAGACTTATTGGAATCGGAGAAATACTATCACGCAATGCAGATTGTTTTGACATCCCGACACTTTTGTTTCCTACTACTGAAGACTTTTTAAAAAAAGCAAGCACATTATTCTCCAATGAACTCATTCTTATAAAGGGAGCCCGAACCTTCCGGTTTGAACGGATTATCCAGAAACTTCAGCAAAAAACACATGGCACCGTGCTGGAAATAAACCTGGATGCTATTGTACATAATCTCAATTACTTCCGTAGTAAACTCAAACCGCACACCAAGCTTATGGCGATGGTCAAGGCTTTTGCTTATGGCAGTGGCAGCGCAGAAGTGGCCAGCTTACTCCAGTTTCATCGGGTAGACTATCTGGCAGTGGCCTATGCAGATGAAGGAGTTATACTTCGCGAAAATGGTATTACTCTTCCTATAATGGTAATGAATCCATCAGAAGAAACTTTTCAGCAAATAATTGATTACCAGTTGGAGCCAGAAATTTACAGTCCACGTATATTGCAGGAATTCCTCAATTTTCTGGAAAACAATGACCAATCGGCTAAGATTCATCTCAAGGTTGAAACAGGCATGCATCGTTTGGGCTTTGAGGAAGAACATATCCCTCAATTAATTGACAAGCTTCAACGAAATCATCATCGTATACAGGTTGCAGCTATTTTTAGCCATTTGGCCGCATCTGATGATCCAGCGGAGAGAGAGTATACACTTCAACAAATTACACAGCTTGACAAAATTTCTTCTCTGCTGATAGAAGCACTGGGCTATGAACCTATCCGGCACATTGTCAATTCTGCGGGAATTGCCCACTATCCGGAAGGACAATTTGATATGGTACGCTTAGGTATAGGGCTTTATGGAGTAGGAGCAAATGAAGCAGAACAGGAACATTTAAAGACGGTAGGAACACTTAAAACCACAATATCACAAATCAAACATGAAAAACCTGGTGACACTGTTGGTTATGGACGCCGGGGCAAGGTAACCAGAGATAGTACTACTGCAACTATTGCGATTGGTTATGCAGATGGATTTGACAGACGTTTTAGTGTTGGCACAGGCAGTGTATGGATTAATGGTCAGCTTGCACCTGTAATAGGTAGCGTGTGTATGGATATGAGTATGGTAGATATCACAGATATTGAAGCACAGGAAGGTGATGAAGTGATTATCTTTGGAGAGCAACTTCCTGTTCAGCAACTTGCAAAATGGGCAGGTACAATTCCATATGAGCTCATGACAGGGATCAGCGAACGGGTTAAACGTGTATTTTATACTGAGTAAGATATTATCAAAGAAGAGAAAGATAGGCAAAGATAACTCAAAAAATACTGTTGATGCCTTTCCTCTTATGGCATACAACTTCAAAGGATAAGAATATTGTAATAAATAGTATCTTTACAAAAATCAAATCATTCATTTTCAATGTTCATACCTATTAATCAGGCTTTACTGGATCAAGTTACAGAGAAAGCACGAACTGTACCACGTCTACGAATGAATCACAACTTTCACCAGACACCAACGGATCTGCTAAACCGGATGTTAAATGCTATGGAGCCTGGGACATATGTAAGACCTCACAAACATGAGAACCCCGATAAAAGGGAAGCTTTCTTAATCTTACGGGGTAGAATTCTGGTAGTGGCGTTTGATGAAAAAGGGGAAATCAAAGATCATGTAGAATTAAATCCTGTCCTGGGAAACTTTGGTCTGGAAATTCCTCCACGTACATATCACACCCTTATAGCATTAGAAACAGGATCTGTACTTTATGAGCTTAAAGATGGACCATACAATCCTACAGATGATAAGCAATTTGCCCCTTGGGCCCCGGAAGAAGGAACTACAGAAGCAACAACATATATGGAGAACCTTCTAAATTGGTTTAATCAAAAATAATGTCAAGTCCTATCGAGTCATAACCTCACTAGGACTTGACATTATTGCCTATTTATTCACGGCCTGCTGTTCTCGTATCTTCCGTAAAATCTCAGCGCCACCTGAACTTAAAACCTCATCAGCCATCTGAGATCCCATTATTTCAGCATTAGCAGATGATTGCTGTAAAGTTTTAGAAACCAGACGTGTGCCATCCAAACTAATAATTCCAGCATGTAGTGTAACTAAATCTTCTGAAGTAGAAAAGGTTGCCAGCCCAAAAGAAGGAATACTACATCCTCCCTGCAACCTATTCAGATAGGCTCTTTCTGTCCGCAAAACGACTTCCGTTGTCTTATGATTAATCAGCTGTCGAATTTTGCTCCGTTTGGTATCCTCCAAACTTTCTGATGCTTCGATAGCAATACTTCCCTGTCCAACCGCAGGAGTAAAAGTATCTGTAGGCATATAGGCTACAATATGTTCATCATAATTCATACGATGGACTCCGGCATAAGCCAATAACAATGCATCACACTGGCCTTCCTGAAGCTTTCTCATCCGTGTTTGCAGATTGCCTCTCATATCTGTTGTTCGCAAATAAGGATAATAGTGCTGCAACATGGCGATCCGACGTGTAGAGGAAGTTCCAATCACCCAAGGTTTATTATCTGTAAGGGAAATACTCTTATTAAAGCTAACAAGTACATCATTTACTCTTTCCCGTTCTGTGAATGCGATAATTTCCAATCCAGCGGGTAGTTCTGATGGTAAATCTTTTGCACTATGAACAGCAATATCTATTCGATGATTATAAAGAGCATCTTCTAGTTCTGCTGTGAATACACCTTTACTGCCAATCTTAGATAATGAACGATCCAGAATCTTGTCTCCCTGAGTCTCAATTGCGATAATCTCTGTGGATACACCTCCCTGTGACAAGAGATTTGCAACATGATGAGCTTGCCATAAAGCTAACGCACTTCCACGAGTACCAATTCGAATAACGTCTTTCATACAATAAATTTTGTTCAAATTTACACACCATTTCATTGGCATGTATTCATTCAATCAACTTTATTTCAATCACTTTATAAAAGTGATGTTACCTTTGAATAACGTCTTTCTGGCAGATACAATAAAGAAATTACCTATTATGAAAACTTACACTTTGCCAGGATTTAGATAATCATCTTAGCTGTAGTAAGGTCTTCCAGGCGTCTTCTACCTGTCCGGCTTCTAATAACTCCTTTGCCAGTTGATGCAGGTGATCTTCCAATGACTCTGTATGGTGCGAAAACCGTTCAAAGATCTCTGCAATGCGAGGGTCGTTTGCAAAGGCCGACACAGCACCCTCATCTGGTATGATTTCCGTATTGCCTAACCTTCCCAGATTATTTCCTGTCAGAATCCGACTGTTACGGATACGAAAAGGAATCTGGTCTACTCCTATTCCTTTTTTCTGATTAGGCTTAGGTACTATAAACAAAGACTCGCTTGATATATGGGCATAGTAATCTCCGCCCATTCTGGCAACCAGATCCAAAGCTCTGGGATCTGCCCTTTTACCGGATGCATCCAGCACTTGTTCCTTCACATGAACCAACAATACTTCACAAACAACCAGTGTACCAGCTCCCCCACCCGTTCCTAACGGGATAATCTCATTTACCCGACACTCCAGGCTAGCCGGGCTTTCAGCTACCCGTGGCGGCTTCACACTCTTGGAAGGTACTGGTGTAAGCCCAGCCTTGATAAATTCGTTTACGCCTTTCTCGTATTCGACACTAGCCAGAGATGTTTGTTCTACTATACTATAATTTACAATGTTAATAACTACCTCCGGTACTTCCAGCACATTTTCATAGGTGTGTTTGGTAGTAGCATCCCTCCCTCTGCGGGAAGGCGAAAACACCACAATAGGCGGATTGGTACTGAACATGTTGAAAAAGCTGAAAGGACTCAAATTGACATTGCCCAAAGCGTCTACTGTACTGGCAAAGGCAATAGGACGAGGACAAACTAAACTTTGCAGCAGTCCCTGACTTTCCATAATGGAAAGTTTAGAAAAATCAAATGTATGAATCATGCTATAATTCCGTAGTTACAATGATGGCAGTAATTTACCACGTACTTCCCCAAAACCAATTCGCAATCCATCTTTTTCACAAAAACCCTTCATAACAACAGTATCATTATCCTCCAAAAACTTTCTTTCTACCCCATCTAAAAAAATTAGTGGTTTTCGTCCTCCCTCTGTAAGTTCCAGTAATGATCCCCAGCTATCTGCACTTTCACCCGATATTGTGCCAGATGCCATTACATCCCCTATACAAAGGTTACATCCATTGACAGTATGATGTGCCAGTTGCTGACAAATGTTCCAGTACAGATACTTAAAGTTGGATCGGCAAACTATCTGCTCTGTTGTACCTTCCGGCTGAATGGCTACTTCAAGCTGAATATCAAAAGAGTGCTCCCCTTCATATTGCAGGTATGGCAATACGGTAGGATTCTGAACCGGACTACCTGTTCGGAAAGGTTCCAGTGCATCCAGAGTCACAATCCAGGGAGACACAGAAGAAGCAAAGTTTTTTCCGAGAAATGGTCCCAGAGGCTGGTATTCCCATCCCTGAATGTCACGGGCAGACCAGTCGTTAAATAAAAAAAAGCCAAAGATATGCTCTTCAGCCTGACTAGTAGAAACAGTTTGTCCTAAAGCCGTTTCCTTGCCTATGACAAAGGCAACCTCCAGTTCAAAATCCATTCGTTTGGATGGGCCAAAAGTAGGTACATCAGCATCTGCCACTTTTCGTTGTCCTTTAGGTCGGTGAATGTCAGTTCCTGATACCACAATCGAAGACGCTCTCCCATGATAGGCTATGGGCAAATGTTTCCAGTTGGGCAAAAGTGGATTATCCGGTCGGAATTGTTTCCCTACGTTAGTTGCATGTTCTATACTGGAATAGAAGTCTGTATAGTTACCAATCTGAACAGGCATCTGTAAAGTAGCATCCGCCTGCCTGATCAATACCTGGTCGCGATAGGGTTGCAACTCCTTATTGCTTTCCAAGAGCAATTCAGTTATTTTTTGACGGGCTACTTGCCATACAGGCTTCCCCAGTGCTATAAAGGCATTTAAGTATGAGCTACCAAAAACTTCAGCAGCATTGGGTATCTCTTCCAGCAAGCCGACCTCTGCCACTGCATGAAGGTCCAGAATGTAATCTCCTATCGCTACTCCTGCACGAGGATGTTGTCGGTTAATCTGAAAAATACCATATGGCAGATTCTCTAATGGAAAGTCGCTTCCTTCTGGTATCGGTACCCAGGATTTTTTCATAACTAGTATTCGTTTGTTGGTCTTTCGTTTAAATGTAGAGGATTTTTCAACTACAGCACAATGAAGAAACAACAACGGTGTGGCTTTGCATACTACAGATACAAAGCCACACCGTTGTTGTCTATCGCTAAAAATTACATCTTTCTCTTATACCTTTTTTCTCTAACAGACAATGTTATTTATAATAGGCTTGCTACAATGTACCTCTCAACTCCTGTTCGCGTTCTATCGCTTCAAACAAAGCTTTAAAGTTTCCCTTACCAAATGACTTAGCACCTTTCCGCTGAATGATCTCAAAAAATAATGTTGGTCGTGGCTCTATTGGCTTTGTAAAAATCTGCAACAGATACCCCTCATCATCACGATCTACCAGAATACCCAGTTCTTTAATTGGTTTCAGGTCTTCGTCAATCTCCCCGACCCGATCCAGCAGATCTTCATAGTAGCTGGCAGGCACTGATAGAAACTCCACTCCTCTGCTTTGCAGGGCGGTTACAGTTTCAATGATATTATTTGTAGCTACTGCAATATGCTGGATGCCTGGTCCATGATAAAAATCCAGGTACTCTTCTACTTGTGATTTCTTTTTTCCTTCAGCAGGTTCATTTACCGGAAACTTAATCCGTCCATTTCCATTACTCATTACTTTGCTCATCAAGGCTGTGTATTCGGTAGAAATGTCTTTGTCGTCAAAGGAGACCAACTGTGTAAAGCCCATCACCTTGGCATAAAACTCCACCCACTTATTCATTTCATTCCAGCCTACATTGCAAACCATATGGTCTACATACTCTAGTCCCAGTGGAGAGGGATTATAGTTTGAGTCCCATTTGACAAAACCTGGCAAGAAAGTACCCTGATAGTTTTTCCTTTCTATAAATAAATAGGTTGTATCGCCAAACACCTTAATGCCACTCTTCTTTGTCTCTCCAAACTCGTCTTTTTGAGTAACAGGTTCTATATAAGGTATAGCCCCCCGCTTCACCGTTTCCTGAAATGACTTTTCGGCATCATCTACCCATAAGGCCACCGATTTTACCCCATCTCCATGATCATCAATGTGTTTTCCTATAAGAGTCCCGGGTTTTAATGGAGACGTCAATACTAATCGGATCTTTCCTTGTTGTACTACATAACTCTCACAGTCTTTTGATCCGGTAGAGAGGCCTGCATACGCTAATGACTGAAATCCAAAAGCCGTTTTATAAAAATGTGCAGCTTGCTTTGAGTTGCTAACATACAGCTCAATATAGTCGGTACCATTGAGAGGCAGAAAGTCTTCCGCATCCGGAAAAACCTTCTCAATATCAGGAGAAGTTACTGAAACATCCATACAATTATGATTAGTTTGTTGATATAAGTGTCTGATAAAAATCAGTTGATTGCTTCATTCTCACTAAGCCACGACAGGTAATATTTACCATCGTCAAGTTTTAATGCCTCTTCTGTCAACATCAATGGACGAAAGGTATCTACCATCACAGCCAGTTCTTCGGTACGTGTTTTGCCAAGGCTACGCTCCATCGCACCTGGATGCGGCCCATGGGGAATCCCTCCCGGATGGAGCGTAATATGACCTTGAGCAATATCATTGCGACTCATAAAATCCCCATCTACGTAATACAAAACTTCATCCGAATCAATATTGCTATGATTATAGGGTGCAGGAACTGCCTTGGGGTGATAGTCGTATAATCTCGGACAAAATGAACATACAACAAAGGCACTGGTCTCAAACGTAAGATGTACAGGAGGTGGCTGATGCACTCTGCCTGTAATAGGTTCAAAATTATGGATCGAAAAGCCCCAGGGATAATTGTATCCATCGTATCCAACCACATCAAACGGATGATAACCATACATCAGTTCGTGCAAATATCCTTGTTTCTTTATTTTTAATAGAAAGTCGCCCTTTTCATTATATGTTTCCAGCTGTTCAGGCAGCTTATAATCCCGTTCACAATACGGGGAATGCTCCAGTAGCTGTCCAAACCAGTTCCGGTATTTCTTGGGAGTATAGATAGGATGATGACTCTCAAGATAGAGTAACCGATTGTCTTCTGTAGTAAAGTCAATCTGGTAAATCATTCCTCTGGGAATGATCAGATAGTCACCGTATTCAAAAGAAATATTTCCAAGCATAGTACGTAATACTCCACTTCCCTTGTGGATGAATAACAGTTCATCGGAATCTGCATTCTTGTAGAAATAATCACGCAACGATTTACGGGGAGCGGCCAATCCAAAAATCAGATCCGTATTTACCAGCAGTGGTACTCGTGACTCAAGGAAATCATCAGCAGGCGGCACCTGAAATCCAATCAGTTTACGGGCTTTCATATTACGGTCCACTGCCACCTTAGGGGTAATATCCTTTGACTCTCCTACCTGTTTGACCTGTGTGGGACGATGCAGATGATAGAGCAAGGAAGACATACCTTCAAACCCTACAGTCCCAAATAATTCTTCATAGTACAATCCTCCATCTGGCTTCTCAAACTGTGTATGCCGTTTGGTGGGTAGCTTTCCTAGTTTGTGATAAATAGGCATAGAATCTTTGGTTAAAAGCAATAACTTCAAGAATCCTTCTAAAAATATTTCAATTCAAAACAAAAATAATTATTTTTTTAGATAAATATATCCTCTATGGGAGAATATTATTTTTCTGGCCAGATTATACCACAGAGAGAATTTTAGTAGATTAGATGCAGTTCAGTACGGGAGAACCTGGAAAAGTAGGGACTCAGTGGAAGATTGATGATTGGAACAACAAACTACGGAATATGGATTTATCAAAACAGAACCAGTACCTATACTCTCTAAAAGTACAGGTACTGGTAAAAATCACATCCCACACTCGGGATGATCATGTTGCGATATAGATATATTAATTATACCCTCTTCCACCTGTAGATTCAACCACCAGCTTTCCTTCCAGCTCTCCAATAAAATCTACTCCTTTCATAGGTTGTGAAAACATAGGATAATCTTTCTCACAAGCCATCTTTTGTTCTTCTTCACTTAAGGTAGCGGTGCAATCTGTTAATGTGATTACTTCATAACCCAGTTCGTATCCGGTACGCATAGTAGACTCTACACAGCAATTTGTCAAAAATCCAGCCAGGGCGATGGTTTGAATACCCCGACTACGCAGAATAAAATCTAGATTGGTGCTGACAAATCCATCCAGTCCACGCTTTCCTTCAATGATTATATCTTCTGCCTGAGGCTTTAACACATCTACAATTTCTACTCCCCATGTCCCTTTACGGAAAGACTTGCTATCTACTACACCCTTCAGAATACCATAGGGTTGACGACGTAATTCGTGGTAGCCATCTGTAAACGAAATAGGCACATGCATGATCTGTGCCCCCATTTCACGGGCTTTCGTTACCACATTAACAGTATTTGCCAACATATTAGTGGATTGCATCACGCCTTTTACAGCATCATGCAGACTTCCGCCCGGACTTGTAAAATCATTTTGGAATTCGATTAGAACAACCGCGGTTTTTTCAGGAGTGAGATTCATAGCAGTAAGGGTTAAGTTAAATACACAACAAAAACGTTTTAAGTTACCTATTTGTTGAAAAGAATTGATAAAAAATAGTATTAATTTATTGTAAACTGTCTCGATAAATGGAGATCTCTTTATTTGTCAGGTATTCTATTGCTTTCTGAATGACAGTGTTACAAACTTATATCTAGTATCAGTTTTGTAAAAACCTGTAGTACCTGTGTCAAAATTTATCAGTGTAGTCATTACATTTGTACAAATTGTTTACCTGCATGGAAGATCGTTTTCAACTACTGGCTAAAAAATTAAGTGGCGAACTATACTGGGATAACGTTATGCGTACCGTTTATGCAACAGATGCATCCGCATATCAGGAAACCCCATTGGCAGTGGCCCATCCTAAAACCAATCAGGATATACAAACACTCATTCGCTTTGCGGATGAAAATCAGATTACTCTTATTCCGAGAGCTGCCGGAACATCACTGGCAGGACAAGTGGTAGGCAAGGGACTGGTAGTAGATATATCCAAACACATGACCCAGATACTGGAGATCAACGAAAAGGGACGATGGGTACGTGTACAGCCAGGTGTTATTCGGGACGATTTAAATAAAGTACTATTACCATATGGTTTATTTTTTGGTCCGGAAACATCTACTGCCAGCAGGGCAATGATTGGTGGTATGGTTGGGAACAACTCCTGTGGACTTCATTCTATTGTCTGGGGCACTACCAGAGATCACCTATTGGCAGTAAAAGGATACCTCAGTGACGGTTCAGAAGTGGAGTTTCGGGAACTGACAGACAAAGAGTTTGAGCAGAAGAAATTCAATCCACTCGACTTTGGTGTTTCTAACTTCATTGAACAGATACCTGCCAACCGAAAGTTTGAACACCGTATTTACAATCGACTGGATCAGCTACTTTCCAATACGGAGAACCAAACCGCTATTACCGATAATTTCCCTAAACCTACTATCCGGCGAAGAAACAGCGGGTATGCATTAGATGCATTTCTGCCTTATTATAAAGGAAGTTCTCCAAACAAATTTAATCTTTCAAAGCTCATTGCAGGATCGGAAGGCACACTGATGTTCCTTACTGAGATCAAACTAAATCTCCTACCCCTTCCACCAAAAGAAACAGCGATAGTATGCATTCATGCAAACTCCATTGATGAGGCCTTACGCGTGAATCAGCTTGCTATGCAGTACCATGCTCCTATGGCCTCTGAACTGGTAGATAAGTATATACTGGATTTTACCAACGGACATCCGGAATATCATAAAAACCGTTTCTTTATTGAAGGAGATCCTCAGGCTATACTGATGGTAGAATTTATGGAGGAAACTCAGGAAGCCGTAGCACAGAGAGCAGAGAAATTGGTAGCAGACTTGAAACAGGCAGGATTAGGTTACGCCTATCCGGTTATCTATGGAGAGCCTACCAAACAAGTCTGGGATGTGAGAAAAGCAGGCCTGGGACTCATACGAAATCTTCCGGGCGATACCCAACCTGTAAATCTGATCGAAGATTGTGCTGTAGATGTAACGGATCTGCCAGCCTATATACGTGAACTGGAACAACTTCTTCAGCAATATAATCTCACCTATTCGATGTATGCCCATGCAGGAGCAGGCGAACTGCATGTAGAACCGATGATTAACCTTAAGACATCAGAAGGCAATTCACTTTTCAGGGAGATTTTAGCTAAGACAGCAGCTCTGGTAAAAAAATATGGAGGCGCGCTAAGTGGTGAACATGGTGATGGTCGTTTACGCGGAGAGTTTATCCCTTTTATGATGGGTGATAAAGTATATCAACTCTTTAAAGAAGTAAAACGGATCTTTGACCCTAATGGCGTTTTCAATGCAGGAAAAATTGTAGATACTCCTCCTATGAATGCCTTTCTGCGGTATAAGCCCGATCACTCATATGCCAATGTAGATACCGTCTTTAGTTTTAGCCGACAGGAAAATGTACTTCGTCTTACAGAAAAGTGTAGTGGTTCCGGAGATTGCCGCAAAACGCATCTTACAGGAGGTACGATGTGTCCAAGCTACATGGCAACCCGTGACGAAAAAGATACTACACGTGCACGTGCCAATAGCCTGCGGGACTTTTTAACCAAACTTCCCTCTTCCTATGCAGGATCAGAAGGTGGCAAAGCAGCCTTTATGGATAAGGCGGGACAGGGTGTAGCCCGTCGGGCCAGGGTAGTAAAAGAAGTAATGGACTTGTGTCTGAGCTGTAAAGGATGTAAGTCTGAATGTCCATCCAATGTAGATATAGCTAAGCTGAAGGCTGAATTCCTGCAACATTACCATGATGTAAACGGCATTCCGCTTCGAAGTTGGCTGGTTGGAAACTTCGCCAAACAGATGCAGGTAGCTTCTATGACTCCCTGGGTTTATAATATCATCTTTGGTACAACAGCCATCCGAAAAATCGCTAATCGATTTGCAGGTTTTCATCCTGACCGCACAATGCCATTACTGGCTAAAACGCCTTTGAAGAAATGGTATGATGCTAGAGTACTGGAACAAGCAAATCATCCTGTTAAAACGAATTCTTCCAAAGTTGTCTATCTGTTTTGTGATGAGTTTACGAACTTCAATGATGTAGAAATTGGCAAGAAAACCATTTTCTTACTGGAAAAACTGGGTTATACGGTAATTATCCCGGAACACCATGAAAGTGGCAGATCCTATCTTTCTAAGGGAATGGTTCGGGATGCACAAACGTTGGCAGTTAAAAACGTAGAGTTATTAAAAGATCTTATCACAGCCGAGGCGCCTCTCATTGGTATTGAACCTTCTGCGATCTTGAGCTTTCGGGATGAATACATTGATCTCGTACCCGAATCCTTACAACCAACAGCCATAAAACTCGCCGAGAATGCATTACTGATCGAAGAGTTTTTTGTTCGGGAAATCAATGCAGGCAATATCCGGAAAGAGCAGTTTAACCAGGAAAAACGCCTGATCAAATTGCATGGACATTGCCATCAGAAAGCACTGGCTTCTGTTGTCCCTACAAAGAAAATGTTATCGCTACCAGCTAACTATGAAGTACAGCTTATTCCTTCAGGTTGCTGTGGTATGGCGGGATCCTTTGGCTATGAGAGAGAACACTATGCTGTATCTATGAAGATTGGTGAACTGGTGCTATTTCCAACCATTCGTCAACAACCAGAAGATGTTATTATTGCCGCACCAGGTACAAGTTGCCGACATCAGATTCATGATGGTACACATCGCAAGGCACTGCATCCGGTTGAGGTATTATTTGAGGCCTTAGTATAACAGCCATTTTATTATCAACTCTATGCCATTCCTTTTTCAGGAAGATAAGTTAAAACTAACCCTGGAGCATGATGTGCTGCTGGCATTAACAGATGCAATTAAAGAGGTAGCCGACAATCTGGACATAAACATAGAGTATCGGTATGAATACTATGCCACCAAGAGTTCATATACGGAAATTGCTATGTTACGGGACCTGCATTGGCTACATCATCAGTTTATACGCAAGCTAGAAACGTCCTATCTCAATAACCGAAGGAAGGTAAGTATCAGCCTACCCATAAGCTACATCTATCTGCTACACAAACAGGTCATTCATAACTTTAACAACCATTATCTGCAACAAGCCATTGACCAGATAGACAAGCTGATCAAATCCTATAAGTTCTCTGACCGCCTGGATTTGCGATAGTAGATAATCGTTCTTGTATCTACTGAAAGTAGTAGTATTTATATCAACAATTGATTTCTGGTATCCAGACAAAAATGGGCTTAGCCTTGAAATGTTTCAGTAACAAGTTGAGTATCCATATACTCATTTAGCTCCTGTAGCTTGCCTTCTGCAATGCGACATACCCAGCAATATTTATTATTGTATAATTTACCATCCGGAGTAGTGTTTTGCCCTGTGGCTTCTACCACCACATACTCATCATCTGCAATGAAACGAGTGGCAATAACTTTATAAGGTGGTTTTAAGGTAGTTCTTACAGCTGCCCATAACTCGCCTAACACAGCTTGTTTCCCATCGAATGTTTTGGACCATTGACCAGATCCCATCCATGTCCAACGCATAGTATCAGCCATGCTATCTATAAATGGTTGATCGTTCCCTTGCGAAAGTTGATCAAATATATACTGCATCAACTTTTTGTTGTCACTCGTATTCATTTTGAAACTTCTGTTTAACTATTTTCTACAAATACACTCTTATACACTTCCAATATTGGATTCTATAAATCAAATGTATATCAAAAGAATTAGTCAGGCAGGACGCAATTATGACAAAATAGAGGTGCTTTACGACAAAGCAAGGTTTCCCCTTTCAGAAATTATATATATTTTATAAATCTCTGTAAAACTAGCTACGTCATCACGATAACTGTAAGATTGTAAGCAATTAGGCTGAATAGTGTAAGTTCAAGCGGAGTATGAAGATGATTCTTTGATTTAAAAAATAGTCTACTAATTAGCCTCATCAACAATGGTTGATTTTTATAATGCAGAAAGTCCAGCTACTCCAAAAAACCTAAGGATTGGATCATTCACAATTCCCATCTTTAGCATTATCATGCACATGTAAATGAGAATATCCTGTAGATCAAATATTGCCCACATATTCAGATAAATACATGGAAGTATAGCAATCCATCTCAGCGTTCTATTCTTCGTTTTAAATAATAGATAATAATCTAATAAAAAAGTAAGAAATATTCCTATAGTCGTCAATACAAGGTAGATAGATAATGATAGGTAAAATGCTATATTGACATAGTGAAGTAACGACTGAATAAATAGCTTTACCAAGAAATACACAAAAATTAGAACTATTCTTTTATCTTCTTTTGCAACAAATATCTCCTTTACATGCTTTATCATTGCAGAGGAAATTGTAGTAAGAATTTTCAGAATAGGTATTCATGCGTAATTGTTTAATTTATCTCTGAAACTATGGTAGATACTTGCCAAGACAACACTAACTAAAAACATAGAAGTTAGTCGTATGCTAGTCAGAAATTCTCTGCTCAGAGAATAACAGAGAACTAACAGGCCAAATCCTATAATGAGAATGATCCAGATTCGTATCAGAATTTCTGAAGAAGTGTGTTGAGTCAGGTATCGTTGAGCTATTTTGCAAATGCCAAGTAGAGGTAAAGAAAAAATAAAACCACCAATAGCAACAAAAAAGAATGTTGCTGTAAACTCAATAGTTTCCAGTAATCCAAGATGACCTCTTAGTATATCTCTGATAGTTATTTTATGCATAGCAGAGAATAGAGTACAAATGAGAGGATTGATAAAAACACTTGTCAACCAAACTTTACGCAAATAGGATCTACTCATTGGGAAATATTGGGTGACTTCTCACCATTAACTATATATTGATAACTTAATTCTGTTAAAAGTAAGTGTTATATCCTTCTATCTAACAATTTTACTATACGGCCAAGGTTAACATTTCCACTTATTTATATAGATACCATATAAATGAGTTAATGGCTACGAAGTTGGTAAGTGTTGTTGTATCTGCGTTTGAGATTATTAGGCCTTATTAAAGAAGATAGAATCAATATCAGCTCCTATGGTAATTTATTTTAGTTGGCACCAGGATATAATAAAGGCAATGTAACAGAAAACTCCAAGCCATTATCAACAACTAAAGGCTCTGGTTGATCTAACATCCGATACTTGGTAATAATTGTACTAAGTCCTACCTGATTTGACAAAACACGAGTCTGTTTGCGTTGCAGGTTATTCTTAACAATCAATTGTGCTTGCTGGTTGGTTTCTAATTTGATAATTAATCGTTTATCATGTAAAATCACATTGTGTTTAACTGCATTTTCAACCAATAGTTGCAAGGTCAAAGGAGGAATTTGATAGAAGGTGTAATCTTCATGAATATTAATAATCAGATCCAATCCATTCCCATGCCGAATTTTTAACAGATGGTAATAGGATCGAATAAAATCCAGTTCAGAAGAAAGAGTGGTAAGATCGTGATCATTAGCTCTTAGCAGGTAACGGTAAACCTGGCTTAACTCATTCAGAAAATGTTCAGCTTGTTGTGGATCTTCTTCTATAAGAGTAGAAAGAGAATTTAAACTATTAAATAAGAAATGAGGATTTACACGGCTTTTTAACGCTTCCAACTGATTATGCAGACTGATCTTTTTTAATTCTTCATTCTCCTGCTCTGCCAGATAAAGTCGTTTGGTATCTCCACTTGCCTGTCGAATAAAAAACCACAGTTCATATACGATAAATAGCAGAATAAATGAGAAAGCCCCTAACAAAAAATCGATCTTATAAATATTGAGAGATAACGTTTTGTGATTAAGGCCAATATGAGTCGTTTGTCCGGGAGATTCAAAAAAACCTTTTAATGTCCCATATTTGACTATATACTTACTTATTCCTGCAACCCAACTTATAAGTGCCACACTCACCGTACCTGACAGGGCAGTAACCAGAATCCTTTGAAGAAGCTGTTTGCCTGAAGAAAATTTTCGTCTGAAATAAATGATTAGGAAGCGGGAGGCCTCCCAGGAAAGTGTAATACTTCCCAAAAGAATCAAAACCCGAAGGAGCGTAATGAGATTCCACTCTTCAACATAATTAACCTCAATTACGGCATTAAGAATAAACACCAGCAAAACTCCAACAATCCGGAGCCAGTTATCATTCAATCTATTCTTATTCACAAGGCTGATGGTTTTACAGATCAACAAACTGTTAAAATTACACAAGCAGTAATGAAAAATCAAAGAACTTAGATTACGAGTGGTTATTCTTTTGGTTAACAGGTATTTACAATTTACTTTTGGTAAAAATGCTCACATTATCAACATAAAATAAATCACTGGATAGGAAAAATAAAGCCTCTCAATAATTGAGAGGCTTTGTAAAATATTACAGTCTGTTTATTGCATTCAAATCTTCAAAAGCAACCTTCAAACGTTTGATCATAGATTCTTCTGCTTTGCGCAGCCATACACGTGGATCGTAGTATTTTTTATTTGGAGAATCTGGTCCTTCAGGATTACCCAACTGACCTTGCAGATAGGCTTTCTTATCTTCATAATAATTTTTAACACCTTCCCAAGTGGACCATTGCATATCAGTGTCGATGTTCATTTTAATCGCACCATATTTAATAGCTTCCCGAATTTCTTCTCTGGATGATCCTGAACCTCCGTGGAAAACAAAGTTAACAGGATTAGGGCCAGTCTTGAATTTCTCCTGAATGTAATCCTGAGAGTTTTTCAGAATGATTGGAGATAATTTAACGTTACCTGGTTTGTATACACCATGCACATTACCAAAAGCAGCAGCAATGGTAAAACGATGACTTACTTTAGAGAGCTCTTCATAGGCATAAGATACCTCAGCTGGTTGTGTATACAATTTTGAGCTATCTACATCTGAATTGTCAACGCCATCTTCTTCACCACCTGTAACACCCAATTCAATCTCCAGTGTCATGCCTATTTTTGACATACGTTCCAGATATTTCACGCAAATCTCAATATTCTCATGTAATGGTTCTTCTGAAAGATCAATCATGTGTGAGCTAAACAATGGCTTACCATGTTGTGCAAAGAATTTTTCGCCTGCATCTAACAATCCATCAATCCATGGGAGTAATTTTTTAGCAGCATGATCTGTATGTAATATTACAGGAATGCCATACAGTTCTGCCATTTGATGCACATGTAATGCTCCAGAGATAGCACCTGCTATAGTAGCCTGTTGTTTATCGTTAGGTACACTTTTACCTGCATAAAACTGAGCTCCACCATTTGAAAACTGTATAATAACAGGAGAGTTTACAGCTTTTGCTGTCTCTAATACTGCATTAACAGAGTTTGTACCTACTACATTGACAGCAGGAAGAGCAAAATCATTTTCATTTGCATACCGAAAAAGTTCGGTAACCTGCTCACCAGTTACAACACCAGGAGCTATAGTTAGTGTGTTATTCATTATTTGTATATTTTAAAGGTATTATTTGACGAATTCCAGAAAAAAACTTTTCCTCTGCAAATCAGGGCCAAAATATCCGCATTTTTTCGATAAGTCCCTACTTTTGCGGAACAATTCTTGTTGAGAAATTATACCTACATCCTACTCAATGTATCTATAATAGAAACAGTTTATTATTTTTGCCAGATCCTTCTTGACTTCTGTCTACATGTTTTATATACAACTTAAACGCTTTCTTTTTTTAGGAATCCTGTTTTGTGGGTTTCTTAGTGCCTGCACAGAGTCAGAATGTACTGTCAGTACGGATCCTCGTTTGCGCATCCGCTTTCTGGTGCGAGTTGCAAGAGTTTCAAACGGAACAACTACCTATACTCAGAAAGATACAACTATACGGATTATTAGTGTAACTGGTATAGGCAACCCTTCTGCCTATCCGGTAAGTCAGATTGATACAATAACCCCGACAGGAAATATTGTCGCGTCTTTGTCACAGATAGCAGATAGTATCTCATTAGTAATCAAATGGGATACGGCACGTCTTGCAGC
This sequence comes from Xanthocytophaga agilis, assembly GCF_030068605.1. Taxonomy (NCBI): domain Bacteria; kingdom Pseudomonadati; phylum Bacteroidota; class Cytophagia; order Cytophagales; family Rhodocytophagaceae; genus Xanthocytophaga; species Xanthocytophaga agilis. The sequence goes on from NZ_JASJOU010000010.1 coordinate 206,187, forward strand.
AAATCAGAATGAAACATCTGTTTTTACAGATACACTAAAAATTAAGTATAAGCCACAACCCTATTTTGTCTCAGAAGGATGTGGTTTTAATTACAAATACACAGGCATAGATATCACCAAAGAAACTTTTACCAGTTCTGCATCCCAACAGATCAGAACTGTTACAGTCGCCAACTCAACTGCTGATGAAACTTTACAACCCAATATTAATATCGTTTTTAACCATCGTACTGAGTAGTTACCTTACTGCACTTTATACCCCTGCTTACTCACAAAAATCCGCTTCTGATACCATATTATCCAATGGTTTACGTATAGGGTTTGATTTAGGCAGGATAGCAAACTTTTACATGAAAGATCAGAAGAACTTTTCATTAGAAGGAAGTGCAGATATAGGGTATCAGCGTTGGTTAGGAGTAGCTGAGTTAGGCTATGCCAATATTAAAAGTAGCAAAGACCAAGTATATGACTATAATAGTAATGGCGTTTACGGTCGTGTAGGTGTCGAAAGAAACTTATTAAAGGGTGGGGATGATGTAGTATTCTGGGGACTTAGATATGGTATAAGTCAAATGACTTACTCTTATGGCTACTATAATGTTATTGATACGATCTGGGGTGGTTCAAGTGGTAGTATTCCTAAAACCTCTGCAACTCAGCATTGGGGAGAACTCGTTGGAGGTATCAAAGGATTGGTATGGAAAAACTTTTATCTGGGTTTTACATTACGTTTTCGTTTCAAAATCAGCGGAAGCTATAATGCGGATCTGGGTCCGATAATTGTTCCTGGTTATGGTGCAGCAGATAAGTCTACAGCATTTGGAGCCAATTATTATGTCTCGTATCGGATTCCTTTCAAAAAACCGGCAACATTCCCTAAAAAGAAGAAGGTCAAAAAAGATAAAAAAGCTGCTCCTGTATTACCAGCAACTCCTCCAAAAAAGTAATAATTTATTTGTAAAAGTCTTTTCCATTTGCCAGGTGTCAAATAGTATTGTAAAAGACACACAATATTGCCATGTATACTCATCGCCAGCAGCTATTTCTTGATCATGTAGCTCAAACATCAGAATTTCCACTATTACTTGAAATAGAAAAAGCAGAAGGGATTTATATGTACTCTCCAGAAGGAAAGCAATATATAGATCTCATCTCAGGAATTGGGGTAAGTAATGTAGGACATCGGCATCCAAAGGTAATTGCAGCTATTCATGCACAATTGGAGAAACATATGCACCTGATGGTGTATGGAGAATTTGTACAATCATCACAAGTGCTCCTTGCGGATGCATTAGTAAAGACATTACCTGAACCGTTGAAAAGTGCATACTTTACTAATTCAGGTGCGGAAGCTATAGAAGGTGCAATGAAGTTAGCCAAACGTTATACAGGACGACATGAAATAGTTTCCTGCTTTAACTCCTATCATGGATCTACACAGGGGGCCTTATCCTTATCCAGTGCAGAATCTTTCAAACAAGCCTATCGTCCTTTATTACCAGGAATAGATCATATTCAGTATAATACTCTATCTGATCTTACGAAAATAACGCATAAAACAGCTGCGGTTATTATTGAAACTATTCAAGGGGAAGCAGGGATTCGTATTGCAGAGGATACCTATTTTAAGTCACTTCGCCAGCGATGTAATGAAACAGGCACACTCCTTATTCTGGATGAAATACAGACAGGCTTTGGACGTACAGGCACTTTCTGGGGATTTGAACAATATAATGTAGTTCCTGATATTGTTGTATGTGCCAAAGGCATGGGAGGAGGAATGCCGATTGGTGCATTTATTTCATCCAAAGAAATAATGTTCGCATTAGCTAACAATCCTATCCTTGGACATCTCACTACCTTTGGCGGACATCCGGTGAGCTGTGCCGCAGCACTGGCTACATTACAAGTGATTGAGCAAGATAACCTATTGGAAAGTATTGCAAAGAAGGAACAACTCTTCAAACAATTACTTATCCATCATAAAATCCGCAGTATTCGCAGCAAAGGACTAATGATAGCTGTTGAGTTTGAATCGTTTGAAGTCTTAAAACCTATTATTGATAAGGCAATCCAGAACGGAGTTATCACAGATTGGTTTTTACATTGCGATAATTCTATGCGCATAGCCCCCCCTCTTACCATTACAGAAGAACAAATTGAACAAGCATGTATGATTATATTAGATTGTATAGAGTAATAGTATAATACTATTACACACTATTATACTTTGCTTTTTCTTTATTCAGGAACTTGGCCTTGAAGATAAATAAGGTATGAATAGCAATTAATAACATAAAAGGATCTGCATAATAGCGCCATCTATGATCCACAAAGAAAATAATAGAGAAAAGAAGAGTAACTATAACTACAAGAAAAGGCATTACCTGTGTGAGTATTTCATAGCCAAATCGGGATCTTATCAAGTTGTATGAATAGATGAATAATCCTATAAAAAATAAAGCGTGTATTAACCCTGTAAAGGTCATAGCAAGATTAACCTCTTTAGGATGTAAATAGTTATCGGGCAAAAAGAAGATTGCGATCTTTCGTAATGAAAGTTCTATTTCCTTGGTTGGATTAGTAGCTATCCAATCCAAAGCAATTTTTTTCCGAGCCTGTGCTTCCTGGTATTCATTTAACTCAGCAATGTTGGGTATCTGTCGTACTACATAAGCATCCCAGGAAGTACCTACACCAGAATTACCTAACCACGATCCTCTTGCATATTCATTATGTCCCAGTAATAAATTAAAGCCTGCCTGATTAGAGATAAAGATTTTACCAAATAAAGCGTAGTTTTTATAGAATATAGGAATCTGAACTATAATCATTAACAGCCAAGTCCCTATGACTAGATAAAGAAAAACTTTATTGCTAAAATAAAACCTTATTTTCTTTCTTTTACTTAAAGCGGATAGGATTACTATTCCTCCTAATCCATAAAAAATAAGGGTTGTATGAGGACGAATCAACGTCGCAAATGAGGCCAACACACATGTCCCAATCAGTAGACGCAATGATGGGTCTTCCTGGAAATTTATATATCTATAATAAACTCCAACAACTATAATAACAATTGGTAATGCAATGTTTTCATAGCATGTCATAGAACCTACATAATACAAAACAACAGGATGTAAGCCATATACAATTGTAGTAAGGCTGGCCAGCTTTTCATTTTGCAGGAATAAACTAGCTATTCTATGAAATGAATATACAGATGCTCCAAAAAATAGAATAGAAATTATCTGTATCATAGCAGCATATGCCTTAAAATAGGGATCTGCAGGAGTCAATTCTATATTTTTATGATAAGCAACAGTATAAGCTCTCTGGCAAATAATATGTATAAATATTGGAAAACTGGTTCTCCATGCTGTTATCTGTTTATCTTTGCGGGCATAGTACCCCTTATTAGCTGCAAACCCATACCCATCGTTATAATTTTTAGCTATAGTTGCGATGTCTATCTCATCTGGATTTACATTAAGGGAATATTGAAATGGATATTCCGCAAAAGGAGAGTTAGGTCCTGACTGATTACAATCACTAAAAATTATTACCAGACATTTAAGTAAAACAAGGCAAATACAAATCTTCGTGATATCACTTTTTGGAATTATATCCTTCATAAATAGCAACGGCAAGGAGAATATTTACAATTCTGAAATGTATTGAATCAAAAGCTGGTTTATTGGGAAGTATTCTAACAACAAATTGAAGTAAAGGAGAAGAAAAGGATAATACATTCAAAATTATTTTTTTGGTAAAAGAATAATAAATAGCGACTTCCTGATAACCCAATCCTACAGCTACTTTTCGGGTAGCTCCTCCCCTTCTGCGTCTATCCAACCATGCATTGAGATCCAGACGATCTGATTCGTTATGAAATAATCTGCTTTTTGGATAAATATAAAATATAAAACCTAAAGCCTGAAGTCTTTTTGCAAATTCATAATCTTCAAAGCCTGCATGAGGAAATATCTCATTGTATCCTCCAGACTCTTCAAAATCTTTCTTAGTCATGGAAAGATACTGGCTTGTTATTCCATGAGTCACAAAAATTTCTTCATCATTCCAGTCATTGCCACGATTCCAACCTTTTAACGAAGTAAATCCATAATGAATTAAGTATCGGCCAAAAGATGTTTGGGCGATCCGGGCACTTCTCTCTGGCGGATAAATCCAGTTCAGATTAATACAGCAACGTTGATATTTCTGATGCAGACCGAGTGTTGTTTGTATATCTTCTGCTTGTATAAGCATATCATCATCAATAAAAAGCAACAACTCTCCTATAGCATTCTTTGCACCAAAATTGCGTGCAGATGCCACTCCTGCCTTAGGATTACGCAAAACAGTTACTACATTGGTTAAGGCATCAGGTAAAATAAGAGGCTTTTCTGAGTCATTTACTACAAGAATTTCATTGTCGACTTTTTTCACTGCTCTGACAACAGCAGTCAGTGTTTCAATCACAAGCTGTGGCCGATCTTTTGTTGGTATAATTATACTGAGTTTCAAGACGAACGAAGTTTACGAATCAGAGATAAAAAAGTAGCGAACGGTTCAGTTGTACGAAGTTTCAGTTTGCGCAGGAGTACCCTTTCAGTATCTGTTAGTAATTGATGATTTACATTGGACAACAATAGTCTGGCTTTCGCATTACTGAATCCAGCATATGACTCATCGGCCCTAAATAAAAGATAATACTGCAAGGCTTGTTTTACAAGTTCGGCGCTATAGTTGTCTACAATCTGAATCTGAAAATCTTTCTTAACCGAAAAACATTTCTCTATTAGCTCCTTCTCATCTGTAAATCCAAATTGATTGGCGAGAGCATAAAAAAAAGAATCATGTTCTATCTGAAAGGCGGCATTTTGTGAGACAGTTTTTGAATTCTGATGAAGACGAAAATTGACCAACACATCTGATATTTGAACAATGCCCTTTAATCCATAACTAAATAAATACTTGATCCACCAATCCCGATCCATCAGATAATGCAGGCGAGTATCCAGCAGCCCTATATGCCGAATTACATCGTGTCTGAAAAAGGTTTCTGGCTGATCCATTCTGGCCCACCCTATTGTCTTCGCAAGATTGTTACTATATACATCTACTCCTTTTGTATAATGACGGGTAAATCCAGAATCATCAAATACTCTACCTTGCCCACTAAGCACCAACGTATCAGGATTCATAAAAGCTACACCTACTTTTTGTAAGGTATCAGGCTGATAGTAATCGTCAGAATTCAACCAATTCACAACCTCTCCTGTTGCTTTCTGCAGACCCTTATTTATTGCATCACTTTGCCCGTTATCTTTTTCGCTAATCCAGAAAGCAAGGTGCTTCTCATATTTTTTAATAATTTTGACAGAGTTGTCTGTACTGCCACCATCAATGATAATATATTCAAGCTTAGGATAGCCCTGACTTAAAACAGATTCTATAGTCTGTTCAAGGTAATTGCCTTGATTATAGGATGGTGTAATAATACTGATAGACGGAAGTGACAACGTATTTGAAGATAAAATTTAAAGTTTTGAGACTTGAAAAAAACAGTAGTATACGAGGCTGAAACCATTACTCGTCGTTCACCGCTAAATTACAAAGAAATTTCACAATCAGAGGAGCCTTTCATCCGATTGGAAGAAACACTACCTATTTGTTATTTATGTGAATTGAACAATACACTCATTTCTCCCTATGGGATTGCATTCAAAAATGGACATATTATACAGGAGTCGGTATACTCTATGTTTACCCAAAACAAGAATGCTCTTACTTTTTATAAAAAGCTGCTCTTAGGTAAGGTCAAACGTGTATCAGCAGATTGTGTGATTGCACATAACGCATACTATGACAATTATTATCACTGGACTACAGAAGCATTGCCTCGTTTATTTAGTATTCGGGAAAAAGCACCTAATCTTACTTTACTCATTCACGAAAAAACACCACGTTTTATTGACGAGTACCTTCGTTTTTTTTCCTTTCGTGAGATTGTACGAATAAAAGATGATGAGATTGTATGGGCAAAAAAGCTTTGGCTACCTATGCATACAGCCCGAGGGCTTGCACATCGATTAGCTGTCGTTAAACAACTAGGACACTGGATTCGTAGTCAGGCAGGAATACAACCTCAAAAGACAACAAAGAAAATATTCATCAGCAGGGAGAAAGCAAAGTACAGACGTGCTATCAATGAAGCAGAGGTATTTGAGTTTTTTGAGCAACTAAGTTACGAAAAAACATATCTGGAAGATCTTACACTAAAAGATCAAATACAATTATTTACTAATGCTTCTAAGATAGCAGGCATTCATGGAGCAGGCTTTAGCAACCTTCTATATTCCTCTCAGGCAACCTTACTGACAGATATTATTCATCAGGAACATCAGCAGGATGCCTTCTATAATCTTGCTGATGCTATGAATGTTGACTATCTGCGCATAGAATGCAAGGGAACCGGAAAAGAAAGCTATTGCGGCACAGATGATATTATTGTAGATATTAAACAACTGGAAAAATATCAACCACTCCTAGCTTGATAGTATATAGGAAGAGATTGATCTCTTCCTGCTTTTAACTTATTCTGCTCCAATTGGTTTCTTCTTTGCGAAGTGATTCAATATGGCGGCGGATAGGTTGATTTTGAGGTGAAGAAAGATCAGGATCAGCCTCTAATACCTGTGTTGCTGCATCTCGTGCTTCCTGTAAGATATATTGATCCTTAGCTAAATCTGCAATTAATAAATCCAGCACACCACTTTGCTGTGTCCCCGAAAGATCGCCAGGCCCTCTCAATTGAAGGTCAACTTCCGAAATCTCAAAGCCATCTGTAGTACGTACCATGGTTTCAATACGGGTACGTGCTTCTTTGCTTAACTTATAGTCAGTCATCAATACACAATAACTTTGCTCTGCTCCCCGACCTACACGTCCCCGAAGCTGATGCAATTGTGCCAGTCCAAATTTCTCTGCACTTTCTATTACCATTACACTGGCATTAGGCACATTTACTCCTACTTCAATTACAGTAGTTGCAACCATGATGTGTGTCTCATGTTTTAGAAAGCGTTGCATCTCATAGTCTTTATCTCCAGAATTCATGCTTCCGTGTACAATACTAATCTGATACTCTGGAAAAGCTCTTGCAATACTCTCATATCCATCCATCAGATTCTTGTATGACATTTTCTCAGACTCTTCAATCAATGGATAGACAATGTATACTTGACGTCCCAGTTGTAATTGCTCCCGCATAAACCCAAATACCCGCAAGCGGTGTGCATCATACCGATGTACAGTCTTAATAGGCTTGCGTCCGGCAGGAAGCTGATCTATCACAGAAACATCCAGATCTCCATACAGTGTCATTGCCAGAGTACGGGGAATTGGCGTTGCGGTCATCACCAGTACATGAGGCGGAGTGCTGTCATTTTTCTGCCAAAGACGGGCACGCTGGGCTACACCAAAACGGTGTTGCTCATCAATAACCGCAAGGCCAAGGTTTTTAAATTGTACTACATCTTCCAGCAAAGCATGAGTTCCTACAAGAATTTTCATCATTCCCAGCTGCAACTGCTGATGAATATCACGTCGGGCAGCAGCACGCGTAGATCCTGTCAGACAACCGATGCGAATACCCAACATATCTGCAAACTGTTTCAGTCCATTATAATGCTGGTCCGCTAAGATCTCCGTTGGTGCCATCATACAGGCTTGGGCGCCATTATCTATTGCCATCAACATACAGATAAAGGCAACAATGGTTTTTCCACTACCTACATCTCCCTGTAAAAGGCGGTTCATCTGCTTACCAGAACTCATATCCCTGTAAATTTCACGAATCACTTTTTTCTGTGCATCTGTCAGATCAAAGGGAATATGTTTGCGATAAAAGACATTCAGGAATGTATCCCCTTCTGGTGAATTTTTGAATATTTGTCCAGGAAACTCAACTTTGCGAATTAGCTTTTGTTTTAACAGCTTTAACTGAATATAAAAAAGTTCTTCAAATTTGAGTCGGTTCTTTGCTTGTTCCAATGCATGTACCGTCTTAGGAAAATGAATACTCTCCATCGCTTCCAACTTAGATATCAGTTGGCGATGCTGAATTATATTCTCTGGTAGAGTTTCCCGTAAGTGATTACCTGCCTGGTCCAGTACCTGCCTCACCATTTGCCCTATTTGCTTACTTCCTACAAACTTCTTGCGCAACTTCTCTGTCAGATTGTAGACAGGTTGCAGCCCTCCGCTTGGCTGTACAGCTTTAGGGTCGTAGAGTTCCATCTCAGGATGTAGAACGCTATATTTCCCGTTAAAAAACTGAGGTTTGCCAAAAATGACATATTCCTGTTTAACTTTTAAATTTTTGGCTTGCCACTGAATACCCTGAAACCACAATAATTCTATCTCACCTGTACTGTCAACAAAATAGGCGATCAAACGTTTTTTGCTTCCTTCTCCTGTTTCCTCTACGTAATCAACCTTGCCTCGTATCTGTACATATGGCATTCCTTCATACATCTCACGAATTGTATAGAATTTCGTACGATCTTCATGTCTGAAGGGATAATACTGAATGACATCACCATATGTGAATATGCGCAGTTCAGTATTAAGTATAGCAGCTTTTTGAGGACCTACACCTTTAAGGAATTCGATTTTGGTATCGAAGAAGCTTCGTCTGACATTCTGGCTGGGTATGGTTTCAGTTTGCATCATTTCATTTTCAGATTACCGCTTTATAGTATCACGCTACAAAATTAATATCTTTTCAAAACTAAAGACGAATAACTATCTGAAGAGTTTATGCCAGTACTTTGCCCATACTATTTTAAATAGATGGTGCAGGCATTCACTTCTCTTAAAACGCATTTTGGATAGATTAGTTTACTATGCACACCTAACAGCAAGAACAGTCTTTAGCTATATTCATCTTAATCATATATAGGAGGTTACACATTGATGTAAAAAACAACAGGCATCAAAGTATATGCAATGAAAGTATCATTGTTATTCGGAAAAGTGGATTAACTCATTCTATTATAACCAGTTCTTCTTTCGAAACCAGGCAATCATACAAAGACAGCAAACAAACATTACACCTAAAGTCCAGAAATAGCCGTAGCGTAAGTGTAATTCAGGCATATTGTCAAAGTTCATTCCATATACACCTGCAATAAATGTCAAAGGCATAAATATAGTGGAGATAATAGTCAGGACCTTCATGGTATCATTGGTCTTATTACTCAGACCAGATAAATAAACATCCAGTAAACCAGCAGCTATATCTCGATACGATTCCAGTGTATCAATTACCTGGATAGTATGATCATAGGCATCACGCAGATACTTCCTTGTCTCTTGCTCAATAAGAGGGCCTTCGTCCTGATATAATGTATTGATAATCTCACGCATAGGCCATACTGCCTTCCGTACAAAAATCAATTCTCGTTTTAGCTGATACAATATAGCCAGATTCTGACGTGAAGGAGACTGGCTTATCTCTTCTTCCAGGCCTTCCAGCTTCTCACCAATCTTTTCAAGTACCAGAAAATAATTATCAATGATTACATCCAATAATGAATACAGTAAAAAATCAGCCCCTCCCCGACGGATTCTACTACCATTGGATTTAATCCGTTCCCGTATGGGATCGAAGACATCTCCTGGTACCTCCTGTAGAGATAGCACATAGTGATCTCCTAATACAAAACTAACCTGCTCAATAAGCACTTCACCCTTTTTATCATCATAAGACAGCATTTTGCATAATACAAAAACGTAATTATCAAAGAACTCTATCTTAGGACGAAGCTGGGAGTTTAAAATATCTTCCAATACCAGATTATGCAGACCATAGGCATTTCCTACTTCTTTTACTACCTCTACTTTCTGTATTCCATCCATATCTACCCATTTCACAAGCCCTTTTTCATGATTGGGAAAACATTGCTCCAAATGTGTAACTTCGGTTACCTGAAAACGATCCTGATTATATGTATGTATACTTATCCGAACATTTCCTACAGGTTTATCCCCAATGTAGATCAGTGTTCCCGGAGGAGTTCCTACCCACTGTGTATTATGATGCAGTTTCTGTGACATAGTTGTGACTTGATAAATCTTAAAAATTCTACTGCTTCTTACCTCATACCTCCCACCATCCATGTGAGACTTTTTGTACTTTTCCCCCAATACGAATAGTATATTGGTCTCTGCCCAATCGTTTTCCATCATGGTAAAGCAAAGATGGTCGGGACATAGCATACCCCTGTTCTACACGGATTTGCAGAGAATCATTACTCAATACTTGATTCTTAAGTAAATAGGCTAATAAACAACCGTTAGCACTACCTGTAGCAGCATCCTCTACCATGCTGTTATTCATAGGGTAAAACATTCTGCTACTAATATGATTATCTGGTTCGTAGGTTTCCTGAGTAAATACCATACAACCCATTCTGCTAGAACCCATGTGACGGTTATAATGTTGCAGAAATTTCAGAAACTTTGCCAGATCGACCTGAATAGATTTCAATGCTGCCAGACTACGCAATGGTACAATCTGAAACAAGATTCCTGTTGATACTTCTTCTACAGGAAAGTCTGATAAAATATCATCAGGGGTCAAACCCAGAAAATCAGCTACTTCATCTTTTGAATAAGTCTGACCAAAGCTGGGATTTATTTGTTGCATCCAAAGCACATTATCGGTAAAATCAACTGGAATAGCGCCTATCTTTAGGGATAACATAATTTGTGCCACTGGTTGCTTTAAAATTTCTTCGCGAATGATATAAGCGGTACCAAGCGTAGGATGTCCGGCAAATGGCAACTCCTGATCAGGTGTAAATATTCTAACTTCAAAGCCATACGAACTATCTGCTGCCCGATTGATAAAGGTAGTTTCAGCAAAGTTGATTTCCTTTGCTATAGCAAGCATCTGTATCTTGTTGAGTTGCCCTTCGTGCTCAAAAACAGCAAGCTGATTACCTTCATATTTCTTTTCGGCAAATACATCCACAATGTGAAAAGGGATTTGCATAAACTGACAGGATATTTAATTAATGATCAATTGATTGAAAGTTTCTTTTTCTTCAAATAAAAAGTAGATCTCAATAGGCAAATAGAAAAAGGAAATTTCAGGTGGCAACTCCAGTTGTGATAATTTGACAAAATCCTTTTCTGTTGTCAATACTGTTGAAACACCCGCTTTCTGACAAGCAGATTGTATAGTCTTGATATCTGCTTGTGTATAATCGTGGTGATCCTTAAAATCTAGATGCACTCTACAATCAAAATGCTGTTTTACGTACTCTTCAAGAATATGAGATTGGGCAATTCCTGATACAAGTATAAGTTGATTCAAAAATGTATTCTGTATAAATTCTGAAAATGGCAGAGGAGCACTATAACGAATGCTGGAGAAAAAGACAGGGGTGGTAAGCTTTGTGTATTTGCGGATTTTTGAGGAAATCTGTTGTCGGACAGAATCGGGCAAATCAGGAGGACACTTGCTTACAATTACAACATCAGCTCTGCGTGCGCCTATTCGGGTTTCTCGCAAATTACCTGTTGGCAATAACAGATCATTATAAAACAAGCGATTATAATCTGTTAACAGGATAGAGAAAGACGGTTTGACAGGTCTATGCTGAAAAGCATCATCCAGCAAAATAAGTGGAGAATTCAGCACCCTGTGTTGGGTATTTCTAACAGTTTGCTTTATCCAGCGATAAATTTTTCCAATAGCCGCAACCCGATCTTCTCCTACTGTCACTGTAATTTCTTTACCAAACTTGCGAAAAAACTGCATGGGCTCATCACCAATTTGCTGTGGTTTCGTATTCTCATCTGCAATAAGGAATCCTTTTGTTTTACGCCCATATCCCCTGCTTAGAGTTATTAATGTATGAGTATCCTTCAATAATCGGATTAAATACTCTGTGTGAGGAGTTTTTCCGGTACCACCAACTGTTAAATTACCAACCACAATAGTAGGGACAGGGAATGAATGGGAGCGGAATATTCCTTTGGAATAAAGCCAATTACGAAGTGTTGTGACTGTTGCATAGATACAGGCTACAGGAAATAACAACCAGCGTAGTAATACAAAAAGTTTTTTCATTAGGCTGTATGGATACAGATAATCAGTAAATTATGCATTTTGATTCCTCTCAAATCCATTGAAATACTTCACAAATTTTATCTAAGTTACAATTGTAATCAGTAGTAATCCAGACCTTAAATAAACTCCGTACTCTGGAATAGATTATTGTTGAAGAAATCCGCTCCATACGAGGTATTCCGATGGAAATATTTCTTCAACAGAGATTTCTTTTTCAAAGATGCCAAAAACAGTGGAGCCAGAACCTGACATAGTTGCATAAAGGGCGCCTTTATCATAAAGTGTTTGTTTTAAAGTTGCTAAGACAGGATAACGGGCAAAAACCCCATCCTCAAAATCATTAACCAGTGTATCTTTCCAGCTACTTACTGGTTGTTCAAGTACTTCTTTTAAAGGTATAACGGGCTTTTGAGGTTTTATACCTGCATATGCTTCCCCGGTAGATACATGGATAGCAGGATAGACTAATATTATATAATATCCTTTAATAGATACTGATATATCTTCAAACTGATCACCTTTATTATAACAATAACGGGGATAGTTCTGAATGAAGAAGGCACAATCGCTTCCAATAGGTCGTATATAGTCTTCCATTTGTGAAGGGCTAAGCTTCAGATTAAACTTTTCATTTAGCAGTTTAATCGTAAACGCAGCATCTGCCGACCCTCCCCCTAATCCGGCACCAATTGGAATAACTTTATGCAAGTGAATATGTACAGAAGGCAAATCAAAGTCTTTTTTCAGAGCATTATAAGCTTTTAAACATAAGTTGCTGTCTGGGTTGCCTGGAATTGAGATACCGGAACTGGTAAAAGTTAGCTTGTCAGATTCTATGATCTCAAGTACATCTGTCCATCCAACAGAATAAAAACAGGATTCAAGGTTATGGTAGCCATCAGGTCTTTTTTCTGTAATATGAAGACCCAGATTAATTTTAGCATTTGGAAAAGATAACATCAGATTATAGTATATTCTTAATTGGCAAGAAAATGGTATCTTAGTAAGATAGTAAATAATTCATACAAAGAACTAAAATATGGATTGAGGAAACAAATGCTATGAAAAATGGTAAATTTATATGAATTGCATTCTATCATCAGATAAATCATTTTGTTTCATACCATTCCGAGCCAATCTGTTCTGATCCCATTTCAGATAATCATCCCTTAGTAAACATGTCATTTTTAGAAAACTCCCAGCGTTTAAAAGTTAATACAACCAAGCGTTTTTTGACTTACGATAACGGTGAACCATTTTTTTATCTTGGGGACACTGCATGGGAACTGTTTCACAGATTAACCAGAAATGAAGCAGATTTGTATCTGCAAGATCGTGCCAGTAAAGGTTTCACAGTTATACAGGCAGTTGCTTTGGCAGAATTGGATGGACTTACTGTATCAAATCCCTACGGAGAGTTCCCATTAATTGACAAAGATCCTACAAAAGTCAACGAGAAATATTTTGAGCATGTTGACTACATAATACAGAAGGCAGCTTCACTTGGTTTGTTTACAGGACTATTACCTACCTGGGGAGATAAATGGAATAAAAAATGGGGTGCAGGACCTGAAATATTTACAGTTGAGAATGCCCGGTTATACGGAATATGGATTGCCAATCGCTATAAAAATTATCCAATTATATGGATACTTGGTGGAGATCGTCCTATAGAAACTGAAAATCATAAAGAAGTTATTTGTGCAATGGCAGAAGGAATTCGCAGTGTAACAGGTAATACACAACTTATGACCTTTCATCCTATGGGCGATCATACGTCTTCCGAAGTGTTTCATAATGATCTTTGGCTCGACTTTAATATGTTTCAATCTGGCCATGTTACCAGAAACCTTCCTAACTACAAGTTTACTCTAAATGATTACCACAAAACACCCACAAAACCTGTACTGGATGGAGAGCCCCGTTATGAAGATCATCCTGTAAACTGGCGGATAGAGAATGGATATTTCGATGACTTTGATATCCGACAGGCAGCCTACTGGTCTATGTTATCAGGTGCATGTGGACACACTTATGGAAATCACAATATCTGGCAATTCTGGCAGATAGATAGAAAACCTATATCAGCAGCTCGTACGTCATGGAATGAGGCATTAAAACATCCAGGTGCCTCTCAACTAGGATATATGCGTCAGCTATTTGAATCTCGTCCCTGGCAATTACTACTACCAGACCAAACAATTGTTGGTTTAATTGATTCACAAATTGGTCACGTAAAAGCCGCCTTGGCTTCAGATGGAAGTTTTGCTTTTGTGTATGTTCCGAATGGTGAATCCATAACGATGAACATGACCAGGCTTTCAAGCCAACAATTAGTTGCCTGGTGGTATAATCCCAAGACAGGAATTGCGACTTCTATTGGAAAAGTTTTTGGCCAGAACTTTAGAATGTTCAAAGCCCCAGGAGAATTATTCAGAAGTAATGACTGGGTATTGGTAATTGATGATTATACCAGAGGTTTTGGAGTACCAGGTATAAAACTGTGATTGGAAGACGATAGACAAACGTCATTACCTACCTATTTTTATATTCCAGACAATAACAATGTAAGATTTCAAAGATCTTTTCACTTTTTGCATCGAAAGTGTTTACCTAAACAAGCTTCAGTATATTAATTAGTGGTATTTCTTACACTTAATTTTCAAGCGTTTACTAAAAAAATAATATAAGATCTTATTTCATCAGAATTGATTTTACGCTGACAAAAATGCGGATTCACTAGAAAGTGAAAATGTATTGTTTCTAACTACTACTTCCAGCTTAGCTTCTCTTAAATAGACAGATAGATTTACTCTTGATAAGTTACTTATTTGTGTAACCACACCCGTCTAACGCCCTTAAACTTTGATTATGAAATCTGAAACTGTTGCGACAGCATTGTCTGTAGAAAATCTGCTAAAACATCAAGCAAGCTATCAACCTAACAAAGTTTTTTTATTTGCACGTAATCGAGAGTCACTAACATATCAGCAGGCTTATCTGCATTCCAGGAAAGCTGCGGATGTTCTGTACTCCCTGGGAATCCGGCATAATGATCGTGTTGCTATGATTATGCCAACAACACCAGAAACCAAACTGGCTTTCCTGGCATTAACAATGGTAGCAACCTGTGCCCCTATGAATCCTTCATACAGGTATTCAGAGTTCGAGTTCTTTTTCACAGATCTCAACGTAAAGGCGTTATTTACCTATGAAGGTTTTGATACAGTAGCTCGCCAGGTAGCACAGGAAAAAAATATTCCTATTATTGAGATTAAAGCTAACTCAACTGCACCTGCCGGAGCCTTTGATTTTGTAAACATAGATTGGATAACAGAAGCAGCTCCTTATGCAGGTCTGGAAGATGTGGCTATGGTACTACATACATCTGGTACTACTTCTCGTCCTAAGATCGTACCTTTAACACACCGGAATATTTATCTGGCAGGTTGGAACACAACACAAACACTGAAGCTTACATCAGAAGACAGATCATTAAATGTCTTACCGCTATTTCACGTACATGGACTAATTGGCGTTCTGTTTACAACTTTGGTACATGGTGGTACAATTATCTGTACAAATGGATTTGAAGTAGATACATTCTTTGAGTATCTGCGTGATACATATCCAACCTGGTATACAGCAGGACCAACAGTACACCAGGCTATTCTGGAGAGAGCTAGTGTGTACCCAGATATCGTTAAAAATCATACATTGAAATTTATTCGCTCAGCCTCTGCAAGTCTAAGTCCAAGTGTTTTAAATGCGATAGAAAGTACGTTTAGAGTCCCATTAATTGAATCATATGGACTATCAGAGGCTTCACATATTCTCTCTAACCCTATGCCACCAATGGCTCGTAAGATAGGATCTGTAGGGATTCCTGCAGGTACAGAAGTGGCCATAATGGATGAAAACGGAAACTTTTTGTCTGCCGGACAAACTGGAGAGATTGTAGCAAAAGGATTAAATGTAACCAAAGGATATGCTGATAATCCTGAAGCAAATGCATCTGCATTTATCAATGGATGGTTTAGAACAGGTGATCAGGGTTATTTTGATGAAGATGGGTATTTCTTTATCACCGGTCGTATCAAGGAAATCATTAACAGAGCAGGCGAAAAGGTATCACCCAGAGAACTGGATGATTTGTTAATCACACATGGAAGTGTGGCAGAAGTTGCAGCCTTTTCAATCCCCCATGAATTACTGGGTGAAGATGTTGCAGTAGCTATTGTAAAAAGAGAAGGTAGAATACTGACAGCAATGGATGTAAAAGCCTTTGTTGCACAGCATTTTGCTCACTATAAAGTGCCTGGACGGGTTATTTTTGTTGATCAGATACCTAAAGGTCCTACAGGCAAGGTTCAGAGACGCTTGTTACCTTCACTACTGGGATTACTGGATGCTGATGGAAAAGTCATACCTCCAACAGCAGAAGAACTGACTACACATGAAGGCAATCATGTAGAGCCGAAAACCTTTATTGGATATGTAATTCGGGAAATCTGGAAAAGTGTATTGAAGCTGGAGCACATTAGCATTCATGATAACTTCTTTATGATAGGAGGCAATTCCCTGCTGGCGGCTCGTGTTATTGGAGAAATTGAGCGTCAAACAGGTAATCGCCTGCCTACCTCCATCTTATTCTCTCATCCAACAATCGCAGATCTGAAGAAGCTCATTTTCAATCAGAGTTTAAGTGATGCGTGGAAATGTCTTGTACCTGTTCGAAAAGAAGGTTCCAAAATTCCCATCTATTGTACACATCCCAATTCCGGAGGAATTGAATATGTATATCGTTTAGCAGAATATCTGGACCCTGATCAGCCAGTATATGGCTTGCAGGCAGTAGGGCTGGATGGAAAAACAGAGCCATTAAATTCAAATGAAGAAATGGCGGAATATTTTATTGAACAGATTCTGGAAGTGCAACCACAAGGACCATATAACCTTGCCGGATATTCTTCAGGAGGATCTGTTGCCTATGCAATGGCTCAAATCTTAACAGCTCGTGGATATGAAGTAAACCAACTCTTTATGTTTGATACTTATCCTCCTGCCAGATTTCCATTTAATTCACGTGTACAGTTACCATATCTGGCCAAAAATGCTCTTTTGTTCCTTACAAATCCATTAGATAAAACCTATTATAAAGACACGAACAAATGGAAGGTAATGCAGGAAGAAATAGGTTCAATTACTCATGAGTTAAAAAAGAAAGTAGATGCAAAACTGAATAAGCAGCCAGTTACAGTAATGAAAGCTGAACACATGCAATCAGACGAATTAAATGAAAAGCTGGTAGAAACAGAAGACAAGATACGTACAGCTTGTTATGTAGCTCATTATAATTATCGGATGCAACCTTATAAAGGTGATCTGGTGTTGTTTCGTTCACTGAATAATGAGACTCGTTTGTTAAAGAATGTAAGTTTTGGCTGGAATAAACTGGTAAAAGGGAAACTTTCTATACATGATGTTCCTGCTGATCATTTTGATCTATTCCTGCATGACCATACAACAAAGATGACAGCGCAGATTGTACAGAAGTACCTCGATAATAGTATAAAAACTCAGGAAAATACGTATTCGAAACAACTGGCATAAGCTATTGCCAGCTAAATAGATCAGCTTTATCAGAGTCTGTCTTTGTGAGACAGACTCTTTGTTTATATAAGAATTGTAAGTGGTGATCTACATTTTGTGTACAATCATCTATTTTAGGCATTTAATATCTGGAAAAGAGTCTTCATTCATACAAATTGGCATATGCTTTGATTTAATCTATATCAGAATCTACCGATAAAATCTGATAAACTATGAGACTCTTTATTACTTTCCTATGTATATTTTTTGTATCAGGTTATACTGCTTTTGGTCAGGCGAATGTAACCTTCGCTGCACCTGCTGGTTATAAATTGAAAGTTGTTATTAATAACCAGACTTTGGAAGATGAGCAATACGTTCGCTTCGTAAACTTAAATGCAGGAACCTATACTGTTCGCATTACAGCTACTATAAATGGAGAAGTATACAATATGCAGAGTAATGTCTCCTTGCTTAACCAAAGAGAAACAAGTTACTTTATCATTGTTGTCAATAAAACAGCACAGATCCACTGGGCTAACGAAACAGAAATCATAACAACTCAACCAATATCCCGCAACCAAACCTATACAGATGAGGAGATGAGTTTGCGTAATCTAGAACGGTATGGACAGCAAAGATATTCTCAGGAACCAAATTATAACCAACAACCTTCGCAAAACGGTTATCCTCGTCCAGGAACTATTGTTTGTGATTGTAATAACCCTTTCCCTGTTCTATCTCCAGGGGAAGCTACCCGTCTAAAGACAACTGTGCAGCAAACTTCTTTTGATGAAGACAAACTTGCCATTATACATACTGCCCTTATGCGATCCAATATTATGTCAGTAGATGTGAGAGACTTGATGCGGTTACTAAGCTTTGACCATAACCGATTAAAATTTGCCAAACGTGTATATGAACGGACCTGTGACAAGCAAAACTATTACATGGTATCTTCTGCATTTGATTTCTCTTCTAATGCCCGTGAACTACAACGTTATCTGCAGATGTATAGATAGAACTTGCATCTGTATGTAACAAAAGAGCCTACTTGTGGATTACAAGTAGGCTCTTTTGTTAGAATAGAATTCTCAAATACTATTTCCCATATTTCTCACTAAAGCGTTTATACAAACGCTTTTGCTTATCATCCAGCACTATCTGGCGTCCCTGAATAAATGCCTGTATTACGTTATTGGTACGCATATCCAGTAAATCACCAGTAGAAACAACAATATTGGCATCCTTTCCTGTTTCAAGAGTACCTGTACGAGTGTCTATCCCCAGAATTTTAGCATTGTTAAGTGTCACAATTTGTAGTGCTTCTTCTTTAGAAAGTCCATGACCGGCAGCCTGGCCAGCAATAAAAGGTACATTCCGGTAGTTGTAAGGTGTTTCTTCGTAAGCCAACCCTACCAGAATACCTGCTTTGTGCAAGATAGCTGGTAATTTATAAGGCATATCTACATCCTCTTCTGTACGACCTGGCAAACGATGAAGGGAATTTAACAATACAGGTACATTATTCTCTTTCAGAAAATCGATAATCAGGTATGCGTCATCTCCTCCTACTATTACATATTTCTTCACATTATGAGATTTGGCAAAGTTGACAGCCTCAACAATCTCTTTTGCATAATCAGTATGAATAAATAAGGTTTTTGTACCATCATACAATCCCTTCATAGCTTCCAATTTCAGATTTAGAGGACTTGGATTTTTAATCTGTGAGTAACCATAAGCATCTTTAAATGTACGATCCAACTCACCCATAACTTCTCCACGTTTATCATTTTTTTTGACTGTGCCCGCTTCAAGTCGTCCTCCCATCGAAAACATGGCAGGCCAAGTCATCCAGATTCCGTCGTCTTTGCGGTAAGCAGCATCTTCCCAGTTCCAGGCATCCAACTGCACTACAGAAGATGTCCCTGAGATCACCCCGCCTTCAGGTACTGTCTGAGCGATCAAGACGCCATTATCTCTTGTAACATAAATATGTTCAGAATCTGTATTGTACGAAATCAAAGAACGTACATTTGGATTCAGCATTCCTGTTTCTACTTTGTCCTGAGTTGCTTTCACTGCACTAACTTCGTCAAGGCCGAGATTGGTATTGGGAGCTATCACTCCCGGATAAATATGTTTACCTGCTGCATCTATCACTTCTGCACTTCCAGTACTTGTCTGTGCATTACCAACTGCTGTAATTTTCCCATTCTCAAACACGACAACTCCATTCTCTACAACCTGACCATTGCCTATGTGTATAGTGGCTCCTTTCAAAGCAATAGCTTTAGATTGTGGTTTTGCGATAATAGGGGGCTGTGCCTGAAGAGATGCAGCACACAACAATCCAGAGCAAAGCAAAAGATAAATTTTCTTCATGATTGTATTGGTTTAAGTATGTTAGGTTAGGCAATTATGTATAATATTAGTTGACTGACTATCTCCGACACAACCCTATTTTGATAATATCTTTTGATATATTTGATAATTTTCGTCGTCAAAACACACAAAGAACACTTGTTCCAAAGAACTTTCCTCTTCTCCAAACGTCTGTACGGCATGTATAGCTATTTCTGCCGCCTGTTGTTTGGGATAATGATAGATTCCTGTACTGATGTTAGGAAATGCAATGCTTTTTAGAGTAAGTTCATTGGCAATACGTAGTGAATTAAGATAACAGCTTTCCAATAACAGGCTTTCGTTATTGCTTCCACCATTCCATACAGGTCCTACCGTATGAATGACATACCTTGCAGGAAGATTACCTGCTGTTGTGTATACCGCTTCACCTGTAGCACAGCCTCCCTGACGATTCCGAATCTGTATACATTCTTCCAGAATAGCTTTGCCTCCTTTTCTATGAATAGCCCCATCTACTCCTCCACCTCCCAATAATGAACTGTTGGCAGCATTTACAATGACATCAACAGGTATTGTTGTAATATCACCTTTGAGAAGTTCGATAGTCATATAAAATTTAGAATCGTTTAATCTGATTACTTATCATGTCGCCAGCCGGGTCTTCCAAAAATATATTTTAGTTTTTGCTTCCAGGAAATATCCTGTTGTAGATCTTTCAACATATGTTTCCATTCATAGGTGACTACCTCATACAGATTATCTGACTCCATTTTGGTAGTAATTCCATAAACGGGCTTTTCTTCTTCTTCTCTGAATGTCCCAAAAATCCTGTCCCAAATAATCAATACCATACCCATATTTTTGTCCAAGTATTTTTCATTAGAAGCATGATGCACCCGATGATGTGAAGGGGTAACCAGTATGTATTCCAATATACCCAGTTTACCAACCATTTCCGTATGTACGAAGAAGCCATATGTCTGACTCACCGCATACATAAATAATATATCCAACGCCTCAAAACCTACCAGAGCTAACGGGATAAAGTAGAAAAAGCGATACAAAGGCTGAAATACAGAAGAACGGATAGCTACTGTCAAGTTAAACTGTTCTGAAGAATGATGGGTAATATGAATAGCCCAGAAAAACCGACAATAATGGTCTACCACATGCAAAGTATAATAAGCCAGATCTTCTGCAAGAAAAAGCAATATCCAATACTGCCAGTTTTTTTGCCAGTGAAAAGGAGAATAGATAGCCACAAACGTAAGCACTGCTAGTTGAACACCTCTCATCAATACATCAAAGCCAAAATTCAATGATGTACAGGCAAGATTCACAATCGTGTCTTTGGTGCGGTAAGCCCGATAGCCTAGCCATGCACTAATGACCATTTCTAATACAATAAAGAATGCAAATAAGGGTACTGTGTACGATAATAATTTAACTTCCATATTGGGTATCTTTTAAAACGGTGGTGATTTTAAAACCCAAAAATATTCTAAAAAACGATCTTTAAATAGTTAATTTTCTGTAGAACTTACTTCTAAAAAAGCAAAACAGGCTAATGAATAAATTAATAGCCATTAGCCTGTTTCTATTATTCTGAGAAATGCACTTCCATAAATGTTTTTGCCTTTCCACAAGTACCTTCATTTCCGAATAAACTATCACAATGGTAGTGACGCATTACTTTAGGTGTTGGCATCTGGGCACCTTGTGGATTACTTGCTTTAGCGGCAAGCATTTTGGTTGCAATGCGTGCTCTATCTTTCTGCAGTTCTTCACGCATTTTGATATCACGCTCCAGGTCATAGTAAATTGTACCTTCAATAATGGTTTTTTCTGGACGGGAGTAAATAGATAATGGATTGCCATTCCATAACACCAGATCGGCATCTTTACCTGCTTTAATACTTCCTATACGATTTTCCAGATGTAGCATTCTAGCAGGATTTAATGTTACCATTTTCAAAGCATCCTCTTCCGTTGTGCCACCATACTTTACAGTTTTAGCAGCTTCCTGATTCAGTCGACGTGCCATCTCTGCATCATCAGAATTGATTCCTACATTCAAACCAACCTTATTCATCAATGTAGGACTATAAGCAATGGCATCCTGCACCTCCATCTTGTATGCCCACCAGTCTGCAAAAGTTGATGCATTGATATTACGGGATTTCATCTTGTCCGCAACTTTATATCCCTCCAGAATATGAGTAAATGTATTGATTTTGAACCCTAAAGAATCTGCTACATGCATTAGCATATTGATTTCTGACTGGACATAACTGTGGCAGGTAATGAAGCGTTTTTGATTCAGAATTTCAGCTAGTGCGTCCAGTTCCAGATCACGGCGGACCGGTACGGCATTTGGATCTTTTGGATTGTATTTCTTCAGAGCCTGATCATACTCTTTGGCACGTATAAAGGCATCCATCATCACTTGTTCAACTCCCATACGTGTTTGGGGGAAACGAGTGGATGTCATAGAAGAAGACTGCTTCACATTTTCACCCAAGGCAAATTTGATAAATCCATCAGCATTCTTAATCTTCAGTTCTTCAGGACCTTCTCCCCACTTAAGCTTGATCAAAGCAGATTGCCCTCCAATAGGATTTGCAGATCCATGCAGGATTTGAGAAGTAGTAACACCACCAGCCAATTGGCGATAAATATTAATATCTTCAGAATCTACATTATCACCAATACGTACTTCTGCTGTACTTGCCTGAAGTTCATTAACTGACTCTGTAGCAATGTGAGAGTGTTCATCAATGATCCCTGCCGTCAAATGTTTACCTGTACCATCGATAACCTTCACTCCAGCGGCAGATAAGTTTTTTCCAACCTGAGCTATCTTACCTCCTTTTATCAATACATCTGCATTTTCCAGTTTTCCTTCTGCCTCATTGGTCCACACTGTAGCATTTTTGATCAGCATATCCTCTGCCTTCAGCTTATTTTCTACGCCAAAAGCAATAAACGGATATACTACTTTTCCTAAATCAGCGACAGCACTCTTTGTGTCTGCCTTATTTTCTTTTGGTGCTTCAGGTTTTACAGCTCCACTGTAGGTGGCTACCCATTTTACAGCTTTACCATCTGTCAGCATCCCTTCACCTTTCAGATTGTTTCCTGTAAGCCATCCAGTAAGGCGGATTTCAGCTTTGTCTTTTTTATCTGCTTTGAAAGAAATAGAAATCAGAGAATTGTTTAGTATGGCTTTTGCGACAGCTTTACCAGTATCTGCTACCCCAATTTTTACTTCTGGTTTCTCTGGCATGCCTGCAATGGTCATTTTATAATTCTGACCACCTACAGCCAGATTATACTCACCCCGAATATCAACATCTGGCATACCTGTAACTGTATAACGGTTTCCTGCTATATAGTTGTCATAAATAATAGTGGTTTTGCCAAACAAGTTATCCGAAGTAATCAGAAAGTTAGCTAGCATTCCTTTTTTCAAAGAGCCGATCTGATTATCCATTTTCAGGAGTGTTGCTGGAGTAATTGTAAGAGCTTTTAATGCTATTTTTTCATCCAGTCCATATTCTATAGCTTTTCGAAGATTGGCCCAGAAGTCGGCTTTATTTTTCAGGTCTGCGGCAGTAAGAGCAAAAGGGATACCTGCTTTTGCCAATGCTGCAGGATTGGAGGGTGCAAGTTCCCAATGTTTCATATCTTCATAAGGGACCATTACCATATCCAGCGGATCTTCTACATCAAATGGTTTAGGAAAATCCAATGAAACAACCAACGGTGCATTCGTTGCTTTTACCTCATCCAGACGGGCATACTCATCACCTTTTGTTTTAATAATGTATTGAACACCAAATTCATCTCCAATTTTATCGGCTCGTAAAATATTGAGTCGTGTATTAGCTTCAAAGAAAGCAGGTAAAGCCCGTTGTTGGTTAAAGGCATCCAGAGACAAATTCCTTTCCACTTTATTGCCACCCTTTTTATACCAGTCTGCATCCAGATACGTTTGGCGAATCAAAGCAATAGATCCCATCAATGCAACCGGATAAATTTGTTTGGAAGAGCCTTTATCAAAAGAGAAATGGGTTGATGCATTTGATTTTAATAACACCTCATTTTCTTTTCCTGCTCCCAGATGTACTACAGCTCCTGTTCCTCGGGCAATACCATCGGGATTATGAATTAAAGCAGCACCAAAACCCAGCTTTCTCAATTCTTCTGCCTTCTTTGCATCTATGGCAAATATGTCTGCAGCAGAATTTTCAGGTCTTATCGCTTCATTCCAGTTATAAGCTCCTTTTTTGCCAGAATCATACTGAGGTGGACGAAGGTAGAATGCACCCCAACTAAATCCTTCCTTTTTGACTTCAGGCATTCCATAATCTGAGTAAATATCAACCAGACCAGGATAAATGTGTTTGCCCTTTAGATCTGTTACAACAGCACCAGTTGGAACAGCAATACCTGTACCAACTGACTCTACTATACCATTTCGAATTACTAAAGTGGCATTGCTAATAATAGTTTGATAGTCTGTATGGATAGTTGCATTGGTAAAGGCATATAACTGAGGACGTTCATCATATACCCCATTGCGTGGAAAAGTAGTTGGCTGTGCCCATGCCCGAATACTAAAAATTCCGGCAGCGACCAGCACCAGTAGAGTTTTCTTCATGGTTTATGGTTTTGTTGAATAATAAAAGGTTAGGATTTGGGTAAAATTAAGAAATAAGCTTTTTGAACCAAAGAAAGGATTGCATTTATAGAAGAATAGCGAATAAAATATACATCGGCTGGATTTTTACAAACTTATAAACTCAGAAGTCTTATCGGAGATAATTAAGGAAGAATGGTTATATAGTTGGATAAGCGAAGAAGAAAAATCATAATTTCTCAAATTTATTCAGATTCAACCAGAGAAAAGTATAAGTAAATATAGATTTTCGATCACAGAGATAGCTCGAAAAAACCTAGTATAGCTCCAAAATCACTCTTCTACCCAAAATTATACTTCCTTACATGCTGAAAAAATGTAATTTTACCAGAAACAAAATTTTGATAGACCTTGAAAAAATCCATTCTTCTATTTGTGGCGATAGTATTGCAAGTATCCATTGCCACAAATGCGCAAAACTTGCCATTTTCCGATTATAACCAACGCTGGGTAGATTCTGTTTTTCAAAAGCTTACTCCGGATGAACGTATAGCCCAACTTATTATGGTAGCCGCCTATTCCAACCGGGACCAGGCACACATTGATGCAATCAGTGAACTAATACGAAAACAAAAAATTGGTGGACTGGTATTTTTTCAGGGTGGACCTACACGTCAGGTACAACAAACAAACTTTTATCAATCTATCTCCAAAGTACCATTACTAGTTGCGATTGATGGAGAGTGGGGACTCGGAATGCGACTTGATAGCACAATAAGCTATCCTTATCAAATGACATTGGGAGCAATCCAGAATGATAGTCTGCTTTACAAAATGGGTGTAGAAGTAGCTATGCAATGTAAGCGAATGGGTATCCATGTCAATTTTGCTCCAGTAGTAGATGTAAATAACAATCCCAATAACCCAGTTATCAACTATCGTTCATTTGGGGAGAACAAGGAAAATGTAGCCCGCAAATCTATTGCCTATATGAAAGGAATGCAGGACAATCACATCCTCACTACTGCAAAACACTTTCCCGGACATGGTGATACAGATGCTGATTCTCATTATGATCTACCCCTTATCAAAAAATCCAGAACACAACTGGACTCTCTGGAATTATATCCGTTTCGTAAAATTATTGAAGCAGGTATTGGTGGAATCATGGTTGCCCATTTGAGCATCCCGAGTCTGGATTCTACTAAAAACCAGCCTTCTACTCTTTCAAAGCCCATTATTTCTAACCTGCTTAAAAATGAACTAAAGTTTTCAGGCCTCGCGTTTACGGATGCAATGAATATGAAAGGAGTGACCAAACATTATACTCCTGGTATGGCTGATGCAAAAGCTATTCTGGCAGGAAATGATGTATTGGAATTCACAGAGGACGTACCCAAAGCAATAGAAGAAATAAAAAAAGCGATTCGGGAGAAAAAAATAACTCAGGCAGAAATAGATGCCCGTTGTCGTAAGGTGCTGGCAGCCAAAGCCTGGGTTGGACTTGACAAATGGAAGTCTATCAGTCTTACTAATCTGTCAAAAGACCTGAATACTCCTAAGGCAAAGTTGCTAAACCGTCAACTGACAGAAGCAGCATTGACTCTACTCAAAAACGAAAACACATTCCTTCCCTTACAAAAGCTCGATACTTTACAGATTGCGTCTGTATCAGTAGGTGCTGAAAAGACAACTACCTTTCAGCGAATGCTAGCAAAGTATACATCTGTACAACACTTTGTAATTTCTAAACAAGCAACTACTGCAGATATAAAAAAAGTAAAAGATGCCTTGGCAAAATTTGATCTGGTAGTGGTTGGAGTGCATGTACCCAGTGTAAGACCATCCAAGAATTATGGTATTACAGAAAACATGCAAAAAGCACTGACAGAATTATCATCTATCAATCAGAAGGTAATAATATGTCATCTGGGTAATGCTTATACATTACCTAAGTTTGATTTTAGCAAAGCCACTGCTATAGTTACTACTTATCAGGACAATACAATTGCGCAGGAACTGGCAGCACAGGCACTATTTGGCGCAGTTAGTATGTCTGGCAAGATGCCTGTTTCTGTCTCTCCGGTTTATCCATTGAATGGTGGTCTTGGCATGAATTCAATTCATCGCCTGAAGTATACCATGCCTGAAGAAGTAGGTATGAACTCTGAATTGCTGGAAAGAAGAATCGACTCAATGGCCAACATTGCTCTCACACAGAAAGCAACTCCGGGATGTCAGGTACTAGTCGCAAAAAACGGAAAAATAATATTTCATAAGACCTATGGATATCTCACCTATGACAATCAGCGGCCAACGCAGGAAGATGACTTGTATGATCTGGCATCCGTGACCAAAGTAACTACATCGGCTCCTGCTTTAATGCGTTTGTCGGATGAAGGTAAATTTGGTCTTGACAAAACTCTGGCAACCTATCTGCCAGAATATAAAAACTCCAACAAGAAGGATATCCAGTTCAGAGATATTCTGACACATCAGGCACGTCTTACTGCCTGGATAGCATTCTGGAAAGAGACCGTAAAAGACGATGGAGAACGTAACCACAAACTTTTTCGCACAGATTCCTCAAAAAGATTTCCTGTGAAGATTGTCGATAATTTGTGGCTTAATAGAAAGTATTGTAAAAAGATTTATAAGGAGATTAATGATTCCCCTTTGTTGCCAGAAAAGAAGTATGTGTATAGCGACTTGTCCTATTACCTCTACCCTCGTCTGGTTCAGTTACAGACAGGCAAGCCTTTTGAAACCTATCTGAAAGAAACATTCTATCTGCCAATAGGAGCTACGCATCTTACCTACAAACCATTGCGCTACTATCCTATTGATCAGATTGTACCTACAGAATACGATTCTCTATTCCGGAAAACACTGATTCATGGGACTGTTCACGATGAAGGAGCCGCCATGCTCGATGGTCTATCTGGCCATGCCGGATTATTTGGTACAGCCAACGATGTAGCCAAAATGATGCAGATGTATCTTCAAATGGGAGAATATGGAGGTCAGCGTTTTATCAATGAGGCGACATTGAAAGAATGGACTCGTTACAATGATGTAAGCTTCAGTCGTCGAGGTATTGCATTTGACAAACCAGATCCTAAAAGCCCGGGATTAAGTGCTGCGGCGGCTTCTAGCCCTGAAAGTTTTGGACACTCAGGCTTTACTGGTACATTTGTATGGATTGATCCTAAATACCAGCTTGTATATGTATTTATGTCCAATCGCGTCTACCCAACACGCAATAACAATAAGCTTGGCTCGTTGAATATTCGGACGGGAGTATTACAAACGATCTATGAAGTAATACAGAAAGGAGAAGCCAAATAGGGATTTACCTCGCATTATTACTATTGCTCTAAAGTTCATATATTGTGCATGAAAAATAACACTTCTAGATGAAGTATACAGCCATACTATTTTTAATTACTTGTGGCACTTGGTTATTTAGCTTTCCTGTTCGTTCTGAGGTTATTAGCCCAAGTGTAGGTGTTGGTCGCGCAGATAGCATGTATGCATTGACAGAATCCAGTGAGATATTCGTTGACGCTACTGCCTCTCTATCTTTTGCACAAGTTCAAAAAACGCCTTTCCGTTCTATTGCTCCTGATATACTAAGAAAAGCCAGATGGAATGATATCATTTGGCTTAAAGTTACTGTCACCAATACTGAAGAGGTTACAAGCCAATGGTTGTTACATACAGGGAAGGCAAGTTTTATCGACATTTATATTCAACAACCAGATGGAAAGCTACAACATAAAAAGTCTGGTTACTATCGAAAAAACTCAGAACGAGACGAAATCAGAGGCAAAGAAAACTCAGCTAATATTCAGCTAAGACCAGGCAAAACAACACTTTATATCCGTTATCAAAACGAATTAAAGATTGGAGTTGCACCACGTTTATTGTTACAGCCTGTTACAAGCTGGAATGAATTTATTATTGAACGAAATTTGTATGAAGGGATAGCACAAGGGGTATTATTAGTACTCTTTTTATATAATTTTCTCTTGTACTTTATTCTTAAGCGTACAACATACCTTTACTATAGCCTCTATATCCTTTCGCTTTCTGTTTTTTATATCAACGTATATAACCTCGGCAAAGAAATTTTGCTGGGAGAGTTCCCTCGTATTTTTGATTACAACTGGGCCACCTTACAAATTGTTGTCATCTTCCTTTTGCTCTTTATTTGCAACTTTCTGGAAACTAAAAAAAAGTTTCCTCGCAAGCATCGGAATATGCAATGGTTAATCACAGCCAATCTTATTTGGGGTATTAGTGGTGCCATATACCTGTTTTTCTCTAAAGATCTTGGAACCATTTTTCTTATTCACCGATATTTCAATCTCATCCAATTTGCCAATATTGTAGTCTTACTGGTACTGTTCTGGACAAGTAAAATTCGTCTTGCACGGTTGCTGGTATTGGGTACACTACCTGTATTTCTAGGAGGCGTATGGGATGTTCTTTTCCGCAATGCCAGTGATGTCACTACAGTACACATCAACTATTTCCAGGTAGGAGCTATTATTCAGCTTATTCTTTTTTCATTAAGTATCGGATTTAAAATGAAGGAAGAAGAACGTAAGCGGCGTCGGGCACAGGAAAAGCTGATTGGACAGCTACAGGAAAATCAAAAGCTGAAAGACAAAATTGCAGTTGCACTCGAAAGAAGAGTAAAAGAACGGACTCAGGAGTTGCTGGTAGCCAATAATGACCTATCAACATTAAACCGGGAAAAAGCAAGGCTTATTTCCATTATCGCCCATGATCTGAACTCTCCGCTTAATGCTCTCAAAGGGTTACTACAAATCTTTGAAAACGATCTGGTTTCAGAAGAAGATCTCAAGCAACTGATTCCAGAAGTAAGTAAGGATGTAAACTATATTGCAAACCTGTTTAATAACCTGCTGGTGTGGGCTCGAAGTCAAATGGAAGGCACTATCCTGCAACCCAAAGAGATTGAGTTACAGAGCATCGTCAATGAAACAATAGAATTACTAAATTCTCAGGCAAAGAAAAAACACCTTCAACTAAAAAGTTTACTCACAGAGCCATTGACAGCCTATGCAGATGAAGAGATGATTAAGCTTGTAGTACGCAATCTTATCTCCAATGCCATCAAGTTTACTCCAGAAGGAGGAACTGTGACTATTGATGCCCTATGCAAAGGACCATTTGTTGAAATATCTGTTCAGGATACAGGCAAAGGTATATCTGAAGAAAACCAACAGAAGTTATTTAATAACGAGCTATTTACATTACGAGGCACCCACAACGAAAAAGGAAGTGGCCTTGGCTTGATTCTTTGCAAGGATTTTGTAGAACGCAATGGTGGCGAGATATGGGTAGAGAGCAAAGTATCTCAAGGAAGTGTATTCCGGTTTACAGTTGCTTCCTCTCTTTCACAACAGGCAAATCAGGAATCACCTATAGAACTATCCTAATCTCTCAGAATTAAATTAAAACCATTTGATTCATCCTCTTGTTATTCAGTAGGTACCTGATGTTTTGCTGACTGTCGATCTGGCAAAACATCAGATTGAACAGATAACATTTTGTCAATGAATCAACTAAACGAAAAAGCAGCTTTCTTTTCTGAGCATCTATTACAGGAAATGCGAACAAAAGCTGATCCCATTGCAGATACAGTAGTTCACTACCTGATGCAATCCGGGCAACGGGAAAAGCTCTCTTTTTATTGGAAGATAATTGAAAGCAAAGAAAAACCTTCATCAGAAATACCTTTCGAACTACAAAGTTATCTCTCCCAAACAGAATCTGTTCCTTCATGGGTTGATCTCAGGCGTTTGGAAAGAGGGCAACGTTTTTTTGCCAGAAACGCCCGATCTATTCTTTCTATTCTGGGATGTCTATCCTTGCCTTATTGTTATGCTGCTGCCGATGGAGCTCAGGTATTGTTGCTTTCACAACGTATTCATCAGGATACTTACCAACGTCTGGCAGAGACAGCGCAATTTCTGCTGGATGTATCTTCTCCCAAAGCATTCTCTACAGGAAATGGTATCCAAAGGATACAACAGGTCAGGCTTATTCACGCTATTTCACGTTATTATGCATCCCATAGTCCTCAATGGAATGCCCAATGGGGAACTCCCGTCAACCAGGAAGATATGGCAGGAACTAACCTTGCCTTTTCCTACATTGTTCTGCAAGGACTTCAAAAATTAGGTTTTCAGTGGACGAAAGATGAGGGTGAAGATTTTTTATATCTGTGGAATATAATTGGAGCCATGTTGGGAGTTGATCAGCAACTATTACCAAACAACCTACAGGAAGCCTACTGGCTTGATAAAAAAATTGCCAAACGACATTTCCACCATTCAGTAGCAGGAGCTGCTCTTACACAGTCATTGCTTACCTGTTTGTATGAAATAAATAAGGATAGCCCTGTGAGTCGCAACTTTATTCACGCCTATATGCGCTATCTGCTAAGTAACTCTATTGCAGATATGCTGGAAATACCATCTGCAGATGGAGTAAATACTTTGGCTCCTCTGTTCAGATCTACTAATGTACTAAATGCGCTCACTCGTGTAGGAAAATGGGAAGAAAAGCCCCAATACATCACCCAAACACTGGCGTATGAATTAAAGCAGGGAGTGGATACCCATCTCAGATTACCTGTTGCATTTGGGTAAGTCTTAAAGATTGGAGATACTTCATTCAGCAGCAGGAGCAACTTCTGCCTCAGAGGGAAGAATAAGGGCTAATCCGGCTGCAACAGGAAGCTTGGGAATAACTATTCTGAATACCGTTTCTTTATCAAAACCTGTAACAAACTGTACACTTCCGCCCAATCGTTCAATGGCTAATTTAGATATATACAGACCAAGCCCTGTACCACTGGAATTTACAGTTCCACGGAAAAACATAGTAAACAGTTTATTTTGCAGGTTTTCCAGAATACCCATTCCATTATCATGTATTTGTATCTGAATGGTATCATCTACCTCTTCCAGGTACACTTTTACATACGGATTATTCGGATCTTGTTGATATTGAAAGGCATTTTCAATCAGATTATGTAAAACGATTGACAATAGCGATTTGTCAGATACTACCTGCCAATCTGCCGTAGTAATCAGCTCAAATTGTGTATTGGCATAGGCTGATCTGGCTTTGATGTCCGATACCAGACGTTCTATCGTCTTCACCAGGCTCACAGGTTCATTATATATTTCAGCATTCCGGATATCATACATTTTCAGGATTCGCACCAGAGTATGATTGGCTTTGTCACATGTCTTATCAAGCAAGGAGAAGTAATCTTTTGCCTTAGGATCTTCAACATCCATTCCTGCAACCTTGCATAACCCGGATAGACTCGCCAATGGCCCTTTGATATCATGCGAAGCACGATAAATAAACATATCCAGTTCCTGATTGCTCTTTAAGAGACTTTCATTGGCAACCTTAAGCTGATGGGTACGTTGTTCTACTCTATATTCAAGATCATTATTTATAGCTCTCAGCTCTTCGTTAATCTGTTCAATCAACTCTTTCGCCTCTGTAAGTTTGATATTTTTCTCTTCAATATTATTCTTCTGGCTTTCAATTTCTGCATTCTTTTGGACAAGTTCCGCAGTTCTTTGTTGTACCAGATCTTCCAGAATCTGCTTTTGTCTTTGAAAGAAACGAATTCTGTTTCTATAATATACCAGAATAGATCCCAGTACTAAGGCTATACCTGAAATACGTGCCCACCAGGTTTGGTACCACGCAGGATGAATGACAACATGAATAGAAGCCCAAGTATTATTCCACTGATTGTATTTATCGGCAGCTTTTACTTTGAATGTATAAGAACCAGGGTCCAGATTGGTATAAGAGGCCAAGCGTCTGTTGCCTACATTCTTCCAGTCTTTATCTACTCCTTCCATCATAAAGGCGTAGCTATTTTTCTCCGGATTCAGATAATTTAGCGAAGCAAACTCAAATTCGAAAAAGTTGTCCTTGTAGTCAAGATCAATAACAGACAGGTCATATAAAGGTTTAGCAAACTCTTTTTTCTTATCAAATAATGTAAATGAGGTAAGATAAATAGGTGCTACATATGGATTTTCAAATACCTTATCTGGATTGAAGCTAATGAAATGCCTGCTCCCCCCGAAAAATAGTTCTCCATCATAATTTTTGTGTGCTGCCCATTGTTGAAATTCATTACTATACAAGCCTTCCTCTGTAGTAAAGTATCGGAACTTATTTGTTTTAGGATTAAATCGTACCAGACCTTTGGAGAAAGTACTTATCCATAGATCTCCATTTTTATCCGAAAGCATACTACAGACATTGTTTTCCGGTAAGCCATTCTGGGCATTTATACGCTTAAAGGTATTACTCTGGGAATTAAACTGACAGATTCCGGCATCTGTCCCAATCCATATCTGACCATTACTTTCCGTAATAGCCCGAATCGAATTACCAGGCAAACTTTTCAAGGAGTTTTTCTGTGCCTGATAATTGGTAAAGGTGTTTTTTGCGATAGTAAAGACCGACAACCCATTTTGTTTGGTACCTAACCACAGCTTTCCTTTCTCATCATCGTAGATTACCTTGATTGTATTCCCAGCGATAGATGCAGGATTTTTAGGATCATGTGTATAGGTATGAATGGTCTCATGATAGGGATCAAACTTGCAAAGCCCTCCTTCATATGTACCAACCCATACAATACCTTTTCTGTCCTTATATAAAACTTCAACCCCATTACTACTTAACTGGCTATTGCTTGAAGTAAAAGAACGGAATGTTTTTAGATGTTTATTATACCGATACAGTCCATTTTCTGCTGTTCCTATCCATATATTTCCAATATCATCTTCAGCAATGGCAGTAATTGTATAATCAAAACCCATCAACTCATTGGTAACTGGCAATTTATAGCAGGTATACACATCCTGAAGTCTGTCATAAGCATATACAGCCAGGCCATCTGCAAAGGTGCCACCAATCCATACTAGTTGTGCTTTGTCTTCATAAATTGCGGTAATAGCGCCATCTGTAAATTTAGGTGTAGTACCTGCACCACTTATATACGACTTAAATACTGCATTCTGTGTATCAAATTGATCTACACCTGTACCTTCTGTCCCTATCCATAAGATGCCTAATTTATCCAGTAATAGTGTATTAATGTCATTTCCACTAAGGCTGGCAGACTGGATAGGATTTTGTTTATAGGTATTGAATTTGTTTCTAACCGGATCAAAAGAACTTAAACCTCCTCCTTTTTCTGTGCCAATCCAAAGAATGCCCATATTGTCTTCTTTGATTGCCCGTATGAAATCACTGCCCAATCCTTTTACTGTTTGGGTCGAAAAGTACTGTACCTTACCTGTTTGTTTATCAAAACGTGCCAGGCCTTTACCATATGTTCCTAACCAGAGATATCCTTCACGATCTTCTTCTATTGCATAGATATCTGTGTTTTCCTGATTTAAATAGGTAGAGAATTTCTGCTTTTGTACTTCAAACTTACAAAGACCACCTCCAAAAGTACCTAACCAGAGGTCTCCATGCTTATCTTCATGTATAGTAATGATATTGCTACTTTTGAGCCCGTTGACATTGCCAGGGTCACTCTGATAGGAAGCTAATTTTTGCGTTTTTACATCAAATTTCACCAGCCCTCCACCAAATGTTGCAATCCAGATATTGCCGTTCCTGTCTTTATGGATGTCGAATATTGTATTGGAAGTCAGCGCCTTATCAGTTGCCGTTGAGTAAATGACTCCTTTACGGGTCTGTGGATTGAGACGAATCAGCCCGTTATCATAGGTACCAACCCATATGTAACCTTCATTGTCTTCAGCCAATGCACGAACATCATTGCTGGGTAGACTCTCATTATCTTTAGGATTATTCTGAATAACCTGAATGGTATATCCATTATAAATATTGAGGCCATCTTTAGTGGCAAACCAGATAAAGCCTTTACTATCCTGCAGGATGGCATGTACATCTTTGTTTGACAGCCCCTGTTTTGTAGATAAGTTCCTGAAGCTCAATTCACTTATCTGTGAAAATCCTGTTTGCATTCCACATAAAAAAGCCAAAACCAGGCCAATAAGCCATTGTGGCCTATAGCATAGAGCAAGCTTCTTAGGATGGAAATACTGTAAGAAAATCATTATTTAAGAGAATATGCCATTTATTCTTTTATTAGTCTACTAAGTAAGTTACTTTCCAGGCAATATATCTTCTTTGTTTGGCGGCATTCTTACATACGTAACGAGATATAACAAAGTATAGGAATTCTCCCTCTCCCAAAATCAAAAAAATAAATCTTAGCCACTGATTTACTTCAGAAAAAAACAAAGTATGGTATGCTGTATTATTTATGCTTAAAATATTACAATGCACGTCTTTCAGTCTATTTTACTATTCACGGGATCCCCACCATTGATAATTTTACACACTTTTTATATGTTACACCTCACATTTTTTACGCTTGAAAAGATTATTATTTTTTTCTTCTCTTCTAGTAATAGTTAGTATCCAGACCGTTTTCGCAAGCGGAGAGCCTAACCCCGCAGGAGCTCGTGTATGGGGGCTTGCCAATTGTTCTGTTACTTTTTCAGATCCCTGGTCTGTATGGAACAATCCCGGAGGGCTTGCTTATACAGAGTATTCTCATCTACTGGCAAACTATAACATTCGGTATGGTATGTCTGGATTTCAAACAATGGCTGTCGGATATGTGCATCCTTTATCAAAGGGTGTACTGGGTGCGACTCTTAGTCGCCTTGGTGATGAGCTGTATAATGAAACAACAGCAGGAATCTCTTATGGATATCTCTGGAAGAATATCAGTATGGGTTTACGGGTAAACTACCTCCAAACTGGAATGCAGGAGGTAGGCAAGAAACAGACTGTGTTGTTTGAAATAGGCACAGTGGTCCAGTTATTACCACAGCTTTCAGCGGGTGTCCATATATATAATGTATCCCAAAGTAAATTAGACGTTTCAACTAATGAACGTATTCCTACTGTCATGAAGGTAGGTTTGGCATACAAGCCTCATACTAAGCTCGTCTGGACTGTAGAGTTGGAAAAGGACATTAACTTTCCGGGCACCTTCAGAACTGGACTAGAATATGAGATTGTAAAAAACCTGCGTTTACGTACAGGCATTGCCACTCGTCCACAGCTTTATTCCTTTGGTATTGGCTTTAGCCCTAAGAAGTTACAATTGGATTATGCCTTTCAGACACACTCTACCTTAGGATTATCTCATAATTTGTCTCTCAGTGTTCGTCTTCCAAAAAAGAAAACTACTAATGAATCTACTAAAAGCTAAAAGACTTATTCAGGTGCTGATATTCCTGGTGATTTTTTGTAGTTGGGTAGATATAGTAAAAGCACAACAACCCGCCCGAAAAGAGATAGACTTGGATGATTTTGCACAGCAATTATTGGCTACCCAAAAAGAAGACGCCAATTTTGATGATCTCTATGAATCTCTTTTGCAACTCTATACACATCCATTGGATCTGAATATAGCCACTCGTGACCTATTAGGTTCGCTTTATATACTATCAGAAGCGCAGATAAATTCTTTCGTTGACTATCGTAAAACCAATGGCAGGCTACTTTCTATCTATGAACTGCAGGCTATACCTGGTTTTGATATACCGACTATACAAAAATTATTACCCTTTGTAACTGTTTACGATAATGGCAATGCATCCGATAACCGTTCATTGTGGAAACGAATACTGACAGAACGTAGTAATACACTGTTGCTACGCTATGACCAGACACTGGAAAAGAAAAAAGGATTCCTACCTCCAGACACAGCCCGTGATGGGTCGCTAACACAACGATATACAGGCTCTGCTGGTCATTGGTATGCACGTTATCGCATTAACCATCCAGGCGATTTCAGTTTGGGCTTTACTATGGAAAAAGATGCGGGTGAGCAAATAGTCTGGCAACCATCACGCTATCAGTATGGGGCTGATTTTTTCTCCTGGCACTTGCTGCTGGAAAATAAACGGCACTGGAAAAAAATTGCGATTGGCGATTATCAGTTGCAGATTGGACAGGGTTTACTCCTGTCAGCAGGTTTTTCAGTTGGAAAAGGCGCTTCTACAGTTGAAACCATACGACGGAGCCAGGTCGGTATTCGTCCCTACACATCTGTTATGGAAACTGGCTTTCTGCGAGGAGGTGCTGCTACCTATGTGTTAGGTAAATTTGAAGTAACAGGCTTCTATTCTCATATACATAGAGATGCAAATGTAAATGATAGTGATTCATTGACAGATAGCTATATTTCCTCTCTTTTACTTGCCGGCTATCATCGCACGCCTCATGAGTTAGCAACCAGAGCCACTGTACTAGAACAAACTTCAGGAGGGGATATTACGTATAAAAGTGCAGCAGGAAGGTTTGAAATGGGAGGCACATTTATCTATACACAGTATGATACGCCTATACAGAAAATCCCCCGAAGATATAATCAGTTCGAGTTTTCCGGAAAAAACAATACAGGCATAGGACTACACTATAGTTATGTATGGCAAAACTTTAACCTTTTTGGAGAAGCAGCTCGTTCATCGAGTGGCGGCCTTGGAGTTGTATCAGGTATTATAGGTAGTTTATCACCTCGTTTATCCACCTCCCTACTGATCAGACACTATGATCGGAACTTCCATACGTTTTATGGAGGGGCCTTTGGCGAAAATACACGCAACATCAATGAAAGTGGTATTTACTGGGGAGTAAAATTCAACCCCACCCGACGGATTACTCTTACAGCATATTATGATAGCTACCGTTTTTCCTGGCTAAAATATAGGGTTGATGGACCATCCGAAGGCTTCGATTATTTGCTTCGTCTAGCCTGGCAGCCAACTAAAAAACTCCTGTTATACACACAATATAGAGAAGAACATAAACAACGAAACGAACCTGATCAGGATTCTCCCATCAATTTTATCACAGAGACTATTCGTAAACAATACTTATTTAACATAGACTTCCAGGCTAATGACTATCTTTTTCTGCGAACTCGTGTCCAGTTCAGTTCTTTTAAACAAAGTACACTGACAACCGGATATGCTATCATGGAAGACCTTACTCTCAAACTACGTCGCTGGCAGATTAGTACCCGCTTTGCCTTGTTTGATACAGAAGATTATGACAACCGGCAGTATGCCTTTGAAAAAGATGTGTTGAACAGTTTCTCTGTTCCTATGTATTATCTTCGGGGAGCACGGTATTATCTACTCCTTAATTATGATGTGACTCCACGTTGTTCGGTATGGTTTCGGGTAGCACGAACCTCACTTGTCAATCAGGATACAATGGGGTCAGGACTTGATCAGATCAATGGACCTCAACGTACAGATATAAAAGTACAGGTGCGGTATCATTTGTAACAGAAGTCACCCCAAATGTAAGGATGAGCTTTTATTCAAGCAGATCTCTTGCATATGCATTATTCTATGCAAAAGTTTTTCAGAGGATGCAAAGCTGGTCCGTTATTTTATGAAGAGATTGCATACTGTTCACCACATTTTTGCTTTTGAACATAATTTCAACCACATTTTATTTTGAACGGAATTCCGATCATTTTTTTCTGTTGCGCATAATTCACCGCAAAAATAAAATCTGATCGGAATTCACCGCAAAATTGCTGATTGCATAGAAACAGGCACAAATCAGATTTTATTGTGAATTGATTGCAGGCATAAGACCTTATCCTGTCCCATAACTTTTCTGGAAACAAAGAAAGTTCCTGGCGCAAGCGTCCGCTTGTGTCCATTTTGAGAGCAGCGTCCGCTGCGTTGGTCGGTAAAACTCTGTTTGGGTGCTAACCCAAACCTAAACAAGTATCAATTTGTCCCAACGCAACGGACGTTGCTTTCAAATTAGGTCCGAACGGACGTTCGAACCAGCGCTCTCTTTTTAAAACCGCCATTTCCAGAAAAGATATAGGACAAGATAGGAGTAAAACTTGTCGTAAATCTAGCCTAGCCAGACTGTAGGATGACTTCTGTTATATTAATTTATTTAATCTCAGGCTACAAGTTCTGTAAAAAGCTCAGCACGATCTTTCCGTACTTTTGCTGCACCTGCCAGAAAATCTTTCTCTTCATCCCGATAACCTAATGTCAGCAATACAACACTACCAAGGTTTTTTTCTTTAAGGCCTAATAATTCATCAAGGGCAACAGAGTTGAAACCCTCCATAGCGCAGGAGTCTACTTCTTCAACAGCAGCAGCTACCAATCCAAATCCCAAAGCAATGTATGCCTGACGGGACGCCCAGTTTTTGATTATTTCCGGTGGCATAGAAAGCAGCCCGTTTTTGATAGAGTCGGAAAACCCGTTCAATGAGTCAACAGGAATATTGCGGGTACGAGCAATGCGTTCCATATAGGTACGAATATCCTCTTCGCTTACAGATAATTGTGAAGCGAAAACCAGCAAGTGTGACCCTTCCTGTATCTGAGGTTGCGGACATGACTGCTCGTAAATCTTTGCTTTTAAAGCTGGATCAGCAATCACTACAACCTCATACGGTTGAAGACCAGCAGAAGATGCCGATAATCGAATAGCTTCTAGTATGGCGTCTATTTTTGCTTGTGGTACAGGCTGCCCATTCATTTTTTTGGCAGCATAACGCCAGTTTATTGCTTCGTTAAATTGCATTGTAGTCGATTTTAAATGGTTAGAATTGTTGCTACAAAGCTATCTGCCTTTACTATGCAAAAGATAGTAGTATCCCAAAGGTTAGTGGTAACCTTTGGGATAGTGTTTTTGCAGAATGAGGCAACAAGCCTGTATAAACGTCCATTTTCCACTTTCCAACCATAGGCAAGGACAACAATTCTACTTTGCCAAATCTCTTATTAACTCAAATACACTGAATAATGAAACTAAATCCTTCAGAAAGGGTTTCTTAAAACAGGAAGCATTTCAATTACCTGTGTAAAAAAAAATGCCTTTTCTGTGCTGCCTTTTGCCTATTTATAAATACACCTGTATATTTGGTGTCCTAATGAGTTCTACTGATTTTCAATTTTAATTCTTTCGTACTGAGAAAAAATGGCTGAAGCAATACGTATGCCCAAGATGAGTGACACCATGACCGAAGGTGTCATTGCTGGTTGGCTGAAAAAAGTAGGTGATACGGTCAAAACCGGCGACGTTCTGGCCGAAGTAGAAACCGACAAAGCTACTATGGAGCTGGAGTCCTACAATGAAGGTACAATCTTATATATTACCGATCAAAAAAACGTTCCTATCGATGGTATTATCGCCGTTGTAGGAAAACCGGGTGAAGACTTCAAAGCATTGCTGGATGGAAAAACAGGTGGATCTGTAGCAACACCTCCTCCGGCTGCTGAACCAAAAGCAGAAGAAAGCAAGCCAGCTCCTGCACCAGTAGCGGCTACTCCAGCTGCTAATGTAAAAGCGACATTGGTTCCAATGCCTCAGATGACGGATACCATGACTGAGGGAACCATCGTAAAATGGCATAAACAAGTAGGTGACACAGTAAAATCTGGTGATTTGCTGGCTGAAATCGAGACAGACAAAGCTACGATGGATTTTGAATCTCCGGAAGCTGGTATATTATTGTATATAGGTGCCAAAGAAGGAGATGCTGTAGCCGCCAAAGCTCCACTAGTAATTATTGGTGAAAAAGGCGCTGACTATCAGGCATTGTTAGGTGGAGGAGCAACCGCTACTGCCTCTACACCCCAGGCAGCAACAACTAGCAACAATACTGCCTCTGCAACAGAACCTGCCAAGCAGCCAGCTAACTCTGTTTCTGATTCTGACGAACGTGTTAAGATTTCTCCTCTGGCAAAGAAAATTGCAGAAGAAAAAGGTGTTAACATACAACAAGTGAAAGGAAGTGGTGAGAATGGACGTATCGTAAAACGCGATGTCGAAACATTCACTCCTTCTGCACAACCAACTTCTACTCCTTCTACTACTCCTGCGTCTCAGCCAGCAGCAGAAAAAGCTCCTGCTAAAGCGCCGGTAGTAACAGGTCAGGAAAGTTACGAAGATGTGCCTGTATCTCAGATGCGTAAAGTTATTGCACGTCGTCTGGCAGAAAGTATGTACAGTGCACCTCACTTCTATCTGACTATTGAAGTGAATATGGATAAGGCAACTACTGCCCGTGAAGCAATGAATCAGTACTCACCGGTTAAGTTGTCATTCAATGATATCGTGATCAAAGCTACAGCAATGGCATTGCGTCAGCATGCAGCGATCAATGCATCCTGGCTAGGTGACAAAATTCGTTACAATCACCATGTGAGCATTGGTATGGCTGTTGCTGTACCCGATGGATTGCTGGTGCCTGTTATCAAAAACGCAGATATCAAATCTCTATCTCAAATCTCAGCGGATGCAAAAGAACTGGGAGGAAAAGCGAAAGATAAAAAACTGCAACCTCAGGAAATGGAAGGAAGCACTTTCTCTATTTCGAACCTGGGTATGTTTGGTATTGAAGAATTCACTGCCATTATCAACCCTCCAAACTCTTGTATTCTGGCAGTAGGTGGAATCAAACAAACACCTGTTGTAGTAAATGGAGAGATCAAAGTTTCCGGAATTATGAAACTGACTCTGTCTTGCGATCACCGTGTAGTAGATGGAGCAACAGGAGCAGCATTCCTGCAAACATTAAAAGGACTTCTGGAAGATCCTATGCGTATGTTGGTATAATCAGAAACTCATTTTTGTAAAACAAAAGAGCCTGTTTCAGAACAGGCTCTTTTGTTTTATATCTGTAATCTGTTAAAGCTTCTCTACCACCAGATTATGATTGGTATAAATACAGATATCCGCTGCAATATGAAGGCTCTCTGTCACCATTTGTTCGGCTGTCAGTTGTGGTGCATGTTTCTTCAACGCAATAGCTGCAGATTGTGCATACATACTTCCTGAACCAATGGCCGCAATACCATTATCTGGCTCCAACACATCACCTGTTCCGGAGATGATTAGGATTTCTTCGTTAGTAGCCGCAATCAGCATTGCTTCCAACCGTCGCAAGAAACGGTCTGTACGCCAGTCTTTTGCCAGTTCTATAGCAGCTCGCTTAAAATTCCCACCGTAGGCATTCAGTTTTTCTTCAAATCGCTCTAGTAAGGCAAAGGCATCAGCAGTAGAACCAGCAAAGCCTGCCAACACTTTGCCATCCATCAGTTTACGGATCTTACGGACGTTGCTTTTGGCAACGGTATTTCCCATGGTAGCCTGGCCATCTGCCCCAATGGCAACCTGACCATTATGTAATACAGCAACAACGGTAGTTGCATGAATCTTTTCCATCATATATTATTTAATCAGAATTGAGTAATGCAACAGAGTATGTTATACTCCATTGTGATACTATTGACGTTCAAGTTTAAATAATATTTGCAGAAAAGAAAAAGTTCAGATAGAGAAGGATGCAAACAAGGGAAGATGGTATCTTTCTAAAAACAAAATCCCTTTACCTGAAATGAGTAAAGGGATACTTGCAGAAAATTTATGCACGTTTAATTATTACTATTGTAAAGATCTTTATTTACAGGAATAGGAACTGTGCCATAGGTATTTCTGGCAAATTGGTAATCGGGGTCTCCTGCAGGGCCAAGGTATTCAGCATTACCAAAAGCCAGCATTGGCAGGAATATAAACCCTAAAAAGAGCATACCAACAGTATAGCCTTCGTCTTTTCCAAAGCTTTTGCACAATAGATTTAACGTCCAGATCAGAATTACTATGTTAACAATAGGAACAAAGAGTAATAACGTCCACCAGGCAGGTTTCCCAACTATTTCAAGCTGAACAATAAAACCATAAATAGGTACTATAGAAGCCCAGCCCGGTTTTCCAGCTTTTTCAAATAACCTCCACCAGGATACAATGGCTAGAATAATAATACCTACATAGATTAAGAATAAAACTGAAAACAGAGCAAACATACTGTAAAGCAAGATTTGTGTTACCTACTCTATTAGAACCGGGTTTTCGGTGTTCCCCATTTATTTTGTAGTAAAATTACTTCCAAAGGAGAAACTTATTATTTCAGTGGCACACCTTTCCTTACATATGACGTTTTTACCTATTTTTTCATACTATTGACCCTATATAACATGTTACCAGCAACATTTTCATGGTTAATGTAAATGAACCCAGAAAATGTTTTTTGAGGAAAAACCTTAAGATTGAAAATACTGCTCGACTACCTCAATTTTTCCTACAATGTGCTGGTTAAATTCTTGCAGTTCTTCGGCAGGAATCCATAGTTCATCATAGCCTTTGCCTCCTACATTCTGTACAGGAAATTTTTTGAGATACGCAGCATCTACTGCAAACTGAGTGACATAGCCATTGCCATAGGCAGGAACATTCCAGTCTACTGTAATCTGACGGGCATATTCCAGGTTTAGTACCGGATAAAAAATGGGCTGCTCAGGGAGCCTGGGAGGGAACTTTGTCCAACCAGATTGCTCAATAAGATCTAACTCTTTTTGAGCAACCGGACGGTACAATATAATAACAGATGACATCTCTGACATCACAGGTAGTTGAAAAATGATTAAAAGTCTAGTAAAATCTGATTACGCAGAATATCTTCCATTGTCTCACGTTCACGGATCAGACGGGCTTCTCCTTTGTAGACTAATACTTCTGCCGGACGAAAACGGGCATTGTACTGGCTACTCATGGTAAAGCCATAGGCTCCGGCATTCAATAGCGCCAGCACATCATCCGCACGGACTTCGTTCAACTGGCGATCAGAGCCTAATGTGTCTGTCTCACAGATATATCCTACTACATCATAGGTTTTTAGTTCACCAGCAGGGTTAGATACGTTCACAATTTCATGATAGGCATCATACATCATTGGACGAATCAGATGGTTTAAGCCTGAATTGACCTGTACAAAGGTGATGCTCGGTGTCTGTTTTACCTGATTAGCCTTTACAAACAACACGCCACACTCACTTACCAGATATTTACCAGGTTCAAACCACATTTCCAGTTCACGACCATAGTCTTTGCAGAACTCTTTGAAGGCAGCTGAAAGTTTTTCACCTAGGTCTGGCATGTTGGTAGTTTTGTCACCCTTTTTGTACCCGACTTTAAATCCACCACCAAAATCAATAAAGG
Source organism: Xanthocytophaga agilis (assembly GCF_030068605.1). Taxonomy (NCBI): domain Bacteria; kingdom Pseudomonadati; phylum Bacteroidota; class Cytophagia; order Cytophagales; family Rhodocytophagaceae; genus Xanthocytophaga; species Xanthocytophaga agilis. The sequence goes on from NZ_JASJOU010000010.1 coordinate 250,124, forward strand.
CAAGGTCTGGAAACTCTTTTGCTACTGTAAAAAGTACATTAGCTCCCTGAATAAAGGCTTCCGGGTCCAGAATATCTGATCCGGTATGAATATGCAGACCATTGATAACAATGTTATATTTGGTAACCAGGGTATGTACATCCGGCAGTTGTGCCAATGGAATACCAAACTTTGAGTGTTCGTGCCCTACTTGGATTTTAGCATTGCCACCTGCACGGATATTGGGCTTTAGCCGGATACAGCAGGGAACAGTATTTCCAAAGATCTTTCCAAACAGTTCCAGTGTAGGCAGATTATCTACATTGATTGAGACACCCAATTCTACCGCCTCCTGTATTTCTGAGAAATCTACTCCGTTGGAGGTGAAGGTAATATCTTTAGGCTTGAACCCAGCCAGTAACGCCTGCCGAGCTTCTGCTACAGATACGGCATCAATGCCAATGCCTTGTGTCTGCATCAGCTTCAACACAGAAATATTGGTCAGTGCCTTACATGCAAACTTAATCCGCAAAGGAACGGTATTGAAAGCGCTTTTAAGGTTATTGATCTGGCGAATAATCACATCCGCATCATAGACATAGAGAGGTGTTCCAAATTGCTGGCAGATATCAAGTACATTAAGCCCTTGAATCTGATACTGTTGACCGGAAAGTTGCATGTAAATTGAGAAATCCCTTGCTGCTAACAGCGTTTGTAGTTGAACAGATAAAATGAGTCTCAAAAATAGTATCTTTTTTTATCTGATTCAGCATTATTGGCAATCAAGGTTCAGGTATCTGCTTCATTATCTTACCTGCACTTAAAAAATGCCAATAGCAAATCTCCATTTTCCAGACGCTTCAGACAGATCAGACCCTTCTAAAAAACATTTTATAAAGGGAGGTAATACAGGAATTAGATTATCTGGTTGATTAATAGGTAATTACAAAACAAGTACTACAGGTATTGTGTATTCAGTCTGACCATGAAAGTTAGTTTGGAAATTTTTAAATAAAATAAGGTGCTGTTTATCAGATATTTAAAAAATTGCAATGCTCATCCCCTTTATAAAATGTTTTTTAGAAGGGTCTGATCTGTCCGAAGCGTCTGGAAAACTGTGTTTCAACTATCGCAACAAAGGCACTTGGTCTAACCTGGGTGTTTGTACAGATGTGACCTCAGATATAGCAGCTTGGTTATGATCCATTTTGGGGGCAGTTTGGAGTGTCAGGTTTGGAATGGCTGGTTTCACAGGTTTTACTGCCCTGGAAGGAATCTTATAGACGGCAATCTGCTTCAGACAGAAATACTGCAGGTTACTGGCCCGGCCTGTAGAAGCTGTAAAGCCCCATATTACCTGAGTAGCCCCTTTAAATACTTCGTGAATCAGATCTTTCTTGCCAGAATAGACTATATGTCCATCCAGAAAAACAGTGATCAGTTGTTTCTCCGGATTCCACCGAAACCTGAAGTCATGGAGTTTGCCGTCTTCCAGGTTATAATTGTCCGTATTGTTGTTCCAGTACTGGGTATGAAAGTTGGTACCATTTTCCAGATAGGCGGCATGATCACAGTAAGGGTCGTTCTGGCGGGCATTGTAATAGGTATCAAACTCAACAGCGACAGAGGGCGAAATATAATTTCCGGCTACATAGTCTTTGCTCCAGCGACCATATCCCATACACTCACCCCAGGTGCCAAAGGCCTGATACTGATTGGGGTCATTGTGTACCACAAAGGTAATTCCGTCTGCCCCTTCTTCTTTAGTACCTAGATAAATATCAAACTGAATCTCAAAGTAGGTATTCAGATTCAGCTTCTGTGTACTGTATGCGAGTCCTTCAGAATACGGAACATCCGGAGTAAGTTGTATGCAGCCTCCATCCATTGGAGCCGCATCGCCCATAAGCTTAAATGGCGATTGTGCAGAGCTTATCGCCACTACCATACCTGCCAAAAGGAGTAAAGGTACACGCATAGTGGTACGAAATTAGGTTGGTAAATCTGTAAGGGAAAGGCGGCTCGCTGAATGTATAGGAAAGATACAAAACCAAGTGGTAAAAACAGCAAGTATTTCAGTATTTTTCAGATGAAAAAAACACTCTCTGCCTTGATGGGAGGACGATACTTTTTGTCCTTTTGAATCATGTCTCATAAAAGAATCACTCCCTTCTTTGTCCTTCTGAAAGAAACTCGTGACAAATAGAGCCATGCTTGGTATATGAGTGAAAAAAAATATTCAGAAACCAAATGCCGCCGGTCTTGCCACGAGTTTCTTTCAGAAGGACAGCAAAGAGAGATTTACTTAAGGAAGACAAAAGGGAGAGATTTTTTCAGGGAAACAGAGGAGTGTTGCTTTGGGGAAAACAAAAAATAAATTACTTTATCTATTGCTGCGCAAAACCTAACCTGCTCAAACTACGTTTTCCCATTCAAAAATTAAGTACAATTTGAAAAACTCTATACAATATTAAAGTTCACCGTCTATAAACTAAACCACCTATGACTCCATCGTTTACACTAGATAGTCCTATGCCTCCTATATGGATTATGTATCCTCATATCTCACAATACAGCATTGGCTGGCGAATGGGTTATGGGGAAGGATATAAATTTAATTTGGGGGATTGGAAGGAAAACTTATCAGAAGAGCAACGACGACAGTATGAAGAGATGTTTCCGCATCCGGTATTCTGGAGGGAATATTACAACCCTGATTATGACTTTGAAGACATTGAGGATTTTGAATGTGGGACTGTACAACTATGGCACAAAAATGGTGAGATGCAGTATTCAAGAGAGAAACTGATCGAGCAGGTCAAATCAGCCCCACTCTCCTATCTTTTCTTTTGGAAACCTAATCCTGACGCACTGGATAAGTTTTGTCTGGGACAGTGGCAACCATCTTACTTTGAGGTTGATGAAGGCGAATACACCTGTGCGGAACAATATATGATGGCTGAAAAAGCCAGACTCTTTGAGGACGCTGAAACAGAGAGCAGAATTATGCAATCAACAGACCCAAAGGAAATGAAAGCCTTAGGACAGAAAGTAAAAAACTTTGATCAAAGCATCTGGGACAAAGCCAAATATTCCATTGTCCTCAATGGCAACTATTACAAGTTTACCCAAAACAAAGATATGCGTGACTATCTGTTATCTACAGGCAATCAGATTCTGGTAGAGGCTAGTCCATTGGATACAATCTGGGGCATAGGTCTGGCCGAAGACAATGCAAAGGCACTGGACCCGACTACCTGGCGGGGCAGTAATCTGCTGGGGTTTGCCCTTATGGAAGTCAGAGATGAATTGCGGAAGGTTTATAAAAACTATCATATCATTGACTGGAGCAAACTGAAAGAGTACACAGTTTGATAGAGCCAAGAGAAAGACTTTGGAAGCTTTTAAACTTCTTACAGTATGCTTTCCTATCCTTACTTCAATTTTCTTTTTCTGTTATACTTGATCTAAAACCTAAAGGAGAACGGACTGCAAATGCCCAAACTACCTTAAATACAACCTTTCTTGCCTAATGTGCATAGAACTATGCTCATTACAAATTTTGAGTTTAGTTCTAGGCATACAATAAAATAAGGAGGCAGTCTCTATTGCTATTCTCAAAAAAGTTTTTGCCTAGAGTTCACCACAAAATTGCTGATGCGTTGAGTAAACCGCAAGAAATTATTTTGAACAAAATAAACCGCAAATTTTTTGTTTGATTGAAATTCATCGCAAAAAATTGTCTGCGTTGAATTCCGATCAACAATCTCATCTACATAAAACTATGCACACTAACTTTATATCAGGATATTGGAAATAAAATAGTCAGGATATAATCAGATAGGTAATTATATCCCTCTATCCAATAAAACCCTGACTGCTATAAAATCAACTAAAAGAAGTTTTACACTTTCAACTACCCTTCCAGTTCCTTAATTCTGTTTTGCAGACGTGTTACCTCTTCTATGCGCATCTCTTCCATTTCAGCCTGACGACGTTCCATTTCTTCCTGAGTAGCCGCTAGTTCTTCCATATTCTGGCGCATTTCCTCTTCCTGGCTGCGCAACATTTCAGTTTGTTGCTTTAATTCTTCCAATAGTTTTTTTGTATTCTCATTTGTTCGGGTAGCTGATACCGCTGAGGCAATACTTTCTGCCAGTTTTTCTACCAGTTCTATCTCATGCTTTTCAAATACATTAAAAGACGCCAATTCCAGTGCACCCTCTACTTCATCATTGAGTTTAAGCGGTACTATCAATATACAACCCGGATTAGCCTCACCTAGTCCAGAAGTTATATGAACATAATCATGGGGAATATCGGTAAGAAAGATGGTATCTTTTTCCAGAACTACCTGACCTATCAATCCTTCTCCTATCTCTATTCGTTTTTTCAAATATTTTTTGCGATCATAGGCATAACAGGCTGTCAGCTCCAGATAAGGATCAGACTCTTTGTCCTGAAGAATAAAAATCCCACCCTGGTTGGCTTTTAGATATTTGACCATGTGCGAAATGATCTCATACGAAAGTGATTGGATATCCGAACTATTACGCAAAATCTCTCCCATCTGAGCCAGTCCCAACGTCATAAACTTGTCCTGCATATCTTTCTTCTGGGCTATAGTCAGACTTGCCTGCATTTTCAACAACGACTTACCCAGCTCGTCTTTATCATCCATAATGGTATAAATGGCAGCGAGATTTCCCTGACTGATCGCATCTGCAAACTCTATATTGTGTCGGATGTTGTTTACCTGTTGCAATACACCTGCCTTGATAAACATTTCCCTCTTCGTCTTTCGCTCTAGTATATAAGCCCAATACCCACAAATTAATACCACTACCGTTGCCAGAGCTCCATGGAACAGAAACGTCTCCAGATCCATATAGGTCTGCTGAGTAAAATAGATCTCTGCATTTCCTTTATATTGCAGGTAAGCAAAGATGCCATGATGGATAACCACCACAATGATATTGGGTAGCTGCAATCGCCAGTTCTGATAGGCAATGAGCAAAGTAGCTCCTATAAAAACAAAGAAGTGCATCTCAAACATACCATGCATCTGGTAAATAAACTGGGCAGAAAACAAGGCCACAATCACACTTCCTATATACTGGTAAAAAGAAGACTTAGGTAACAGGAACTTGGTTCCATAGTACATGACAAGACATAAACCACCCACTCCAAATGCAATTTTGAAAGTCCCATATTGAAAGGCAATGATACAACCAAACAAAAAATAACAGGCAAAGGCAATGTTGTTAACACTGTCTCCGGTTTTGTTAATCTTTACGTAGGCATCTTCCAACAGATACTCTTCGTATTTCTCATCCATAGCTTGTGTTGATTATATGTTGTTTCACACTAATTTCGTTCTGGTAGCTGACATCCATATGAACGGGTAGCCAGTGTATCAAAATAAGGTGGCGGATTATGTGCAATCACTTGTTCAATAGCCATCTGGGCATAACTGGTCTGTCTTTGTGTACAGTAACGAGCCCGATTATAATTTCCCCGGTAATACAACTGACTCTGTTCATCAATCACAACTGCCTGTGGGGTTGAGTATACTCCGCACTTCTTCGCTAGTGACTGATTCTCATCTGTAACTACTCCTATATTTGTATCTTTCAACAACTCCCTTGCAGATTCAATCTCTTCTTTCTGAGATACTACTGCATAAAAGTCCATTTTATCCGCATAATTTCTGGTCAGTGTAATAAAATGCTGTATATTAAATCGAGAACAAGGACATTCAGGATTAAAGAAATGAATCAGTACAGGTTTTTTGCTTTTTATCTGGATTTCTTCAGGCAATGATATATAGGTGCCTGTGTCTATGCTTTTATACCCTTTGGGAACAGGTGTAGGCAGCTGATACTGTAATTCCTGTTGCCAAAACAGAAAAGCAATACCTGAGATTGCAGCTGAAGTCAACAATATAGCCAGCACCTTGTTTAGCATATATAGAAAAGTAAAGCGTATATCAAATTTACAGGAGAACTTATAAATTCAGAAACTCCCTGACAGACAAGTGTGTTTACAACAGGTAGGAAAACCTTGCAGCAGATAGATGCAAAATGTCTATTTAAGGTAATGCAAGGTTTTCTTACCTTTACATTTAAATTCTTTCCTGTCTATCATCATCACACAGAGTAGGATACAAACCTCTTTAAGGCAACAGTGCTTGATTGTCAGTTAGTAACAGAAATATGGAGAAGCCGTTTAAAGTATATACATCTTCAGCAGGTTCGGGAAAAACGTATACGCTAACCAAAGAATACCTGAAGCTCGCCTTAAAAAGTGATGACCCGTTTTATTTCAGGCATATTCTGGCTATTACCTTTACCAATGATGCGGCCAATGAAATGAAAGAACGGATTCTGGGTGCCTTGCGTGGGTTTGCAGATCCAGATTCCTTACCCGAAAACAAACGCCCTGGCAATCAACAGTTGTTGGATATCATTGTACAGGAACTGAACCAAATTGATCGTGTAGAGCCTCTCACTGAACAAATACTTCGCCGACGTGCCGGACGGGCATTTTCCCACATTCTTCACGATTATTCTGACTTTGCCGTCAGTACCATCGACAGTTTTGTAAACCGTCTGGTAGGTGCGTTTACTGAAGAGCTGGATATTCCCTTTAACTATGAAGTTTCGATGGAAGGCATTGAACTAGTATCCAATGCCGTAGACCGCCTCCTCAATCGGATTGGTCATGACGAGGAGAAGATATTGTCTGAAATGCTGGAAGCCTATGCACTGGAGATTACCGACGAAGGAAAAAGCTGGAATGGATTACCGGATAATCTGGCAGAATTTGGAGCCCAGCTGCTCAGTGAAAAAGTAACAGAAGCCATGGATCGAATCAAACATCTCACGATGGATGATTTCAAAACAACACGGGCAATTATTGAACAACGCAAAGAAGAGCTTAAAACCAAAATAGCCGAATCAGCTCAAATGTCTTTGGAGACCATGCAGACGTATGGTTTGGATAGTAAATACTTCCAGCAGGGTCAACGAGGTATTTGGGGGTATTTTGACAAGAATGCCAACAATATAGATCGGGAGTTGGACAAAGAAGTATCTCCTACCCTTCAGGAGCTTTTTTATGCAGACGAATGGGCTAGTAAAACCACGAAGGAAGAAAAACGTCGAGCCATAGCAGAACTGCAACCCACACTATTCAGTGTGTTTGAAAATATCGAAAAAATGAAAGGAGACTGGCTGCTCCTTGAAAACATACTGCAACACTATTATAAACTGTCTGTTATTCATGAGATTAGCCACGAGCTACGTCTGATTAAATCAGACAAAAATCAGGTACTGATTTCTGATTTCAATCAGGCACTGGTAAATATAATTCTGAAAGAGCCTGTACCATTTATTTATGAACGGCTAGGCGAGAAATACAACCACATTCTGATTGATGAATTTCAGGATACATCTGTACTACAATGGAATAACTTGCTACCCCTATTGGAAAACGGTTTGGCTAAAGGACATTTCAGTCTGATTGTAGGAGATGCCAAACAAGCCATTTACCGCTGGCGGGGTGGTGATATGGAGCAGATTGTACACCTGTCTAACAAGCGCTTTGACGTTTTGTTAAGCCGCCATCAGGAGCCAGACCTGCTCGGAGTTCGCTATGAGACTATTAATTACACGCTGGCCAAAGAACGACTCAATACAAACTTTCGCAGTACCCGTGAAATTATAGAGTTTAACAACGATATATTCCGAACACTGGCGGATATGTATGGAGCTGACCGCCAGTTGCTGGCTGAAGTATATGACGAATTTGCCTCTCAGGAAGTCCCTGCAACAGCCAAAACAGGTGGCCATATTGAAATTCAGTTTATTGATTCAGCGAAAGAAGACGATGATACAGCCGAAGACGGACTTTCTGCCTATGAGAGACGTACCCTTGAAGCTGTTTTACGCAATGTACAAGACGTACTGGAAGCAGGATATACTCACCGGGATATTGCAGTCTTATGTCGTCAGAACAAATATGCCCGTCTGGTTGCCAATTTCCTCAAAGATCGTGGTGTAGATATTATCTCACAGGACTCTTTATTGCTTCAGTCCTCACCTGCCATCTCTTTGCTGATTTCCTTTCTTAAAATATTACATTCGCCAGACGATACGTTGGCTCGATATGAGGCTTTACATCTTTTTTATCAGCATATCCTTCAGCAGATGCCTCAGCTTACTCCCAATGAATGGGAGGTCATGCGCAAAGGATCTTCTCTCAAGCCTTTATTCTCCCATCTGGAAGGAAAAGAATATTTTCTGAATCCTTTCCGGCTTCAGCAAATGGGGTTGTATGAACTCGGGGCGACACTGGTACAAACCTTCCGGCTGGCCGAACTGAACGGACAAACACCCTACATTTATCGTTTTCTGGATGTATTGCTCGATTTTTCAGTCAAACAAAGTAACCATCTGGGAGAATTTATGGACTTTTGGGAACGGAAAAAGGAGGTATTGTATATTAATACGCCCAAAGACAAAGATGCAGTGACCGTTACCTCTGTCCACAAATCCAAAGGTCTGGAATATCCGATAGTGCTTGTTCCTTTTGCAGATTGGGACATGTTTCCCAGACCCGGAGAGATATGGTGGATGAGCTTGGATACAAACCGATTATCCTATGAATCCCCTTATCTCAAAGACATTTCATTGCGGTCTACTCCTATCACACCTAAAAAGGAACTAACACGGACTCCCTTGCGGAAACAATACGAAGAAGATACGGAGAAGCTATTCATTGAGAATATGAATCTGTTGTATGTGGCTCTCACACGGCCTACAGACCGGCTTTACCTGTTAGGCAAAGAGTTTGACTTCTCCAAACGAACAGACCGCATCAATGTAAGTATGTTGCTACACGATTATCTGGACCAGAAGGAGTTATGGGAGCCTCACCGTCCGCACTATATTTTACGGGAAGGAACCCTAAAACCCACTCCTAAGGAGGTTGCACAGGAGAATGAAGTATTTCTGGTAACCAATGACCCAGTGGCAGACTGGCACAAGAAAGCCAGACTTCGCCGTATGGCCTCCCGAATGTTTGATACAGAAACTTTTGAAAAAGAAAGAGATCATGCTCAAAAGTTATGTGAAGCATTGCGTCATCTTGAGAGCGATGCACAAATTGAGCTTTGTCTGGATAAATTTGAAAGTGAAGGCAGTATCAGCGAAAGTGAACGAAATTCCTTTCGAAGAGATCTCGAGGAGATTATCAGTCAATCGGCTTTGCGACCTCACTTCTCTCCCAAGGCTGAGGTAAAGCCTGTGAAAGATATTCTTTCCAGACATACACTCAATCTGATTCCTCCGGATCGCGTCATTGTCAATGGAAGTGCTGTTACCATTATGAGTTATATATCGGGTGATTCTCAGGAGGATGCTGAAAAATTATTGAACCGATACGCTAAAGCATTAAGACAAATGGGCTATCAGGAAGTAGAAAAACTCATTGTCAATACCCAGACACTGGAAGTAACAACCTTCACTACAGCTGTAGGAAGTATGTAAACTACTTTAAGAGGTTATCTAAAATATCGTTCGAATATTCAAGGTAAAAAAACAAGGGTTTCCTTCGAAATCCTACTATTTTTACCGCGAAAATTCATATCACACTTCGTAAATTATACACTAATGCATATTCAGCCCGCCAGCCGGATGAATCTGGTACAGGAATACTACTTCTCTACCAAGTTAAAAGAAATTGCAGCAATGCAAAGTCGTGGCATACAAGTTATTAATCTGGGTATTGGCAGTCCGGATCTGCCACCCTCTCCTGAAACCATTACTACTTTAGGAGAAGCTGCTCAGAATCCAAAGAATCATGCGTATCAGAGTTATATTGGATCACCTGTATTACGGGAAGCTTTCGCCAACTGGTATCATACCTGGTATGGTGTAACCTTAAATCCCGCCAATGAAATTTTACCTCTTCTAGGTTCAAAAGAAGGTATTATGCATATTGCTATGACCTATCTGGAAGCAGGAGATCAGGTATTAGTCCCCAATCCAGGTTATCCAACCTACCGTTCAGCCTCCTTACTGACAGGTGCAACCATAGTAGACTATACTCTATCTGAAGAAAATGACTGGCTGCCTGACTTCGAAGAAATGGAAAAACAGGATCTGAGCCGGGTAAAGCTTATGTGGGTCAACTACCCTCATATGCCAACAGGTGCACAGGCTAATACAGAGTTCTTTGAGAAACTAATAGCCTTTGGAAAGAAACATAATATTCTGATTGTCAATGACAATCCTTATAGTTTTATTCTAAATGACAAGCCTTTGAGCATTCTGTCAGTAGAGGGAGCCAAAGATATAGCACTGGAATTAAACTCGCTTAGCAAGTCTCACAATATGGCAGGCTGGCGAATAGGCATGCTTGGTGGCAATCCAAACTTTATCGCGGATGTGCTCCGCTTTAAAAGCAATATGGACTCTGGTATGTTTTTACCAGCCCAGTTGGCTGCTGCCAAAGCCCTGCACAATCCTCCGGAATGGTATGATAAAGTAAACACTATCTATCGCGAACGGCAGCAAAAGGTATTTGAACTTCTATGGCGCCTGGGGTGCGATTTCTCAGAAAATCAACAAGGTATGTTTGTGTGGGCCAAAATTCCGTCAACCTACAAAGATGGGTATACCTTATCCGATGAAATATTGCAGAAAGCCCATGTATTTATTACTCCTGGTGGTATATTCGGATCACAAGGCAATAATTATATTCGTGCGTCCCTTTGCAGTGATGTATCTGTTTTTGAAGAGTCTATTGAGCGGGTAACTCTGGCATTGCAATAAACTTCATTCACAGGAATCTTTGTGGATACTTACGAAGATTCCTGTATTTACCAGAGTTCAAATGTTGTCAGTATATCGTATCCCTGAATATATGAATCGACGCCATTTTCTCCAGGCCACACTGGCCACCAGTACTTTGTTAACGACTACTTCTGTATGGGCAAAACCCAAGTCAAAGATGCAGATCTGTGTATTTTCCAAACAATTACAGTGGGCCGACAGCTATCAGCATATGGCTGAGATAGCAGCTGAAATTGGCTTTGATGGTATAGATCTGACCGTTCGTCCGGGTGGGCATGTTTTGCCGGAACGGGTAACAGATGATTTGCCTAAAGCCCATGAAGCCATTAGAAAGGCAGGCTTAGCACTGCCAATGATTGTTACCCATCTTACCAAGGCAGATAGTGAAGCAGAAAATATTCTCAAAACAGCAGCCTCACTGGGAGTTCGTTATTATCGTACAGGCAATTATTACTATAAACCACAGACTGACATACTCTCGCAACTCAGACAGTTCAACGTATCATTAAAGGAACTCTCCCTTCTGAGTCAGAAATACAAAATAGCAGGCTGTTATCAGAATCATGCCAGTATACCCCCAACTTTTTATGTAGGTGCTGCCATCTGGGATCTAAAAGAACTGCTCACTGGAATAAATCCGGACTGGATGGGAGTCCAGTATGATATCAATCACGCCACGGCTGAAGGAGGTGATAACTGGCCTATCAATCTGCAATTAATCGCACCCTATGTTCGAACGTTTGATATCAAGGATTTCTATTGGGACAGAAAAGAAGGCAAACGATTTAAACACCACTGTGCCTTAGGCGAAGGAACTGTAGATTTTAAGACCTACCTCCCTCTAGCCAAAAAATATCAGTTTACAGGTCCTGTTTCCATGCACTTTGAACAATCATTGGGAGGTGCTGAAAATGGCAATCGTACTCTCACGATAGATAAAAAGGAAGTCATTGCAGCTATGAAAAAAGATCTGCATACCTTGCGCACCTGGCTCGCTGAAAACGGATTTTGAGTAATCCGTGATTCAGAGATTCTTTGCGGTAAACTATGTCTTCTAAAACCAGAATAAAGTACCTCTGTTTACCCAACGCTTTACTTTTCTCTATTACCATTATCCTCTCTCACCTATTTTACTATCTAACAACCACTTATCCTAATGGTAAACCATTAGTGGAATGGCATTGCTCAGACAGAAAAAATACTCAGTAAAGATCAGATATTTGTAGCAAAAACACATTAAAAATTCCAGAGCACAGAAATATCTATGGCATGAGATAGACACTGGACTCTGTTTTTGTCTAAGCCTCATTTCATTTATGCGATTTCTCTACTTCATAAACATCCTCCTTCTATTTATCCCTTTCATTTCTTATAGCCAGAATAGTGCAGCTATTTTTGCTCCGGATTCTATAAAACGAACCATTGAAGCAACAGAAATACCCTCCAATCTAAGGATAGATGGAAAGCTGGAAGAAGAATGGAAGCTGGCCAAACCAGCTACTCAGTTTTTTCAGGTAGAGCCTTATCAGGGTAAAACACTAAATTTCGATACAGAAATACGAGTGCTTTATAATAAGCAGTTTCTCTATATATCTGCTTTTAACAAAGACAGCTTAGGTAAAAAAAGTCTGCGGGTCCCTGATTTTCGAAGAGATTTTTCGTCTCGTTCTCATGATCATTTTGGGTTTTCGATTGACGGATTTAATGATAAGCGAAATGCCATGGTCATGGTCACCAACCCATACAGCACACAACGAGATCTGCTAACATTTGACGATGTGTTATTTGATTTGGACTGGGATGGCCTCTGGCGCGTGCGTACACATCGTACTGATTCTGGCTGGGTAGCAGAATTTGCGATCCCCTGGCAAACATTACGTTACCCCAGAACAGACTCCACAAACCAATCCTGGGGAATAAACTTTTTTAGAAACCGCCGTTATTCCAATGAATATTCAAGCTGGAACCCTTTTCCCAGAGCCTTTAGTCCATCCCGTATGGACTATGCAGGAACTTTGATTGGTATTAAACCGCCACCACCCTCTCCAAACATACGGATACAACCGTATTTGTTAGTCTCTACCAAAAATTCCAATGGTTCAGAGATTGGAGATCATACCTCGACAGAAGTAAAACCTGGGGGAGAAATTAAGTGGGCCATTAATCCGAATACAGTACTGGACATGACGTTTAATACCGACTTTGCCCAGGCCGATGTAGACAGACAAGTAAATAATATTACCCGATTTGGGATCTTCTTTCCTGAAAGACGTCAGTTCTTTCTTGAGAATGCCAGCTTATTCGGGGTTGGACTGGCACCCAATGATGATCTTTCAGGAGGTTCTATGCGCATTCAACCATTTTTCAGTCGTCGTATTGGTCTGGATGATAGTGGAAATCCTATTCCTATTGATGCAGGCGCACGTATGGTATACAGATCTCTGAAACGCAATGCAGGTGGGATTGTCATGCGACAGCGAGGTACAGATGGTAGCCCATTAACTCATTATGCCGTTGGACGATATGTAGAGAATATAGGTAAACAAAATCGTCTTGGGGGATTATTTACAATGAAACAGGTAGAATCTCTTCATGATACAATCAAAGGATATACACATTGGGTAGGAGCAGCAGATGGCTTCTTCCGGATCAATGAGTCAGCTTCCTTTAATTTTATGGTTATGGGCTCAGCCTCTGGTCGTCCCAATGATCAGGGGTTTGCAGCGTATGCACAATATTTCAGACGTACAAACAGATTGATTAGCTGGTGGACACAGTCTATTGTAACACAAAACTTTAATCCAGAAGTAGGGTTTGTATCTCGAAACGATGTTATTGCCACAACTCCTGGCTTCTTTTTTCTGGATCGGGGAGCTTGGATGCCTAAATGGTTACGTGGCTTTGAACCTGGACTGATGATAGAGATGTACCACAGAGCCACTACAGGTGAGCTGATAGAATTTCAGTTTAACAGTAACCCTATATGGCTAAACCTGCAAAACGGAGGATTCTTTGGAATTCTAATCAATCCAACCTTTCAGCGACTGGGAGATATGGATGAACGCCCACTGGATATTACCATTAAAAATGGTGTGTATAAATATGTCAGAAGCTCTTTTTACAGCTCTTCTGACCCATCCCGGAAATTCACAGTACAATTGAATGGGGAAACAGGTGGATATTATGGTGGAAAGCTTCATTTCCTGGAGTTCTTTAGCCGATATTCCCCACTACCTCATCTGGCATTTACTTTTCGTTATCAGGCTAATTTCTTTCGAAACGTTGGTTCTGAAAATTTTAGTGATGATGTACAGCTATATACAATTGATGGTCGTGTAGCACTGAATCCCAGACTACAACTGATTGGCTTTTATCAGAAAAATACATTAGGCAATCGTGATACCTGGAATGTGCGGTTGTCATGGGAGTTCAAACCCTTATCCTTTCTGTTTCTGGTATATAATAATCGGGCATACACGGGCACAAAAAATCCGGTTGAACGCCAATATGAGCAGAATGTAATTGGCAAGATTACTTTCCTAAAGCAATTTTAGACGCATCGTTCGTCTTATTAATTATTCTATTGAGCCTAACGCGTATTTTAAATACGCGTTTTTTAGTATCACAGCTCAGGTAAGACTATTATTTTAGCAAGTATACTATCAGATTAAAGAAGTCCTGGCTATACCATTGATAAGATAAATTTACAAGTTAGTGTAAAAAAACATAGATTTCTCCCAAAAACAGGTTAGTTTTCTGGTTCTATTATTGAGTCTCTAAAGCTACTTTATATAAAAGCAGTTCTCTTTCACTTTAATCAATTCATTTTCATCCAACAAACCCACATGTCGTTTACAAAAGTAAAAGTGTACTCTTTCTTTCTTCTCTGCACTATCTTATGGATACAACCTGTAGCAGGTCAAAAGAAAAAGAAGCAGAAAGAAGCATCCACAACTCCACCCTCGGTATCTGTAACAGAGAGAAAAACAGGTCCGAAAGCCTATAAAGATGTAGTTACTGGCAAAGCACAGACTTCCAAAGGCTTATTCACTGTTCACAAGGTTGAAGACAAGTATTACTTCGAAATCCCTGATTCATTATTTAACCGGGATTTTATGGCCATTACCCGAATCTCAAAAACGGCAACAGACCTCGGCTATGGTGGAGAACAGGCTAATCGTCAGGTGTTACGTTGGGAAAGAGGTCCCGAAAACAAAGTTTTTCTAAGAGTTCCCCTTTTTATCAATGTCTCTACTGATACGATTCAGCCCATTTCACAGGCAGTAAAAAACTCCAATATGGATCCTTTAGCTGCCGCATTTGATATCAAAGCCATTCGTAAAGATACTGCTGTAGTTATTGATGTAACTGATTTCTTTAAAGTAGACAATCAGATATTTTCACTTACTCCACTGGCTAAACAGATGTATAAGATCACTGCCCTGCAGACAGATCGTTCTTACATTGAGTCTATCCGGTCATTTCCTATTAATACAGAGGTTCGGACCATCAAAACCTTTGGAGTTACCCCTCCTACTCCTAGCATGGGTCCAAGCCCAAGCCCAATCCCATCTGTGAACCTGCCAGGCGGATCAGCAGCAGGAGTAATTACTCTTGAGCTGAACACATCTATGATTCTGCTGCCTAAAGTCCCCATGAAAAAACGCTTGTTTGATCCAAGGGTAGGTTTCTTTGCTAACGGATATACTGTCTATGACGATGCTTCCCAGCGTACAGACAGACAGACCTTTGCGGTAAGATGGAGACTTGAAGCAAAAAATACAGCAGATATTGAAAAACAAAAACAGGGACAGCTGATTGAACCTAAAAAACCAATCATATTTTATATTGACCCTGCTACTCCTACCAAATGGAGAAAATACCTTAAACAAGGTGTAGAAGACTGGCAGGCAGCTTTTGAGAAAGCAGGTTGGAAGAATGCTATCCTGGCTAAAGATTTCCCAGCTGGCGATACAGCAAGTCTTGAGGATGCGCGTTATTCTGTAATCCGCTACTTTGCCTCAGGAATTGAGAATGCCTACGGTCCTAACGTACACGATCCACGTAGTGGAGAAATCATCGAAAGCCACATTGGCTGGTATCATAACGTAATGAACCTATTGCGTAAATGGTATATGATTCAGGGAGCTGCAGTAGATGCCCGTGCACGTAAACCTAAGTTTGACGATGAACTAATGGGAGAACTTATCCGCTTTGTATCTTCACACGAAGTAGGCCACACACTAGGACTGCGTCATAACTTTGGAGCAAGTAGCGCTACACCCGTAGAGAAATTAAGAGATAAGGCTTTCATTGCCAAAAATGGCCATACGTCCTCTATTATGGACTATGCACGTTTCAATTATGTGGCGCAACCTGAAGACGGAATTACTGATTTATTCCCTCGTATTGGAGATTATGATATGTGGGCGATAGAGTGGGGTTATAAACCTATATATGAAACAAAGTCTGAAGAAGAAGATAAAGTTGCGCTTAACAAATTGTACAAGGATAAGGCAGAAAAGAATCGTCGCCTGTATTTCCTTACAGAAACCAATGCTTACGATCCACGTGCACAAAGCGAAGATTTAAGTGACAACGCGATGACAGCCAGTGATTATGGAATCAAGAACCTCAAGCGTATTGTTCCAAACCTAGTTAACTGGACAAAAGAAGAGGCTGAAACCTATGAATCTCTAACAGAAATATACAATGAAGTTGTAGGTCAATATCGTCGCTATATTGGACATGTAACCAAGAATGTTGGTGGTATCTATGAAACACCTAAAACATTTGATCAGGAAGGAGTAGTATATGAGACAACGCCTAAAGCTATTCAAAAACAAGCTGTAACCTGGTTAAACAAACAAGTGTTCGAAACACCGACTTGGTTACTTGATCCACAGGTTCTGAGCCGTATTCGTCCGGATCAGGGAGTAGAGGCCCTTAGAGTGATTCATGAAACAACTATCAATAACCTTTTTGATAATAATCGTCTGCAACGTCTTATAGAAACCAGTGTATCTAATACAAATGCCTATGCTCTGGACGAACTATTTACAGATGTACAAAAGGGGATCTGGTCTGAACTGGCAAGCCGGAAACCGATTGACAACTTCCGCAGAAACCTTCAGAAGATATATGTTGAGAAGATGAATGCCATTATCAATCCTCCTTCAGGACCTTCTATGGCAGGAATGTCTTTTTCATTCCCCAATACTGTAGCTTCACCTACACCGGATGTGAAGAAGTCGGATATCATTTCTATGGCCAGAGGTGGCCTTACAGAACTTCGGACACAGATCAAAGCTGCTATACCAGGCACAACAGATAAGATGAGTCGTTATCACTTACAGGATGTTCTGACACGTATTGACAGAGCTCTTGATCCAAAGTAATAAAGTCGCATGACGGACAATAAAAAAGGTGGGCAAAACCCACCTTTTTTATTGAAGTTATCTTAACCAAACCTGTGAGGTAATAACCTCACGGGATCAGTCCCTTTTTATTTCGACTAAAATGAAATTACTCGTGAATATTGTATGTTAGTACAGGAATAGAAGCATGATTCACTACTTCTCCTGCAATGCTCCCATCCAACATATAAGACATTCCGACTCGCCCATGCGTAACCATCACAATCATATCTGCTTGTAATCTTTCCGCATACCTGTTTATCCCGTCTGCCTGACTATACTCGTTAATAATAACAGTCTGGTAACTTTGCAATTCGTATTTCTTCAGGAAATTTTTCATACGTTCTTCTATATTAAAAGTCGTATCATAATTGATAGGTGTATTGACATATACTATATGAAGATAGAACTCGAATACATCCTGCAAATCTTTGATTTTCCGCAACAAAGGTTCTATCTCATCACTGAAATCAGTAGCCAGAACAACATTTCGTAACTGAAAACCGTCAGAATGACTTCTCACAGAAAGTACAGGGCATGTGGCATACCTCACCACTTTCTCCGTACGGGAACCGATAAACATTTCATGGACTCCTGTGTCACCTTTAGTTCCCATAACGATCAGATCCACACCTGAATTTTCGGCAATGATATTAGAGATATGTTTGGCAGTACTACCTACCTGTACATCATATTCTACTTTTACTCCCTGTCTTTCAATATCTTTCACTAAAGAAAGCGCTTTTTCTTCTGCCCGGATAATCTGGCGGGACAGTCTATCCTGTGCATTATCAGGCAACAGTGGTGAACCTTCATTGTATTCATAGGCATAAACTGATTGAATTACATGAAGCAACCGGATACTGGCCTTTGTCTTCTGAGCAATCGCAGTAGCAATCTTCACGGCATAGGTAGCCTCTTCTGAAAAATCTGTAGGAATGAGTATTGTTTCCATATATAATGTAGTTGAATTCCAGGGTTCAGATAATTAGTATCTCTCTAATTGGACAGCTAAATACGCTATTTATCTGTGACAGAAGAATGATAATTCTTTTAGAAAGAAGTGACTTTCATCACTCTGTAAACGTTGCAAAGAATTCATTCTGTATCTGTTACTCTACTACTGCAATGAATAGGGCCAGTTTCATAGCACAAATCAAAAATGTTGTATTTTGCAAACACTTTGTAACTCAACAACCATGGATATCTCAATACAATTTCTTGGGGCTGTAGGCACCGTCACAGGATCAAAATATTTGCTTACAGCTGGTAAACGGAACATTTTAGTAGATTGTGGCATGTTTCAGGGCTTGAAAGAACTACGTCTTCGCAACTGGCAACCTCTTCCAGTCAATGTTCCAGCTATTGACACTGTTGTCATTACTCATGCTCACATTGATCATATTGGCTATCTGCCCCGACTATACAGAGAAGGATTCAGAGGACAAATTATCTGTACCAAAGCCACTAAAGATCTCATGCGTATAATGCTTCTGGACTCCGCCCGTTTACAAGAAGAAGAAGCAGAATATGCCACCAGAAAAGGATACTCCAAACACCCAAAGCCAGAACCGTTATATTATGTTGAAGATGTAGAGTCAGTAATGCCTTTAGTTCGTGGCTATGACTTTAATACAACTATTGAGCTTCATCCCGAAGTTTCGATCCAGTTTCGTTATGCAGGACATATTCTGGGAGCAGCTAGTATTGAAATGTTCATACAAGGAGATACTCAAACAAAGAAAATCGTTTTCTCAGGAGATTTGGGTCGTTACGGCAATCCTGTTCTATTTGACCCTTCCACAATCAACGAGGCAGATGTACTTCTTGTTGAGTCTACCTATGGGGACAAAGAAAGTGCTACAGATCATCCCGAAGACAACCTTGCCCGAATTATTAATGAAACGCTGGCACGTAAAGGCTGTATCATCATTCCTTCTTTTGCAGTAGGCAGATCACAAACTATTTTGCATTACCTGCAAAAGCTGGAAAAAGCATCCAAAATACCTCCGCTTCCTATTTATCTGGATAGTCCAATGGCTGTAACTGTCTCAGAGTTATATGCCAAACATCTGGAAAGTCACAAACTCCCTCTTGATCATTCAGACAACGATATCTTCTTTTTAAAGGATCTGCATTATGTGGAGAAGGCAGAAGATTCAAAAAATCTGAATACAATTGAAAGTCATGCTATAATCGTTGCATCCAGTGGTATGTGTGAAGGGGGTAGAATTGTACACCATCTGTTTCATCGACTTCCTAATCCCAATGATACCCTGCTGCTGGTAGGTTATCAGGCTGAAGGAACGCGTGGTCGCAGAATACAAAATGGAGAACCAGAAATCCGTATGTTTGGTCATCAGGTACCCGTCAATTGTAAGGTAGAAAGTATTAGTGGGCTTTCAGGACATGCTGATCGTAAGGAACTTGTACGTTGGCTTTCCTCATTCCAGAAAAAACCAAAGAAAGTATTTATTGTACATGGAGAGCCTGATATTGCTCAGGCATTTTCAAAAACACTTAAAGAGACTTTTAACTGGGATTCCCACATTCCGGCATACAAAGAGACTGCAATTCTCTTTGAAGGAGTTTAAGAGCAAAAATAAAACGTCACTATAGGTTTATAGTGACGTTTTATTTACTGACTTATTTTCCAATTTTCTCCATATCCAGAAAATGCATAAAGGTATCTCCACGCAATCCTAACCGAATAGTTTCCAATGGAATAATTTCATTAGGAGCAATATTTCCCAGATTCACATTAGCACCAAGCAATTTAATAAACCATACTTGCTGCGCCTTCTGAGGTGCTTCCCATAGAATTTTTTCGGATGGAATTTTTGTCAAAATTTCTTCTACTAACCCGGAACGAACCTCCCCTGTAGATCGGAATAGTCCTACATTACCACTTTCCCGAGCTTCTCCAATCACTTTCCATGCTCCTGCATCCAATTCTTTCTGCATTAACGCAATCCACTTATAAGGTGGTATAATCTTCTGATCATCTTTTGAGCCTACTTCAGATAGAACAGTAGCACGTTGGGCAAGCTTGTTGATATATTCACATTTTTCATCATGGTTCATGTCAATAGATCCATCTGATACTTCAGCATAAGTCAGCTCATACTTATCCAACACACGCAAATAATCTTCAAACTGATTACGGATTATAAATGCTTCAAATAAGGTTCCACCAAAATATACAGGTAATCCTGCTTCCTTATATAGATTTATTTTCTCTTTTAACTTGGGCGTAACAAAAGAAGTTGCCCATCCCAATTTCACAACATCTACATATTCTCCGGAGGTCTCTATAAAATCTTCAGTTTCACGAAGGCTTAATCCTTTATCCATTGCCATGGTTAAGCCAAAATCTCTGGGCTTTTCTGATCTGTCAGGAAGGTGTTTTAGTTCGTAGTTTTTCATGCAAATTTATGTTTGACATTTTGCGCCTGCAATTTATCATTTGTTATCAGATGTCTCACAAAAGATAATTCTTTGTTATTTCTGAATGATAAAGGTCACTTAGCGCCGATACTGATCAATGATCCTGTATAAAGCTTTTTGTTTTTCCAGTTCCGGAAAGAATTCAAAAAGCATAGGATGACGATCAAACCCCAAAATTAGTGCATTTTCCAAATATTGAAATGCTTCTTTATATCTTCCTGCATTAATTAAGTACGCGGTTGTATAATAATACAAGTCTGCATTTTCAGGTAACTCACCAATACCTTCTTCTGCCAGATCAATAGCCTTCAGATAATCGCCCTGCTCATAGTGTAACATAGACCATTCCAGCCATACTTCCGGGTTTGTAGGGTCCAGATTGGCTGCATTTTCATACGCTTCCAATGCTGATACGATATTACCCACCTGTGCTTCCGAATGGGCTGCACCCAACCAATAATCTGCAATTTCTCCATTCAGTTGTATAGCCTTTCTGAAGAAATGAATTGCTTCAAACCATTTCTCCTGCATATCGAGACACACTCCGACACCATACCATCCTTCATCCCACTGTGGATCTATTTTTATTGCTTTCTGATAGCTAAGAAGTGCTTTCTCATATTGTTCCAATTCCTCATATGCAGCACCCAGACAACAGTAGGTATCAGCATTAGGACTTTCGTTGGCTATTGTCTTCTCATAGCAATGTTTTGCAGATTCAAAGTTACCCAGATTCATATGGGCATTTCCCATATTATACCAGGCAGATGCAAAATCATCTTTGATCAGTGTTGCATATTCATAGGCATGAACAGCGTCCTCATATTTCTGTAACTTGCTATAGGCAATTCCCAGGTTATACCATGCATTATGAGAATATGGATCGTTATCAATGAAGTTTTTGTAAAAAGCCAGACTTTCTTCCAGTTGTCCTGTTACATCAAGGCAAAAAGCAAGTTCATATAATGCTTGTTCATGATTAGAATTAATCTGAATAGCTTTTTTGTAATACTCAATCGCCTCTGAATATTTATGCCATTGTTGAAACGTCCATCCTATCTGAAAATATACTTCATCTTTCTCTTCTGTCCATGAGAGAACCTTTTCCAGAATCTCAAGAGCAGTTTCAAACTCGCCTAATGATGCATACAAAGCGCTCTGCATAAAAGAGATATCAATATTATTGGGATGAAATAACATTGCTCTTTCTAAAATATCCAGTGCATCCTCTGTATTACCTGTATCAGCCAGAGCATGTGCCTTTTGGATCATAATCTCTGTTGAATAGGGATATTGCTGCAATGCCAGATTACATGTAGTAAGTGCTTTCTGGAAATTATGTTTCTCTATGTATTCACGAATAATCTCCTCATAATCTTCTACTTCTAAAAATATTGCTTCCTGATTGCGAAGCATTTCTTCAAAACGCCTGACTACACTACTGTGGCCTTCGTCTTCTTTATCTACAAAGTCCGGTTCCATTCTTACAATTTATATATATGAACAAGAGAATGAAGAAATGGGGATATTTATAACTCTGAACGGCAAAATTCTTATATTATTCTATTTCTCATTCATTCTCTCAATCAAAGTTTTACAAGTCCAATTTATTGTATCTGCTAGCTCTCTATATGTGAAGTGAAGTTCATTCTTTAATTTAGCATTATTATACGTATAGTGTGTCTGGGCAATTCGTGCAGTTTCGCGTGTTAACAGAGGTTCCTTATCTGAGAATAAACTTCTTACCCATTCTGCTCTCCAGCCTAACTCTGCCATCCATGAACGTACCTGCCACACAGGAGGTTTTTTATTAAATTCAATTGCTATTTTCTCTAACAACTCACGATAGGTTACCGTTCCTGCATTCAAGATAAACTTTTCTCCTGTAATTTTGCCAGTTGATAAGGAAAAAATCGCCTCAGCCACATCTCTTACATCTACATAGTTAACAAAACCTTGTGGATATAATTTATTTTCATTTAACACATAACGAAACAACTTTGTACTACTCTTTTCCAATTCTCCTGGACCAAGTACTACTGAAGGATTGACAATAACGGCAGGTAAGCCTTCTGAAAAAGCTCTCCAAACTTCTACTTCTGCCAGATATTTAGTATATGCATAATTTGTATTCAGCTCAGACTCTTCCCACATTGTATTTTCATCTAGGACAGTTTGTTTCTTAGTTCTACCTAGAGCAGCAACAGAGCTAACAAAACAGAATTTCTTTATATCCTTTTCAAGACACACATTTACTATATTGGTAGTACCTTCCACATTGGTCTGAAACATTTCAGTTTTTCGATGAGAAGAAAAGGAGACTATAGCAGCAGTATGAATTACAATATCATCATGCTGTATAGATTTTTCCAGAAGAGACAGATCAAATATATTCCCTTCTACCCAATCAATCTGATCTGCAATATCTGCCACCAGACTCAGATCACTTTGCTTGCGATGCAGTGCTCTTACAGAATATCCTTTTTTTAAGAATTCGCGAGCAATAAAGCTACCTAACAAGCCATTACATCCTGTAATAAAGACCATGGAACGAAATAAAAAATCCACCAGAAGGTGGAGATATGTTTATTTCGTCAAAGATAGCATTTTACTAAGAAAAACGCGGAAAAATGTCTATAAAGTATTGTTTAATAGCTCGAGAGTAAGAAGTCGGGCATAATACTTCTTTGTCTGTGTTGCCTGAAGAGACTGAATATGTTTCATAGAATGGCAGTCCGTTCCTGCAAAGTGAACCATTCGGTTATCAATTAGCTTTTCAGCAACCATTTGAGCAGGAATAGAATAATACCCGGATAGTGAACTTATATTAATCTGAAGAAATACTCCCATCTCATATATTTCCTTCAGCTTGTTAAAGTTATCATGAAGATAAATATAACGCTCAGGGTGAGCCAATACAGGTTTATAGTTCTGTGATTTTAACAAAAATATAGCTTCCTGTAACTGAACAGGTTGATTAATATAAGAAGTCTCAAACAATACATATCCGTCACCAAATGTAAGTAGTGGCTCTTCTCTCCGCAACTTTTCCATAAACCACTCATCTAGATAATATTCAGCAGCAGCCTTGATTTCAATGTTCCATTTTCTCTGATTTACTGCTAACTGAACTTTTATTAGTTTTTCATGTATGGTTGCTGGGGTGTTCTTATAAAAGTCCCCCATAATATGTGGCGTTGCAGTAAGCTTACGATATCCCATATCGTAAAGCTCTTTGATTAAATCTAATGACTGCTCAAGATTTTTAGCCCCATCATCTATACCCGGAAGGACATGCGAGTGCATGTCTGCTACCAATGGTACAGATCTAAGGTAATCACTTTCCTCTTTAGCCGTCTTTTTAAAAAATGAAATCATTTATTTTTAACTAACAACCCCTTCAATTTATCTAAACCTTTATTTACTTCATCATCATTTTCATAATATTCATTATATCCATACCCATATCCATATCCATACCCATAAGTATTCAGGTTCCGGAATGCATTTAGTACGACTGCTAATTTACTAAAGTTATTGTTTTTAATTAACTTATTAATATTTTTTACGAAAACTCTTTTTGAGTAGTCTGCACGCAATACATAAATGGGTAGATCTGCTTTACGCATCACAAGGATGCCATCTGTAACAAGACCAATCGGTGGAGTATCGATAACAATAACATCATATGATTGGTGCAACTCTTTCAAAAGATTATCGAATTCTGGGCGTAAGATAAGTTCCGAAGGATTAGGAGGTGTTGGTCCCGCCGCAATAAAATCCAGGTTTTCTATGGGAGTTTTACGAATACATTCTGTCAAGCTATGTTTCCCAATCAATAAAGTACTCACACCATTATAATTTTCTTCTTCAAAGGCCAAATGAACCTTAGGCCTTCTCATATCCAGATCCAATAATACGACTTTAGCACTGGATAACGCAATTACTCCTGCCAGATTTAAAGAAACAAATGTTTTTCCTTCCCCACTAATAGTAGATGTAACAGTAATAATTCTTTTCTTCTGTTGCATCTGAAACATGAAATCAAGATTGGTTCTCACAGAACGAAATGCTTCACTAATAGAAGATTTTGGATTCTGATAAACCAGCAATCTCGAATTCTCCAACTTTTCCTTCATATATATAGGAATCACCCCTAAAACTGGCGCCACTGTAGCATGTTCTAATTCTTTCTGGCTGGAAATAGTATCATGGAGCAGATATTTTGTACCAATAAGTATTAGATTGAATATAATACCGGCAAATAAACAACTAGCATAAACAATCCACTTATTAGGCGAAATTGGCATAAAAGGCAAACTTGCAGGTGAGAGAATAACAAAATCTTCTTTTGTTCCAGCCTCTGCAATCCCTAACTCGGCCTTCTTATCAATCATAAGCAGATGATATTTTTCTTTCAGATCTCTCAGGCGTTTTATTCTATTATAATCTGTACTCTTAGAAGGTAAAGCAGCAAATGAATTTTCAGTGGTACCAATCTCATTATTCAGTATACTAAGACGTTCATTTAGTACCTTCTTTTTCTGGCCAATAAGAGAGATCAAACTATTACGGGTAGTTGATATCTGAAGATCCTTTGACTGAATAGCATAAGTAGTTTCTCTATAGCTTTTAGATAACATAGCTTTATCCTGAGAGATTTTATTAAGCTCTGTTATCAATGCTGAAATATCAGTATCTGAGAGTAAAGGAAGAGATGAAACAATAGGTGAAACATCTTTCTTTTTAGTCAAAGACTCATCTAAAGAGTTTAGTATAGAGATTTGTGTAAGAAGTTCTGTTTTGACTTTAGTTAATTCATCTAATTTTTCGGAATATCTTTCAAGATCCTTAGTGATATCTGATGATTTATTTGATATTACAAATTTTTCCAGATCACTTTCATAAGCCTCCAGTTCTTTTTCTACTGAGTTAATTTGTTTATCAAGAAATTCTATCTTTTGTTTGTTAGCCTTATTTTTTAATTCTTTCGTTTTCTCCAGATAAACGGTGTCTATTTTGTTAACAATATCTTGTGCTTTTCGAATGCTTGCGTCTTTAAAGAACACTCCAATGATATTGGCAGAGGGATTAACAACTTCCACACGGAGATTACTTCCAATATAATTACTCAATGCGTCATGGCTATTGATCGTGAAATAGTATGCACCATTATCTCGCTCTGCTTGGTAAGATGGAGTCTTATTTATTATGAAACTAAAGGCAGCAGTCTTTATAGGTGCGCCAAAAGTATACGTACTACTATAATCTACACCCCCAATTGTATAGCTAAGGGTAAAAGAATCCTTATTAAGGATAGTAATATCAAACGGAATATTATATACTAATGGATTGTTAATCTCATAGGTTACTTTTATAGGTGCACCACCATATCGTTCCTCGTTTTTGATACGACTACGTCCATAAGCATAGTAACTTACGCTCAAGTCCATCTGTTTGATTACTTCATCATAAATAATACTGGAACGTATTAATTCGATCTCACCTGAAATATTTGTAGCAGATTCTCCAGAAGGATTTAATGTTGGAAGTCCTAAATCAGTAGCCTCCTGCCTGATTTCCAGCTTCAGATTAGAGGCAGATTCGTAAATAGGAGTAGTATATCGCAAAAACAGGTAGCCGCCCAAAAGGCATAAGAAAGGCAATAAAAGCAGCCAGAACCAACTTTTTTGAATAATACCCCAGATTTTCCCAAAATCAATACCAGCAAGCAAGTCTTCCTGCTCATCATTGGTATCTGTCCCTGTATTGGTTAAATCTTCTGCTTTCATAACACTGCCACTTTCACGTTTAAATTAGATTTCCGATATGGATTTATCACTTTTGATTTCTCAAAACCAGCACAATTGAGACTAAGCTTACTACACTTCCTATAATACTAAGAATTGGAGCAATATCAGATGCGATCTCACGAAGAGGACGCTTTACAGGTTCAATATAGATAATATCATTGGGTTGCACTATTAAATTTGCTTTAGTCATTCCTTCAATAGTAGATAAATTGATTAAATGTACTTCCGGATCTTTCAGATCACCTCTTACAAGGCGAATATTTCCAGCTTTAGCATTATCATTAATCCCTCCACTGAGAGCCAGCACCTCCAGTAAATTCATTTTTTCATTAGTAAGAGGAACTACAGCATTTCTTGTAGCTCCTAATACAATAACACGTTTATTAGCAAATTTAACATTCACAAAAGGATCTACATAATAGTTATTATATGCAACAGATAACAAACTATCAGCCTGTCGTAAAGTATATCCTTCAACTTTAATTGCTCCGACTTGAGGTAACCTCACTATGCCATCTGACTCAACAACAAAGTTAGGATTTTGAGATACAGCACCTCCTGCGTTTGTACCTACTACTGCCCCAGGTTTAGGAATGTTAACATCAATTAAACTTTCTCCTTTGTTACTGTATAGTTTTATGTCAAGAATATCTGATTTCTGAATAACATAATTCTTTTCTATACTTTCTATACCTGCTGCTGCATGAACCAAACCCTTGGGTAATCGCTCAGAGTCTGTTTGCAGCATAATATTTTGTCTGTAAGAACGACAGGCAACGAATGAAAGAACAAAAAACAAGAAGAGAAGTTTACGCATTCTGAATATGTCGAAATATATTATTTATTACAAAAACGACTAAAGGGAAACATTTATGCATTTTAACTACATAGCTTTTATATCTTTTAATGTTGGTAATAGAATGTCTTTTTCTGAAACAATCGGATTCGAAATCCCCCAGGATATATTCAGCGTTGGATCATTCCATATAATTCCTCCTTCTGCTGCTTTATTGTAGAGATTTGTACATTTATATTGTAAGATTGTGTCTTCTAAAGCTAAAAATCCATGAGCAAATCCTTCGGGGATATAAACCATATTATTAAGTTCACTATCCAACAAAAATGTTTCATACTGACCAAAGGTAGGAGAATCTAGTCTTATATCAACAGCAACATCTAATGCTTTACCTGTTATTACTCTAACTAATTTTCCCTGAGCAAAAGGTTCATTTTGGAAATGTAATCCCCGTAATACGCCTTTTTTTGAGAATGATTGATTATCTTGAACAAAATCAAAGGGTATTCCATTATCTGAGAATCGTTTCTTCTGATAGGATTCGAAGAAAAATCCACGTTCGTCTTTAAATATTGGAGGGATAATTTCAATTAAGCCTGAAAGAGAAGTATGTCTGAATTGCATAATGCTTTGTTTAATAAACAAAACTATATATATTTTTTTAAAGCATATAATAGTTTTCTCATTACTCTAATATATTATCCAGTAGCAACAGAAGAAGTCAATGAATTTGAAGAAGAAAATGACAATATATTTTCGATAGACCTATGATACTTTTGAATAACAAAATCTTCATCAAATTTCTCCTCTATCTTTATTCTACTAGCCTGTCCCATCTGTTGTAAGTCATGGTCAGATAAGGAAAGCATTTTAATCATCTTTTCTGCCAGATCTTTACCATTTTTTGCCTCACATAGAAAACCATTAATCTGATCATCCACTACTTCAATACAACCAGGTACGTTGGTTGCAATAATTGGTTTTGCCATTGCAGCAGCTTCTAATAAACTTCGTGGAGTTCCTTCTCTATAAGATGGTAACACAACACAATCTGCATGCCTGAATACAGATTGTATATCATCTGTTGGTCCCAGATATTCCAACACTCCTTGATCAATCCAATTTTGAAGAGTAAGTTCTTTTACACCAAAAGGGCTCTCATCTTTAAATCCAACCAGTAAGAACCGAATATCCGGATATGTCTGTAATACAATACGAGCAGCTTCAGCATACTCATGAATACCTTTGTCTTGAATCAGTCTGGCAGCAAGCAGAAATGTAAATTTTGAATTACGCTTAAATACTTCTGGCTGGAACTTCTGTATATTAACACCTGATCCGGGTAAAAGATCTGTTATTCTTTGAT
Source organism: Xanthocytophaga agilis (assembly GCF_030068605.1). NCBI lineage: Bacteria > Pseudomonadati > Bacteroidota > Cytophagia > Cytophagales > Rhodocytophagaceae > Xanthocytophaga > Xanthocytophaga agilis. The sequence goes on from NZ_JASJOU010000010.1 coordinate 278,800, forward strand.
TGACTAATCCTTTCTCGATAAAATATTGCAAATCGTCTGAATTCTGAAAAAATACTTTATCCGGAAATTTAAAAACATATTTGTATAGCTCTCTTGCTATTTTACTAGACCTGTTTTCACGCAAAAAAACTGTACCAAGTCCGGAAACGTTGTTAATCACAGGAATACCTAATAGCTTTGCGGCTACAGTACCATATAAGTTAGGTTTAATAGTGAAATGTAAAATCACATCAGGACGGATTTTCTTGTACAGCTTATATAACTGATAGATATAAGAAATATCTTTGCGAGGATTTGTTCCCTTATTTTCCAGAGTAACCAAATGGTGTTTACAGCCTTCTTGTATCAAATGCTTTTCATACCCATCAGGTGGTGCAATGGTATGTACTTCATAATTTTTATCTAAGAAGGAACGAATTAGTCCCATTCTAAAGTTATAAATATTCCAAGCTGTATTAATAACGATTGCGATACGCATCTGCCGTCAAAGTAATTAAGCCGCAAATTAGTGATAAATCCAATCAGCACAATTAGTCTATTATTGTTTTAATAAACTTTTTAATTCAATATATTACAAGTATAAGTATAACATTATCAATGTTGTATATTATGAATACGATAAAAGACTGTAACAAGTTTTTTATTTATAATAAAAATATCACAAACAACTGAAAAACAATTAAATGCAAAAGAGGAAATCAATGTTTGACACTGCCCCGATAGTAAAAAAAGCCATCTTGGTTGCATTAACATCGGCGAAGCAGTCTGTCGACAAAACAAATGAATACCTGGAAGAACTTGCTTTTCTGGCAACAACGCTAGGTGTAGAAACAATTGGAAGATTTGTACAAAAATTAGATAGACCAGATACAAGAACTTTTGTTGGAAAGGGGAAACTGGAAGATATAGACGCCTTTGTTAAAGACAAACAAGTCGATATAGTTATCTTTGATGATGATTTAACTCCATCTCAGCTGAGAAATCTAGAAAAGGTACTGGCTTGTCAGATTTATGATAGAAGTTTATTGATTCTGGATATCTTTCTTCAGAGGGCTCAAACTACACAGGCCAGGACTCAGGTGGAAATGGCTCGCTATCAATACCTCCTACCTCGCCTTACTCGTATGTGGACCCACCTTGAAAGACAACGAGGAGGAACAGGAACTCGTGGTGGTTCTGGAGAAAAAGAGATAGAAACTGACCGTAGGATTATCCGGGATAGGATTTCTCTCTTACGGGAAAAATTGAAGGAAATAGACAAACAAAGCCATACACGCCGTAAATCTAGAAGTCAGATTGTACGGGTAGCACTAGTAGGATATACTAATGTAGGTAAATCCACACTAATGCGTCGATTAGCTAAAGCAGATGTTTTTGCAGAGAATAAGTTATTTGCAACAGTAGATTCAACTGTACGAAAAGTTGTGCAGGATGGTTTCCCATTCCTACTCACAGATACAGTTGGTTTTATCCGTAAATTACCAACCACACTTATAGAATCATTCAAATCAACATTGGATGAAGTACGGGAAGCTGATATTCTCTTACATGTTGTTGATATTTCTCATCCCTCTTTTGAAGATCATATTGAGGTAGTGAATACCACACTCGCAGAAATCGGAGCAGCAGATAAGCCAATGATTTTGGTCTTCAACAAATTAGATTTGTATAAGCCAGAAAGCGAGCCAGATCAGGAAGATCAGAATGCGAGTATACAGGTGAGTATTGAAAAACTAAAACAAACTTATCTCAAAAAGAATACTGAAAATGTTGTTTTTATTTCAGCCGAAAAGAAAGAGAACCTAGAAGAACTTAGAACGATCTTACTTGAGAAAGTAAAAGAAAAACATTTTCTTATTTATCCTAATTGGGTACCTGAAAACGCAGCTATGTGGAAGGATTGGGAAACTGTTGCTGAAAACGAATAATTTTTTCACATTTGTGGCTTGAAAAGAGGATTGCCATCTTTTCAGGTCTCGTAGTTCAACGGATAGAATAGAAGTTTCCTAAACTTTTGATCTGGGTTCGATTCCCGGCGAGACCACAATATCTTATCATTATCAGGCATTTACACAAGAATATTGACAAAATCATCAACAATAAAAGGCTTTCGGACTTGCTGAAAGCCTTTTATTGTTATATGACTTTTATGTAAGATACCTACCTCTATAAATTGTATAATGCCCATATCCACACTATAAGAACAATCACTACTGGCTCTAGAGTCTATAATAACTGACTCTTTTTTAATAATTAGGCTTTCGTAATAGCTTAATTGCGTAACTACTCCATTTATCCAGTTCTATATCCACTCCTCCAAATCACGCATTTTGGGTTAGATGTGACTTTTACTCAGTCCTTAACTTTCCCCTATTATCCACTTTAACTTTTCCTGAACTATGAAAACTCTTCTGAATGTATGCATTGCCATCTTAGTAGGCTTTGTTTCTATCGCTACTCCCAAAAATGATGATCCTGAACCAGAAAAATTTAATGAAAATAATCACTATCAAACCAAAACCCGAAGCTTTGGAGTAGGTATGTATCCCAAAAAAGATGCGCTTGTGATGAACGTTATGGTAGATAACTATTCCAGCAAAAGCATCATTGTTCAACTCAAAGATGAAAAAGGGGAATTGTACTTTAGTACATCTCTTGGCAAAAGACAACGCAGAAGCTGGCTAAAACTCAATATGGGAGATCTTAAAGACGCGGTGTATCAGCTTGTTATTTTCAATGGTAAAGATAAGGTTGTAAAAGAAATTAATCTAAAGACACTTAAAGTGCCACTTCCTGAACCTAAGATGGAAGAACAACGCCTGATTAGTATGCTGTAATTACTCCTTCTACAGGCTGGTTTTCGTCTTAAAAGAACATCTTTACTTATAAATCACCCAATATGCAGGATTCCAGATAATTATACTTGTTATAATTTTATAGTTAAGTTTTCTTCATAAACTTAAGGTACATCTATAAAAAAACTTCATCTCTGGTGGAGTTTTTTTATTTCTCTTTATGGATAAGCGAATGGTATAAACTCTGGTACCTTCCAGCAATTCGTTCTTCTGTAAAACGCTCCAATACTGATTTTCTGGCATGTTCTTGAAGAGATATCTTCCTTTGTTCTTCTAATACAAATAAAATTCCTTTTGATAAATCTTCTGCTGATTGATACAAGGCCAGGTAGCCACTATTCATATGATCTATCATTTCTGGCAAACCACCTGTATCAAAAGCGACAACTGGTGTTCCACAGGATAATGCTTCCATTACGGTATTGGGCAAATTATCTTCTAATGAGGGTAATACCATGGCATCGCATACATTGTATAATTCTACCAATGCGGTATCTCCTTTTACTGATCCATAGTCATGTACATAAAATGGTAAGCGTCGCAAAATCTCTTCTTCTGCCTTTCCAAAAATTACAAGTTCAATTTGCTCTTTTAGATTTTTATCAGCTTCATAGAGTTGATTAAGAGCTTTTTCCAGATAAGCAAAACCTTTACGAGGATCTTGTGTATTCATAGCTCCAAACAAAAGCAACTTCTTATCTAATGGCAAGCCTAACTTTTCCCGTAAAGCCAGTACATCCATAGGTTTATACAATTCTGTATCTATAGGATTGGGAATAGCTATTACAGGAAATTGTCGAAGTAGAGCACTTTGCCTTGCTTTATCAGCCAGCCATTGGCTACAGGTTACAAAATGAATAGGAGCATTCTGTAACAGAGCCTTCTTTTTCTCAAAAACCCGATAAGACAAATCCTTCTCAGACGGATACTTCAAAAACGGGCATTCATGGCAATGAGATAAATAATGAGCACAGGTTCCGCTATAATGACATCCACCTGTCATAGCCCACATATCATGTAATGTCCAGACTATTGGTTTATTTAGTGATAAGAGTCGTTTTAAAGATTCTAATGACAAAAATCCAAAATGAATCCAGTGCAGATGCAAAACATCTGCTTGCAGAATGGCAGGATGAATACTGATATCGATACCAGCAACTCCAGGAGAGAAAGCAAATCGTACTTGTTTTGATCTTTCAAAAAAATAGAAATACAATCGTTCTGCTATAAAACGCCCAAAAACAGCTTTCTTCTGTAGATAAGAGGTGGCTACAGGAGTTACAAAGTCTTCTGCAAAAGCTTGTTCCTGTACCAGTAAAGTTGCATTTGTATAACTCTTTCGTAAAGCCAGTGCCAATCTGCGACAGGCTACAGCAGCACCTCCGCTGGATTGGTAGGTATTGATTAACGTGACGTTCAACCGATTCAGGATTTTGTTGAAAAGGGAAAAATTTGCTTTTACATGCAATTACTTATTCTTTATAAGCAAATATATTCAATTGCAAATCCATTACAGGTGTTTTGTGATTAGTGCGATTAACAAATGGCTGTTTGCGATCTGCTTCTGAACGGATAAAATACCGGAAACCACTATCTGTCAGAATTTGCAGAATCTCTCCCAACGCCTGTGGCTCGCCCAGATAAGCATGATACTCAATAAAAAGATGCCGAATCCTTCCCAGACTATTTTTGCAATCCCGTATTACTGCAACCTCCGCACCCTCAATATCCATTTTAAGCAGGTCTATCATTGTTTCTTTCTCCAGCCAGTCTTTCAAACGTATGGCAGGTACCTGTGTAGTCTTAGCTCCTACAATCACAGAGCCACCATCTGCACCTTCAGCAGAAAATGAAATAGTAGTATTCTCATTCCAAACAGCCTGATTAATGATTTCTATATTTTGCAGATTATTCTTCTGAATATTACGGGATAAATATCCGGCAATTGTCGGATCAGCTTCAAACGCTTTGATATGTGCGTCTGGATACAGATGCTTAAAATACAAAGTATCTATACCTATATTAGCACCACAATTATAAATCAAAGGAGAAGAAGTGTTTGAAAGAAACCGATAGTTCTCATCTGCGAAGATCTCTTTAAACTGCCACAAAAAAGATTGACAATCGGGAACCACTATTTCAAAATTCAGGAAATTTATCTCTCTTGGCTTATACCGTCCTACATCTCCGTATTGAAAAGCCAGTCGCAGAAACGTACGACTATATCGTGTACGCCATAAATGATAAATATCTTTGAAAAGTATTTTGAAGAATAAGATCAAGCGTATGAAAATTAAAAGGCGAAGAATTGGATTTGTGAGACAAAGGAAAAGATAGGAAAGCGAAAAGACAAGTAAAACAGATCGCAAATGAAAGAATATGCGTTATTACAATGCCTTTATGTCCACAAATACATTTTTAGTCAGACTTAAATAGTCTGCTTATTCTTCTGCATTTCAGCCTCTATCTTTTTAAAGTCGATGGTAGAGCAAGCACCTCCACAACCTTTGGCGCACCCAGTGCTTTTCGTTGAAAACTGTTTACGAACAACAGTAAACAGATATACCAATGCACTGAAAAAGATGATTCCGATGATAATATTCTCTGCCATATTCCCTGAACACTAAAATGTATAAGTTGGTTTCTATCTCATCAGGATACTTGAATGTTTTTACAGTTCCACATTCTTCCAGTAAGACGCAATCAAATTACGCATAGGTTCATGAACGTTTGCAGCTCCAGCTACCAGTTGACCTCCGAACAAATAAGTATCTCCACCATTAAAATCAGAAACCTTTCCACCTGCTTCTGTCACTAATAGTACTCCTGCTGCCATATCCCATGCTTTCAGATTGTATTCATAAAACCCTTCAACACGACCACAAGCTACATAGGCCAGATCTACAGCTGCTGCACCTAATCGGCGAATGCCATGTGATTGTAATACAAACTCCTGTAATATGGTAAGATGGTCTGTAATTTTACCAGCTAGCGAATAAGGAAATCCTGTAGAGATAAGGCTATCTTGCAAGGACTCTACATTAGATGTTTTGATCGGTTTGCCATTACAAAAAGCCCCACCACCCTGCCAGGCAGAAAAGCACTCATCCAGATTAGGTTCATATACAATGCCTACCAATGGTTCCTTGCCTTTTACTAAAGCCACACTTACACAGAATATGCGCAATCCATGAATAAAATTGGTTGTACCATCCAGCGGATCTATAATCCAATTTAGTGTATCAGAATGTTTGTCAATTGTTCCCTCTTCCGTAATAAAACCTGCTTCCGGCACTAATAAGCTTAATTTAGCAACTAGTTGTTTTTCAGCTTCTTTGTCTACATAGGATACCAGATTGTTAGCAGCACCTTTGTACTCTATATTTGACTTGTCAAATGCTTCTACTTCTCGTTTCAAAAATATGCCGGTTTCTTTTACAATGGCAATAGCATCCTGGCAAATCTGAGATAGGTTCATCGTATATAGAATTAAGGTAAAACAATCTGAACAACAAATAAACTTAAGAAGCTTGTTTCAAGGAAAGACGTAACCGATACACCAGAAACCCTGAACGCAAAGCCAATAATAAAACTAAAGGTATTAATTCATAATCCAACTCTTGAGGAACTAATTTCCAACCTAACAAAAGTAAAATCAAGACTCCCAGATAAGTAAGGAAATAAAGACGCAGCCAATGTGGCTTATTTTTCTTTAACAACCACATAGCAATGGGCAAATGTAAAGGCCATGCCCAGACTAACTGCCAGTTTTTAATTGTGGCCTGATGATCCGTACCTACCCATAATAGCAATAAAATCCACCCCAATAGTCCAATGATAGAGAAGAAAATAGCATCTACCCAGAACTGGCGTCCTGTTCCGCGCCATTGCCACAAGGTAAGTAATATGCCTAATCCCAATAAGATCCAGAATAAAACAGCAGGAGTAAGAAAGGTTGATTCTACGGGTACCTGAGTAGCCTGGAATAATACCATGTTGGCTGTCTCAAACTTTTCTATCTTTCCATTCCGTATGATTGTTGCCTGAGAAACTAGTTTCATCAGGTTATCAGGCAAAAACATACTTTCATACGGGGTTGCTACATGGTCTCCTGGTAATGCTACACCAAGATCCATTCCCATATCGGCATAAGGTAGTTGCCCAGCATATCGATCAAACCACTGGCGATATGTCAGCGTTTCAATGTTAGTACCATATCTTAAATCATCACCACATACCTTTTGTAACATATCCCGCACACGTGTAGTACAGTTGTCATAAAAAAAGTCGTATCGGTAAAAACGGTTTTCTGGTTTGTAATTTTCCTGTAAAAGATCAAAAAGCTTGCTTTTTTGATCATCTGAAAGATTTAAACGTTGAGCTATTACGGAGCGGTTATCACGTTGTGAAGAATAAATCAAAGGCTCTATGCCATGAATAGAGAGCATATAAGGAAGTTTGCCACGTGCAAATTTTACTCCAAAGCTTAATTGGCCGAGTAATGTAGGCTCTCCAAAACTAAACGTACCATAGTTGTATACATTATCTATTCTTAGTTCGGGATCTTGAATCCATAGAGCGGTATGACCAAAGGTAGAATACAGATCACTTCCTGGGGCTATAGTCAAAAGATATACTGTAGCTTTAGGCGATAAAGTGATAGCATGAACATATGAGGCTTTTATACATAGAAGCATTCCCAGCAGAAAGCTTCGCAGAATCATTTTTTGCATGTAATTTAAGCAAAGGTTTGCGCAAATATAGGAATTTACAGGTTATAGGATACTCTTTTGTAATTATCCTTCGGATGACTTTCGTCAGCAAACTTTCTACCGTTTGTATATTTCTTTCAGAAACATAGGTTATTCTTTTTTCCCTGCAATCACAATGACAATCTCCCCTTTCGCAGGCTTTTGCTGATAATAGTCTAATACTTCTGGTAACAGACCATTAGTTGTCTCTTCAAAAAGCTTTGTTAACTCACGAGACACCGAAACCTGGCGATCTGCTCCAAAATACTCTATAAACTGCTCTAATGTTTTTAGCAATCGGTGGGGAGATTCATAAAATATCATGGTACGTTCTTCTTCTGCAAGCTCTTTCAAGCGAGTCTGACGACCTTTCTTCTGAGGTAGAAAACCCTCAAAAACAAACCGCTCTGTTGGCAAGCCAGATTTTACCAAGGCTGGAACAAAGGCCGTTGGACCAGGCAAACATTCCACAGTCAAATCATTTTGCAAGCATGCTCGTACCAACAAAAATCCTGGATCGCTGATTCCAGGAGTACCTGCATCGGTAACAAGTGCCATCCGTTCTCCTTTTTGCATGCGTTCAATAAGCTTTGTCACTGTCTGATGTTCATTAAATGCATGATGGCTTTGCAGAGGTTTCTGTATTTGCAGATGTTTTAGTAAATGGCCTGTTACACGGGTATCTTCCGCCAGAATTACATCTACTTCTTTCAGAATTCGTATAGAACGAAGTGTTATATCTTCGAGATTACCAATGGGAGTAGGAACAAGAGTGAGGGCAGTCATGAAAATAAATACGTGAGCAAATGAGTATAGCTTCTATTTCCTGCAAAGATAGTATTCTTTGGCAGGGATCATTACTCATTTGCTCATGTATATTCTTAACTGGTAGCAAGCTTATCTATAATCTCAGCCAGTTTTCGGTCTTTGTCTGTTATGATATTGCCTGCATCATGTGTATTTAATTCTATTTCAACACGATTATACACATTAGCCCACCAGGGATGGTGATTCATACGTTCTGCTTCAATAGCTACTTTAGTCATGAAGCCAAAGGCCTCTACGAAATTTTTAAACTGAAATGTTTTCTTCAGTTTATTGTCTTCTTCTTTCCACATAGATGAACAAAGGTTGATTTATACATATATATTCCTTCAAAAAAGATACCCTATACTATATTCCTCGGTCAAACTACACTATTTTCTGAAAGAATACGTGTTCTTATTTTTTCCTTATTCATTATGTGATAAAAATCTATTTTCTTTCCAGCATTCTTAACCGCTCTTCCAGATCGCGTTCCTTACGATACATTTCTTCCTGAGTAGCAGCCAGTTCTTCCATATTCTGACGCAACTCTTCTTCCTGAGATTTCAGCATTTCTGCCTGTTCCTGAGAGTCCTGTAGGAGTCGGGCTGTATGTTCTGCTGTTTTTACAGTCAGAATAGCTGAAGCGACAAATTCACCTGCCTTTTCAAGAAAGCGAATCTGATAGTCTTCAAATCGTTCAAAGCTAGCCAACTCAATAATCGCCTCTACCATATCATTGTATTTCATCGGAACTATTGCCAGACAACCGGGTGTAGCATCACCCAATCCCGATGTAATCTCTATATACCCTTTGGGCACATCTGTGAGTAAAATGGTATCTGCTTCCAGATAAGCCTGACCTACTAACCCTGATCCAGCAGAAATCTGTTTTTGGATAAACTTTTTACGATCAAATGCATAACAGGCCAACATTTCCAAAACTACATCCTTTCCATCACCCTGTACTACAAAAAGGCTACCTTGTTGTGCTTTCAGGTATTTGGTCAGGAAAGAAATTGCTTCATTTGATAATTTCTCCAGATTATTCTGATTATTTCTTACAATTTCTGAAAAACGTGCTAGCCCTTCATTGGTCCAGTTTCGTCTCTCATCTTCTGCCTTTACCAGTTTCATCTGTTCTCTCATCTGAAGTAGCTCCCCTGCCAGCGTCTCTTTATTTAATTCCTTATTTGCCTCCGTTAATCCTTTCCAGTTCACTTCAAAGTTTCCGGCTGACATTGCTTTTACCAACGTGGATGCTTCTTTAAAGTTTTGAATAGATGTGGCAACCACCTGCTCATAGCTTTCATCCCGATCAGAATTACCTGGGTTAAAAAGGTATTTTTCATTATTCTCTTCCAGATCAGACAATAACTTTTTCCGGCTTGCAGCATCTATAGTTAGCTTTCTGACTACTAATCCCAGTATGGGTAACCCAATTACCAGGAGAATTGCCTGCACAATAAGATTACGACTCATCGCAGCTTCATAATCTGCTTGTGCTTTTTGAATTACTACATCTACGTATGCCCGATGCCTGGATGCAAAGGGAGAATACACTTTCCACAAATCATACCCTTTATCCAGCTTCAACAAGGCAAGAAACTCTTCTGTATTTCCTTCTTTTGCCAAGTCCCTCATATGATCACAATGTGAGATATAAGTATTAACAGCTTCTCTTATTTTACCAAACTGAACTCGAGAGGTATCCAGATTTTGTACATGTAGCAGACTGTCTACCTTGGCCATGGTACCTTTGTTCATCTGAATAGAAGACGTGTAAGGTATTAACATCTGTTCATTCTGAGTTAGAGCATATCCTCTCAGACCAAGGTCCATTTTGGTAATGTGCTGAGTGAAGATGTCATCAATCCGTTTTCTCAACTCTTCAGCCTGTAGTTTTATAGCAGTTGTCCTAAGCATTTCCTGTTTATTATACCAGCTTAAAGCAGATGACACAATCATCAGTAAAACTGTAAGTGATATGCCTAACAGAATAAGATTTCTTTCAATAAACTGTTGTATACGGCTCATACGATTGCTCTCTAATGGTTCATTAATACATACTTATACCTATTAAAGGTAAATGATAACCAACCATTAGAAAAACAAAAGCTTCACGTCATATTATTTATGTAATAAAATTGCACGAAATAATCTAATTTATTTTCTACGAGGTTTGCCAGTTGATTTAGTACTTTTCTTTCCTTGTTTTGCATTTGTACCTTTCTGTCGTTTCTTTTCATGAAAGGCACCTTGAAACTCAGGGTTTTCACGTCTTTTTTGATTATCAATTTCACGATTCATTTCCTGATCTTCCTCAAAAGGAGTTTTGAAAATCTCAATTTCAGCAGGAAGAGTCTCTCTTGGAATTGTCATCCGGATCAGTTTCTCAATCTTCTCTATATGGTACTTTTCTGCTTTATTCATGAAAGTAATAGCTTCTCCTGTACGAAAAGCACGTCCTGTACGGCCAATCCGATGTACATAATCTTCATACACAATCGGCACATCAAAATTGATAACATGACTTACCTCCTGTACATCTATCCCTCTGGCCGCCACATCGGTAGCAACCAATACACGTACATTCCCTTCCTTAAACGATTCCATCGAATTGATACGGGTATTCTGTCCTTTATTGGCGTGAATTACCCGAACTTCATCTTCCCGCATCTTCCGAGTTAGAAACCGATATATATTTTCTGCGGTCTGTTTGGTTCTGGTAAATACAATGATTCGACTTAATTCAGCATTTTGTAAAAGATACTCCAGAAAATGTGCTTTGGTCTTGACATTCGGAAGTTCATACAAGCTCTGTTTTACAACTTCAGGAGTTGATGCCTGGGGAGCCACTTCAATTCGGACAGGATGTTCCAGAAATTCTTCAGAAAGTGTTTCTACACGAGGCAAAAACGTAGCAGAAAACAACAGATTCTGTCGCTTCACTGGAATTATCTCCAAAATTCGTCTGATCTGGGGCATAAAACCCATATCCATCATACGATCTGCCTCATCTAACACTAGTGTACGGATATCCTTTGTGATCAATTCTCCTTTCAGGTAGATGTCCATAAACCGACCAGGGGTAGCCACAATTATATCAAGCCCTTTCTGAATGGTTTCGATTTGGGTTTTAGGACCAATACCACCATAAATCCCAAGGTGTCTAATGTCTGTATATTTCCCCAATTCAGTAATAGCTTTGTCAATCTGCATAACCAATTCCCTCGTTGGGGCAAGAATCAACGCACGGGGAGCTACCCCTTGAGCATATTTCACTTTCATGAGAATAGGCAGCAAGTACGCTGCAGTCTTTCCGGTTCCTGTCTGAGCAATCCCCAATACATCATGTCCTCCTTGTACAACAGGGATCGCTTTCTGCTGAATTTCGGTAGGAGTTTCATAACCAGCTTCTGCGACAGCAGTCAGAAGTTGTTTATTCAGTTTGAAACTTTCAAATGTTATGGGTTGTAAATCCGTAGTCATGAGTATAGCCAAAGGCTTTTTTTCGGTAAGAAGAATAGATAAAGTTTTTCCTGATTTGTCACTCAAGCAGATACAACAATAAATCGCATACTTAGATCAGGAATGTATTTTATAGAAACAGGTTGCTGAATAGGTATATTTTGCGCAAAAATAGGAATACAAGCGCTGAATTGAAAAAAGATACTATTTTCGCGTCTTCTCAATTAAAGTCATAAATACGCTAACTATTCCAGAAACTAAGGCATATTCAAAAGAGATAGTACAATTTATGACTAATAAACTTATTTTATTCATACAAACAATCTTAATACCCTAAATAATAAGCCTAAAACAAAAAATGCATATTCTTTTAGTTCATCAATATTTTTTGGAAAAAGACGATCCAGGAGGGTCTCGCTTTAACGAGATGACGCGTGTATGGGCAGAAAACGGACATCAGGTAACTGTTATTGGTGGTATGGTCCATTATGCCAGTGGCAAGAAGCGGGATAAACACAAAGGTAAATTTATTGTTAGAGAGGAGTACGATCAAAATATTACCGTTTACAGATGTCATGTGTCAGAAGCATACAACACAAATTTTATTGGTCGTCTTTGGGCTTATTTTTCTTTTGTTTTTTCCAGCATTATGGCTGGAATCTTTTATGCCCGAAAAAAGTATAATGTGGTGCTTGTTACCTCTCCACCTTTGTTTGTTGGTATAACTGGTTATATTTTATCTCGCTGGAAGCGTATTCCGCTGGTCTTTGAGATACGCGATTTATGGCCGGAATCAGCTATTGATACAGGAATACTAACGAACAAAACAATAATCCGGTTTGCCTATTGGTTTGAGAAGTTCATTTACAAAAAATCCAAACTAATCAACTGCCTCACCCCTGCCTTTCGCATTAAACTGATTGAAGATAAAAAGGTACCTGCTCAAAAAACGGTAATGATACCCAATGCTGCAGACTTTTCTCTTTCAGAAGAACTACTTCATTCCTTTGATGCCAATGAATTTCGTAAAAAACTTAGCTGGCAGGATAAGTTTGTCATTACCTATGTAGGAGCACATGGCGTTGCCAATCACCTGATCCAACTTATTGATGTAGCAGAATCGCTGAAAGATACCAATACCCATATAGTACTTATTGGTGATGGTATGCAAAAACCTATGTTACGTGAAGAAACGCAAAAACGCAATCTTACTAATGTTCAGTTTGTAGACTCAGTTCCAAAGAAAGAAGTTTTTAAATATATCCTTGCCTCTGATCTGGGCACTTCTGTCCTAAAAAAGAATGATACATTCAAAACAGTCTACTCTAATAAAACCTTTGATTATATGTCTTGTCGCAAACCCATCCTGATGGTTATTGATGGAGTTTCCCGGCAACTGGTAGAAGAAGCCCAATGTGGAGTATATGCAGAACCCGAAAATATTGCAGACATAGTAGCCAAAATCCGACTTTATCTCTCAGATAAAGAACGACTTATTATCGATGGTATGAATGGATATACCTATGCCCAAACACATTTTGACCGTGAAAATCTGGCAAAAGAATATCTGCGTGTACTGGATTCAATCAGTAAGAAATAATTATCTGTTGCATTATATACTATAGAGCTTTCCCGTAAACGAACAAAGTGTTCAGAAATGAACACTTTTTCTTTTTTCAGTACTTGAGCACAGAAATCTCAAACAACATATAACTCTCTAAATATCAACACAATACCTCATTTGGCACAAGACTTGAAATATACCTGTCACCTTTCAAAAGAATTTTACGAAAATGGACAGAGAACTTTCAAGCCAAACCCTTCGCCAACGAAAAATCAGAACCTATCTTACCGGATTAGTAGGAGTTGCTATTATTACATCCGGATTTCTGTTTTTCCGTTCTTCTCTCAAGACAAGTATTTCTGCCAATAAAATCCGAACAGCCACAGCCGAACTGGGACCTATCGAAAATACGCTGACGGCGTCCGGAGTACTCATACCAGAGTTTGAGCAAGTAATCTCCAGTCCTATCAAAGCAGAAATAAAGCGGGTCATTGTCACACCCGGCACAACTGTAAAAATTGACCAACCTATTCTGGAGCTGGATAAGTCACAGACCATCAATGACTATGAGAAGCAGAAGGACCAGCTTGATTTAAAACGAAATGCGATTACGCAACTTCGAATTAAACTTCAGAAAAGTCTTTACGAACTCGAAGTAGATAATGCCATAAAAGACTTAAATATTGGAAGTCTGCAAGCCAAACTAAACAATACGCAACATCTTAAAACAGTTGGAGGTGCAACACAGGAAGAGGTTAACGAAGCGGACTTTAATCTGAAGACAGCCGAACTTGAAAAGAAAAAGCTTGCCAATGAATTGAAAACAATGAAACAGTCTGTTACAACAGATCTAAGAGAAATGGAACTACAGGCAAGTATTCAGGAAAAGGATCTTCGGGAACTTGAAACTAAACTGAAACAAGCCGAAATCACAGCTAAACGCAATGGAGTAGTTACCTGGGTAAATGAAAACATTGGCTCTAGTGTATCTGAAGGGGAACAACTTGCTAAAATAGCTGATCTGAATGGGTATAGCATAGAGGGTAGCTGTTCAGATACCTATTCAGAGATGTTGCGAACTGGAATGAGCGTCATTGTTAAAATCAACGAAATTATACTTCGTGGAAGTATCACCAACATACGTCCTACCATCAAAAACAACATCCTGACTTTTATTGTCGCACTGGAAAAGAACAATCATCCAGCATTAAGACCCAATATGAAAGTAGAAGTTTTCATTGTTACCAATGCATCTTCACAAGTGGTTCGGGTAGCTAATGGCCCTGCCTTTTCAGGCAAAGCAGAGCAATCTGTTTTTGTACTTGAGAATGGTGTAGCTCATCGCAGGCAGGTAAAGATTGGTGCGTCAAACTTCGACTTTGTAGAGCTCAAAAACAACATCAAGCCAGGTGAGACAATTATTATATCTGATATGAGTGAATATGAACATTTGAATGATATTTCTATCAACAAGTAACCTATCACTCATTCTCTGACTACTACAACTATGTATTCATACTCACATAAAGTCATATTACTGATTCTTCTTGTGCTATCACCTTTTACAACGAAGGCAATAGCACAAACGCTCTGGACACTTGATGATGTGATTGGTATGGCCAAGGGCCAATCTATTGCATCTAAACAGGCTGAAACGGAGCGAGAAACCAATTACTGGAAATGGCGGACCTACCAGTCGAACTATAAACCACAACTTTCACTATATGGTAATTTGCCTGACTATAATCGTTCATTTACACAGGTATATCAACCAGATGGAAGTATTCAGTTTCAACCTGTTATTAATAATAATGCACTAGCCAGTCTTTCACTTAGCCAGGGTATTGCAGCTACAGGAGCCTCCATCTTTGTCAATAGTCAATTACAACGTTTTGATGATTTTAACAACAATGTAACCCGTTACAATAGTAGTCCGGTGTTGATCGGATTCTCTCAGCCACTATTTGCTTATAATACGCTGCGATGGGATAAAAAGATTGAACCTATCAAGTATCTGGAATCCAGACAAGCGTATATTGAATCCATTGAAACTATTGCCATTAATACGACAGGTCTGTTTTTCGATCTTCTCCTGGCACAAACTAACTTGCAACTGGCAGAATTGAACCGGGAGAACAATGAAAACATCTATAAAATAGCTCAGGAAAGATATAATGTGGGCAAATCTTCTACCAATGACTTACTACAGTTAAAAATGGAGTTACTTAAAGCACAGAAAGCACTGATAGCAGCTCGTCAGAATGAAGAAACCTATTCACGTAATCTGAAATCATATATCGGCTATAGAAGTAATGAACACATTGTGCTGGTGATTCCGGATAGTATTCCTGATATGTATATAGATGCGACTGTTGCTTTAAGAGAGGCTCTGGAAAACAGAAAAGATGCTCTGGCTTTTCGCAGAAGGATACTGGAAGCAGAAAGTGAAATTGCTAAAGCTCGCGGAGAAGTAGGATTCAAGACCAATATCAATGCTACACTAGGCTACTCCAAGGCAGCGTCTACAATTTCAGATGCTTACAAGTCACCACAAAATCTGACAACTGTATTGGTTGAGTTTAATCTGCCTATTATGAACTGGGGACGTGCCAGATCACGGTTGGAAACCAGCAGAGCTAACAAGAAGCTTATTGAATATACAGTAGAACAGGACCGAAATGATTTTGAGAGAGATATCTATACACAGGTAAATCTGTTAAATATGTTGAAAGAACAACTTAAGCTTACCAAAGAAGCAGAGGATATTGCCCAACAGCGTTATCAGATTGCCAAAGACCGATATATTCTTGGAAATCTCAGTATTACGGATCTCAGTCTAGCTTTGCAGGAAAAGGATTTATCCAAACAGGATTATATCACTTCTTTGCGTAATTTCTGGACAGCCCATTATACCATCAGAAATCTAACGCTATACGACTTTCTGAAGAATGAAAAAATTACAGTACCTGCATCCAATGAAAGAGCATTAAGAAACGGCTCTTTATAAAAATAATATCCAAATACTATATCCTACACCCGGGTAGGCTCACCTAAACAAACTTCCTTCGGGATTCAGGAAGTATCAAATTACTATGATTAAGTTAGAAAATATCGAAAAAGTCTATCAGACAAAAACAATTGAAACACTTGCTCTTAATCAAATCAATGTGGAAATAAAGAAAGGCGAGTTCCTATCTATTATGGGTCCATCCGGATGTGGCAAATCAACCTTGCTGAATATCATGGGACTTCTGGATGAGCCATCCAAAGGTAATATAACCATTGATGATGAACCGATTACAAACTACTCAGACAAAAAACTGGCAGCATTTCGGAACAAAACCCTTGGTTTTATTTTTCAAAGCTTTCATTTGATCAATGATCTATCTGTTGTAGACAATGTTGAACTCCCTCTTTTATACCGGACCAGCAGTGCCAAAGAAAGACGAAAGCTGGCAGAGGAAGCTCTTGAAAAAGTAGGACTCAGCAACCGGATGAAACATTTTCCTACACAGCTATCAGGCGGCCAGAAGCAACGGGTTGCCATTGCCAGAGCTATCGTAGGTCGTCCACGAATTATTCTGGCCGATGAGCCTACAGGAAACCTAGATAGTGTGATGGGTAACGAGATCATGAATATTCTTACGCAACTCAACGAAAAAGATGGAGCTACAGTGGTAATGGTGACTCATGATGAACAAATGGCTAAACGCACCCACCGACTTGTCCGGTTATTTGATGGCAGCCAGGTTTTTTAGAGTTCTCTCATTTTAACAACTTAATTCTACAGAAAGATTAATCAAAGAATAGTATGCTTATAAATTATCTGAAAATTGCCTGGAAGGTGCTGGGACGGAATCGGTTCTTTACATTCATTAGTTTGTTTGGAATCAGCTTTACCCTGATGATTCTGCTGGTAATCACGTCCTTCCTGAGTCATCTCCTGGGCGAAAACTATCCGGAAGATAAACGGGACCGATCACTTTATGTGATGCGTTCTGTAATGCGAAACACCAAACAGAATGGACAGATGACAGGTCCGATTTCTGCTTATTTCGTCATAAATTACCTAAAAAAGATGCAATCGCCTGAAAAAGTAGCATTTATGAGTTTTGTACCCAGCAATGTTAATACGTTCGTAGGCAATAAAAAGCTTTCTCTTTTTGCAAAGTATACAGATGCTGAATTCTGGAATGTATTAAACTTCAAGTTCATCGAAGGCAAACCATATCAGACAAACCAAGTAGCTAATAGTGAAAAGGTAGTAGTTATTACAGAAGATACCAGACGACAATATTTTGGTGAGGGTGTAGCCGCGGTAGGAAAATACATCAATATCAACAATGAATCGTATCGTATATCCGGAGTTGTAAAAGAAGTTCCTATTACGCGTATCCACGTTTCGTCAGATGTGTATATGCCGTATACGCATGACAAAATAAATCTGAAAAATCTTGAGTACAATGGTCGGTATTGTGCCATTTTACTGGCTTCCACATCCGCTGACGTTCCAAAAATGCGGGCAGAGTTTGATAATATGGCAGCAAAGCTACCCTTACCTGATCCTAAATCATTTGATAAGTTAATTATCCATGCTGACGACTTTATTGACGGTATGCTTCGCAACTTCACAGGCATCGATGAAGAAAGTCCCAGAGATTACTTCATGCGAATTGGTGCTATCTTCGCCTTTCTGTTTATGCTGCTTCCTGCTGTGAATCTGATTAATGTCAATATCAGTCGTATTCTGGAACGTTCTTCTGAAATAGGTGTCCGCAAAGCATTTGGAGCTTCTTCTCCTCATCTGGTATTGCAGTTTATTGTCGAAAACATTGCCATCACCTTTATCGGTGGACTGATTGGTTTTGTAGGTGCAGGCTTGGTAGTGTACATTATCAATAACAGTGGCCTTATTCCCTATGGAGATCTGACAATCAATTTCACTGTGCTGGCAACAGGTTTGACTCTCTGCCTCATATTTGGAGTGCTTTCAGGTGTATATCCTGCATTTCGGATGTCTCGTCTTCATATTGTTAAGGCACTGAAAGCAGGTGAATAATTTTATTTCTTTTTGTTTTAAGACACTACTGATATGATAAAGCACTTATTCAAATTAATCTGGAATCAAAAGCGAAAAAGCTTTTTACTGATAACAGAGATCTTTTTCTCTTTTATGGTTCTTTTCGCAGTATTAAGCCTTATGGTTAAATACATTCAAAATTATTCAAAACCTATGGGCTTTGAATATGAGAATGTGTGGGTCGTAAACCTGGATAATCTTACAGAAATAGAAACTGATTCATTAGGTACTCCTTTTCATCAAGCCAGAGAGTTTATTACCTCCTTTCCAGAAGTGGAAGCAGTCAGTTTTGCTTCTCAGAATCTTCCTTTCGCTGCATCCACTCACAACTCATCGGTTAAATATGGTAATATAAGCTCTATGGCCCATATCTACACGGTAGAAGATACCTATCCTAAAACCATGAATTTACAAATGAGTAAAGGAAGATGGTTTGATAAAACAGATCAGGGTACTAAATATCAGCCCATTGTTATTACAGAACAACTAAGTCAAAACTTGTTTGGCAATGAAAATCCAATTGGAAAAATTATTAAAGCAGATACTACCCATAAGGTTGTAGGTGTGGTAGCTAGCTACAAAGACAAAGGTGATTTTACAGACCCTGTTGCTGGTATATTTTTTCCTATTTCTGCTGGCAAAGACTATAAATCAAATATACTGGTTAAAGTAAAACCAGGAACCGGGGCTATCTTTGAAGCAAAACTATTCAAAGGACTGGGTGGACTTTTAAGAGGATGGAATGTAGAAATTGAACACCTCACAGACAAAAAAGCTAATCAGAACAAAGTAGTATTTATTCCTATGACCGTTCTACTTATTGTCTGCACATTTCTGATCTTTAATGTTTCTCTTGGCTTATTCGGTATACTCTGGCAAAATATCAACCAGCGTAAGGGAGAAATCGGACTGCGCAGAGCCATTGGCGCTACTGAAAAAGATATATCTAAGCAGTTTATCGGTGAAGTAATGGTAATTGCCACGTTTGCACTTATCATTGGGTTATTCTTTGCAGTACAGTTCCCATTGCTTCATGTCTTTGATTTAGCGGCTGATATATATTTGATTGCCATGCTGATATCTGTTATCGTCATTTATCTACTAGTAATGGTCTGTGCATTTAACCCAAGTCGACAGGCAGCTAGCATCCAACCCGCTATGGCCTTGCATGAAGAATAGACGTGGCGTACTTTCACAACTTGTTTTATGTTCAGGATAGTAAAGTAAAATCAAAAAAACCTTTACATCTTTGTTTATCTTAGATTCGAATCATGATCCTTATTATTGATGATGATAATGCTGTTTCCATTTCACTTCTTTTGTTACTGAGACAGGAAGGATTTGAAGCTCAGACAGCCAGCTCTCCATCTGAAGCCATACAGTTTGTCCAGAACAACAAACCTGAACTGATTATCCTTGATATGAATTTTTCTATTGAGACATCAGGAGAACAAGGATTGAAGTTGCTGGAACAAATCCTGAAAATACATGCCACAGTCCCGGTTATATTAATTACCGGATGGGCAACGATTGATCTGGCAGTAAAGGGCATGAAAGCAGGTGCAAAGGATTTTGTAAGTAAACCCTGGAGCAATATACAATTGCTCCAATCTATTCGCACCATTCTGAGTCTTTCACAAACAAAGACCCAATCAATCAGTCGTAAAAAGCTAAACGAGAAATACTATTTTGACAATATCATTGGAGAAGACCCAAAACTATTACAGGTCTTGGAAACGGTTGGCCGTGTCAGCACTACCGATGCCTCTGTATTGATTATGGGTGAAAGTGGTACGGGCAAAGAACTCATTGCAGAAGCGATACATTATAGTAGCCACCGACAAAAGAAATCCTTTGTCAAGGTAAATCTGGGTGGCATTTCGACAAGCTTGTTTGAAAGCGAGATGTTTGGTCATAAGAGAGGGGCATTTACAGATGCCAAAGCAGACAGAGCTGGCCGATTTGAACTGGCACACAAAGGAACTATATTTCTGGATGAGATTGGAGAACTGGAACTAAGTAATCAGGTGAAATTATTGCGGGTACTACAGGATAAGACATTCGAAGTACTTGGTAGCAGCCAAACCCGGTCAGTAGATGTACGTGTAGTAAGTGCCACAAACCGCGATCTTGAAAAGATGGTAGCAGAAGGAACATTCCGGGAAGACCTTTTTTATCGGATTAATCTTATCACAGTAAAGGTCCCAGCCCTGCGGGAGCGCCCTGGAGATATTCCCTTGCTGGCAGACTTCTTTGTAAACAACCTAAAAGTTATTTACAATCGCCCAGAACTCACTATTAGTAAGCGAGCCAAACAATGGTTGCAAACCCAGCCTCTGCCTGGCAATATCCGGCAGTTGAAAAACCTGGTAGAGCGAACTGTGCTTGTGACGCAAAAAGATACGCTGGAAGTAGAGGATTTTAGTCTGCAACCTGGAGTATCAACAACTGTTCAACCAGTGGTAGATCAACCTGAAATTGGTATAATGACCCTGGAAGAAATGGAAATACAGTTGATTAGAAAGGCACTTGATTTTCATAAACATCGTATAGCCAGAGTAGCCCGATCGCTGGGCCTCAGCCGCAGTGCTCTCTATCGCCGATTAGAAAAATACAATATTCCTTATGACGCTGAAAGTTAAGTATATACTCTTTATTGCTCTTGTTCACTCTATTTTACTGGTATTCAGCTTTTACTGGCTCAAGGATAACAAAATACTATTCATTGTCACAGAGGCACTAATCCTTCTATCTATAGGTGCCTCTGTCATGCTCTATCAGGACTTCATTCAGCCTCTGAAGTTAATTATGACGGGGATTGATTCAATCAAAGACAAAGACTTCAATGTTAAGTTTGTCAAAACAGGAAAATATGAAATGGATCAGTTGATTGGGGTGTACAATATGATGATTGATAAACTTAGGGAAGAACGAACATTACAACAACAACAGCATTTCTTTCTTGAGAATCTGATCCAGGCCTCTCCTATTGGAATTATTATCTTAGACTTTGATCAGAAAATAGCCTCAATCAATCCCAAAGCTGCACAATTTATTGATCTGACAGATCAAACCATCTTTGGAAAGGCGCTTAATGAAGTCTCACATCCATTACTGGAAGCATTAACAGACCTCCCTTCCGGAGAATCCAAAACAGTAAGTATTAATGGCATTGAGATGTATAAATGCCAGAAATCGCATTTTGTTGATCGTGGCTTTCAACGCTATTTTATCACTATTGAAGAATTGTCTGCAGAATTGCTCAAAGCAGAAAAGAATGCCTATGGAAAAGTAATCCGGATGATGGCCCATGAGGTAAATAATTCCATTGGTCCCATCAATTCCATTCTGGATTCAGCACTTACCTATAAGGCAATCGAGAAACCTGAGTATATACACGCTTTACAGGTAGCGATGGAGCGCAATCAACGTCTCAATATTTTTATGCGTAATTTTGCAGATGTAGTGCGTCTTCCTCAACCACAAAGGGAACAAGCAGATATACATCATATTATCAGAGATGTAGCGACACTTATGGAGCAGCAAGCTATAGCAAGTGGCATTGAGTTTAACATTGACATACCTGATTTGCCTTTTCTTGTATTTATTGATGTTCAGCAAATAGAACAAGTATTGGTAAACATTATAAAAAATGCAATTGAGTCTATTGAGCAGAATGGCAAAATAGAATTTATCAGTAAACCAGACCTCCGCACCCTGATAGTTCAGGATTCGGGCAAAGGCATTTCAAAAGAAGCTGCTGCACAGTTATTCTCTCCCTTCTTCAGTACTAAACGTGAAGGTCAGGGAATAGGACTGACTTTAATCCGCGAAATCCTTCTTAATCATGACTGTGATTTTTCTCTTCAGACTCTGGCTACTGGCTACACAGAATTCCGAATTGTGTTTGCATGATCATTTATTTTTTCCTGCTTTATCATTCAGACAAATTTCTCTTATAGAACCTTAACCAAGATTCTAGTTATATACAGCGAATATCAGAATACTGATCGTGTTTCATACTTATCAGGACTCTGATAATTCGTAGAAATAACTGTAGTTCCGATTACTAATAAAAACAACCGGAATTCCAGTCAAACAGAAGAGTGACCTAAACTCCAGTCAACTCAAAAGTGAACAGAGTTTAGGTCAAATGAGAAATTGACCATTATTCGAATATTTTTTCAATATGATCGGTATTGCGGTCAAAACTCAAAACGATTCGAATAATGGTCAATTTATACTTTAATCAAAGAATCTGAGGCGTTCCCAATCATTCTGTTGTGCACAGAATTCCGGTCATAGTCTAAATTAAATAACAATTATTGGTTACACGCCATCTTTTTACAAATGGTAGCAAAAGCCAGAAAATGCCTGTAACCTGGTTTATTTTTATAACTATTATAAAACAGCTATTTCAGACTCATAAAGAATTCCCATATTACAACAGGGACATCTACATCTGTATTCATGTAGCCCAGCTTTTTAATAGGTATTCGGAAATTCCGATTGGAGATAGTATGCCCTCCATTTGCAATACGTATAAAACAAATACGTTTTTCTGTAACTGGAGCCATATAATCTTTCCGAAACACAGTAGGATTTATATTGGGATAATAAGAGCTTTTATAATTCTCAGAGGTACATTGGCTAATTGTAAGCCAGTGTGCTACAGTTTCTTCTGCGCTTTTTACAAAGCCAAAATTTTTGCCATCCAGTATAATTTCACCTCCCTGATAAGGAACAATGGGATCATTTTCTCCACTTACAAACAACATTGATACAGGTTGGCCAATATCCTCACAATCATCATTGCTAGCAGCTGGCATATTGCTACCAATAACAGCGAATCCTTTAAACCATTCCGGATGTTGTCTGGCAAGTTTCATTACCATGGTACCTCCATTTGAAAAACCAACTGCATATACTTCCTTTTTATCAATCTGATACCCATTACTAAAAAAAGCAATAATCTGCTCTGTAAAACTAACATCGTCTATCTGCAACTGTTTAGCAGGATAAGGAGCAGTTTTTCGGCAATCATTCCAGTTGCTCTCGTAACCTTGCGGATAAACTATAATGGCATCTTTTGTCATGTCTGCCTGCTCATCAAATTCATGCCCTGTAAACACCTGCATCAGACTCGCCCACATTCCCGTACCATGATAGGCAATAATCAGTTTGGGATGGGACGAAACTTGTCTAGGTACATGATACACAAATGTTCGCTCAAAATTGCCAATAGTCAGGGTTGCCTTTTTAAGAGGATTAACTAAATTCCATCGATAAGCATAAAGACCTATGATTACGGCAATCATGCCTATAAGAGCGATAACTACTACTACTAATTGATACATCTTTTTCTTTGTAAACATTCGAATTTTCTATTTTTCAGAACAGACGAAAGGCACAAAAAAAAGACTCAGAAAAAATCAGATAATTTTTTCTGAGTCAACAAAAGAGGGCTTTTTATAGTCTACGACATTCCCATATACATCATTTGTAAGAAAACAATTGCCTTTTATGGTATCCTTCAATTTTTGACGGGCACGTTGGATTCGTGATTTTACTGTACTTAAAGGCAGTTGATGTTTCTTTGCATAATCTGTTTGCTTTACACCTTCAATTTCAACCGCAATCATAAGTTGTCGTTCTTCCTCTGGTAATATGTCAATCAACAGTTGGATACACTGTAACACTTCTTCATTGCCTTCATTACTATATTCTTCCGTAGAGACCAACTCTCCTATTTCCTGCGTTAGCAAACTCTGTTCACGCCGATAATAATCCATTAAAGTAGTGTATACAATCCGCTTGAGCCAGGAAGTAAGTTTATCTTCATGCTGAAGTGTTTGAATAGACTGATGTACTTTGATCAATACTTCCTGAGTCACTTCATCAATGATATTCTTATCGGAAGTTAACTTGTGAATATAGGCAGTAATAATACTGTATATTTCCTGATATGCTTTCATGACTCTTTTTTGAATGTATACCCTATATAAACTTATAAAGACGATTGTGTAAGCAAAGGCTGTAAAATAACCCAAACATTTTCAGCTACGATTCGGTGTCCTTCTGCTGTAGGATGTATGCCATCTGACTGATTAAGGGACGGGATTCCTGCTACTTTATCCAGCAGGAACGGAATCAGGACAGCCTGATTTGCTTCAGCTAACTTAGGATAAAGATCTTTAAACTCAGTAATATACTTTTTGCCCAGATTAGGCGGCATCTGCATTCCTGCCAATACGAGCTTTGTATCTGGATTTTTGGCCTTTACGGTGTCAATAATAGCCTGTAGATTTTTTCGGGTATCAGACAGTTCAATCCCACGCAAACCGTCATTTGCTCCAAGTTCAAGAACAAATATATCTACAGGTTGTCGCAACACCCAGCTGATACGGGCTTTCCCTCCAGCAGAGGTTTCACCACTCAAGCCAGCATTAATAACGGTATATGGCAACTTCAACGAATCTATTTTTTTCTGTATCAGTGAAGAAAATGCTTCTGTTGGATCTAATCCGTATCCGGCCGTAAGGCTATTTCCAAAAAATAAAATAGTCTGCTTTTTAGCAAGAGGCATCTTATTTGTTTGGGTTGAATCATTTGCATTGACTCTTTCGGAGTTGGTCTGATCCTCAGTTGACCTGGAAGAACAGGCAAACAATGTTAATCCCATAACCCAAAGGACAACAAAATGATAAATGGTTGTTTTCAAGGTTGACATTTGAACTGTTATTATGTATTGTTGTTAAATCAGATAACTATAAAAGATTCAATCTCTGAAAATTTTTCCTGTGTCTATTCGTCTTTCAGAATATAGGATAAAATTTCAGACTTGAAAGATACTATTTCCCTATACGAATCAAAACGGATTTTATTGGATGGCACCTTTTTACGTGGATAATTTCCAACATACAAAGGGTACCATTATAATTATCAAACCGACAAATCATATATTCATGTCTATTCTTCGTGTGCAGGACTTAACCAAGTCCTATCAAAGTGGCGGCCGCACTCTTACAGTGTTGGAAGCAGTAAGCTTCGAATTACAACCTGGTGATACCTTTTCCATTGTAGGTCCTTCAGGCAGTGGTAAAACTACTTTGCTAGGGTTATGTGCAGGTTTAGACAGAGCATCTTCTGGAAGTGTATATCTGAATGACATATGTTTGGATAATCTTACAGAAGACCAACGTGCTGCAGTACGGAATGAACATGTAGGATTTATCTTTCAGAATTTCCAGTTGTTGCCTACTCTTACGGCATTAGAAAACGTGATGGTTCCGATGGAATTACGAGGAGCAAAAAATGCACGAGCTTATGCACAGGAATTGCTCGAACGTGTAGGACTGGGTCAGAGAGGTCATCACTATCCTACTCAGTTATCGGGAGGAGAACAACAACGGGTTTCTCTGGCAAGAGCATTTTCCAACCGTCCCAAAATCCTGTTTGCCGATGAACCTACAGGTAATCTGGATGATGAAACCAGTATTAAAGTCGAAAATCTGTTGTTTGAACTAAATCGGGAGAATGGTACGACGCTGGTTCTGGTGACTCATGATCTGGAACTTGCAGCCAAAACACAGAGAATTATCCTTATCAAAGGAGGTAAAGTAATAGCAGATAGCATATCTGCTATTATTTCATAAAAATAAAGGCTTCCCTGTAGAGAGAAGCCTTTATTTTTATATATATGACTAATTAGTCTTTCTTGTTATTCTTATTTAGAGAGTCCTGCACCATAATATCATTTTCCTTCACGTTGGGTGCATTATCTGCTTCTGTGTTACGATTCTGACGTTTGTAGTTATCCGTTGCAGTCAATGGGTTTACAACAGTTTCTACTGTTCTTCCAGGAGCTACGGTTACTACCTCTTCTTTTTCAGTCTGTGGGTTCTTATAGTTACGTTTTACCTTCACAGTCTCCTTGCGATCTGTAGAAACAGCCTTAGTAGCTTTCTGTGATTTACTGGTTTGTGTAAGACCATATGGGTGTTTATAGTCACCAGAGCTTTGTGCCTGCACAGCTACAACTGAAACAAGGACGAATATAAATATAGAAAGAAGCGTTTTCATAAATTTAAAATTAAAGTTTAAATACAATTACCGAGTAAAATATCAATTGCAATTCTCGTACCAAAACAACCAAAAAACCTTTATAAATCAAAGATATTTTTAAGTTTTTAGATCAAAAAACATTTATTTTCCTTACATATCACCTATTTTTATTAAACATTTAAATAAAAACACAAAATCTCATAATAAACATTTCAATGAAAAATATATAAATAATACAATTAATTGAAGAAAAGTAAAAATAAGTACTTATACTCATACTCATTTTTTCAAAACTCACTTTCCGCAAATCATAAGTAGATCTCTTCAAAACACGTACAAATCTCAACACTAATCCAACGATTTACACAAATGGAAAACTAGTATACCTTATAAAACAAGCCTACCAGCAAAAGCACAAAAAATGAAAATAATTAAACCAGATTGTCTTTGATGTGTACTATATAAATTGCTCTAAATAAAAAGAGCCTGAACATGTAAAATGCTCAGGCTCTTTTTATTTAAAAATTTTTTTTTTCATTCTCGGCTTACTACAGCTTTTCGGAACTGATCTCCCCGATCTTCATAATTACGGAACAGGTCGAAACTGGCACAAGCTGGGGAAAGCAATACCACATCTCCAGGCCTGCCAATTTCCGTGCCTAGCGTTATGACATCTTCAATACTCTGACTTTCATAAATAGCAGGTATTTTTCCCTTAAAAAATGCCTGCAGTTTGCTATTATCTTTACCCAAACAAATAAGGGCTTTTACCTTCTGTTTTACAAGCTCTTCTATTTGAGTATAATCATTTCCCTTATCTACACCACCCGCAATCCAGATCAATGGTTCCTGATCAAAACTACCTAAAGCGTAAAACACAGAATCTACATTTGTTGCTTTAGAATCATTGATAAATGTAACCCCATTTATTTCGCCTACTTTCTCTAATCTATGAGGGGCGTTTCTGAAAGTCTGCAATCCTGCCAGAATAGCTGTGTCATTAATACCCGCAATCTGACAGGCTAACAGTGCACAGGAAATATTCAATGCATTGTGTACACCTTTCAATGGGAGGTCTTTTATAGCTATTTGTATTTCTGATGTCCTATAACTTGTTCTAAGTAACGAATCTGTCACATACGAAAGGTTTGTATTACCTAACTCTGCCCCCTCAGGACTGGTTGTAATTGGTAAAGCAAGAGGCTTCAACTCAATAGTCTCCAGCTTTTCTTTAATGGGAGGACTATCTCTATAATAGATAAAATAGTCTTCTGGTGTTTGAGACTGAATGACCCTAAACTTTGAATCAATATAGTTTTCAAACTTATAATCATACCGATCCAAGTGATCAGGTGTAATATTGGTCAGTATAGAAATATATGGACGAAAGGTATAACTATTGTCTAACTGAAAACTACTCATTTCCAATACATACCAGTCAAATTTATCTTCAATCACCAACTCTGCAAAACTATGCCCTACATTTCCTGCTAGTCCTACATTGAGACCAGCCTCTTTAAATAAGTGGTAGGTTAATAGTGTTGTGGTAGTCTTTCCATTAGAACCAGTTATGGCAACAAGCTTTGCTTTTGTATAGCGTGAGGCAAACTCTATTTCAGAAATGACAGGAATGCTCAGCGCTTTTAGTTTCTTGATGATATCAACCTTATCAGGAATACCAGGACTTTTAATTACTTCAGTGGCATCCAGAATCAAGTCTTCAGTATGTGTTTCTTCTTCAAACGGAATATCATTGTCCCTCAACGTTTGCCGATAACTTTCCTGTAATTTTCCTTTATCGGATAAAAACACCTCAAATCCTTTTGCTTTAGCCAGTAAAGCTGCTCCTACTCCGCTTTCACCGCCACCCAAAACAACAATTTTCATATGATTCGTTAATTAACTGCTGATTAAAACCTCTAAGTGGATATTGATTATCGTAGCTTTAGCGTTGCGATACTAAATACAGCCAGAATAATGGCAATGATAAAGAATCGGATTACAATTTTTGATTCATGATATCCCAAACGCTGGTAGTGGTGATGTAACGGAGCCATTTTAAACAAGCGGTGTTCTCGTGCATACTCTATACCTCTGCGTCGTTTCTGGTATTTAAAGTAGTACACCTGTAAGATAACAGAAATATTTTCTGCCAGGAATATGCCACAGATGATTGGAATCATTAATTCTTTACGAACAATCAACGCAATTACCGCAATAATTCCACCTAATGTTAAACTACCTGTATCACCCATAAATACAGAAGCTGGATAGGAGTTGTACCACAGAAATCCTACACACGCACCCACAAAAGCGGCACAAAATATTACTAACTCGCCAAGATGAGGTATGTACATAATTTTCAGATAGTTTGCAAAAATCGCGTTCCCTGACAAGTAGGCAAATAGCCCAAGGGTAAGGCCGATAATTGCTGAGGTGCCTGCCGCTAATCCATCTATCCCATCTGTAATATTAGCTCCATTGGAAACAGCCGTAATAATAAAAATAGCTATTAATACATATACTATCCACTGATAATCATGGGGAAGAAAAGTCAGAATTTGCCCATAATCCAGTTCATTATTTTTAAAAAAAGGAACTGTTGTTGTTAGTGACTTGATATCATGGTATTTGGTTGCAGCGATATTATCGTAGTTGATACGACCTTCATATTTACGAATCACCACATTGTCATTATAATAAAGTGTAAGCCCAATAATCAATCCTAAACCAACTTGCCCAACAATTTTAAACCGGCCACTTAACCCTTCCTTATTCTTTTTAAATACTTTAATATAGTCATCTATAAACCCTATCAATCCAAGCCATATGGTACTTATTATCAATAAGATAATATATACATTATCTAATCGCGCAAACAAAAGCACTGGTAACAGAATAGAACCAATGATAATAAATCCACCCATTGTTGGTGTTCCTTTTTTTTCCATTTGTCCCTGAAGGCCCAGATCTCTAATGGACTCTCCTACCTGTAATCGTCGCAGAAGATTGATAAGCTGCTTTCCGTATATAGCTCCAATAGACATAGCGATGATCAACGCCATACTGGCACGAAATGAAAGAAAGCGGAATACGCCAGCACCAAAGAAATCAAACTGTTTGTCTAAATAGTCAAAAAGATAGTAAAGCATCTATATAATACGGGTTAAAAATACAGCAAATTAAGGGGATTGTATAAGTATGGTATGTATACCTTAAGCTTCAAATAGTTCTGTTATAATTTTCTTGTCATCAAAAGGATATTTTACTCCTTTAATTTCCTGATATGTCTCATGTCCTTTTCCGGCAATCAGAATAATATCTCCTGGCTGTGCCAGTGCCACTGCTTTAGCAATAGCTTCTTTTCTATCTACAATTGTCTGTACACGGTTACGATCCGTAATTTTTACTCCTTTCTCCATATCTGCTAATATGGCCTCTGGCTCTTCAAAGCGTGGATTGTCAGAAGTTAAGAGTATCTTATCGCTTAGTTTACAGGCAATTTCTGCCATTACAGGACGTTTTGCTGCGTCACGATTGCCACCACACCCTACAATTGTAATTACTTTGCCTCCATCCTTCAGCTCCTGTATAGTTTCCAATACATTTTCCAATGCATCAGGGGTATGTGCATAGTCTACAATTCCAATTACTCCCTCAGCAGATCTCACCTGATCAAAACGACCAGGTGCAGGTAATACATCTGATAACTGCATCAATACTTCTTCGATAGGCTCTTCCAATAAAATCGCAGTAGCATATACCCCAAGAATATTGTAGGCATTGAACTCTCCTATCAACTTAAACCACACTTCTTTCCCTTCTATTTCCATTTCCAGGCCATGTAGTGTATTGGCAATCAAACGTCCTTTAAAGGGAGCAGGGTTGACTAACGAAAAAGTTGCTTTATGGGCACTTGTATTCTGAAGCATTATCAGGCCTCGCTTGTCATCCAGATTTGCCAGTGCAAAGGCGGATGAAGGTAGTTCGTCAAAGAGCTTCTTCTTGGCCTTAATATAATTATCAAATGTCTGATGAAAATCCAGGTGATCGTGTGTGATGTTTGTAAATATAGCTCCTGTAAATTTTACTCCAGCTGTCCTTTCCTGTACAATAGCATGCGAACTAGCTTCCATAAAAGCATGTGTACATCCGGCAGACACCATATCAGCCAGTAAGGCATTGAGGTTTATTGCATCCGGAGTAGTATGTGTAGCTTCTACAGGCTTGTCATCAATATAATTACGTACAGTAGATAACATCCCTGTCCGATATCCTAATCGGCGAAAGAGTTGATACAATAATGTTACAGTAGTTGTTTTGCCATTAGTCCCTGTAACAGCTACCAGTTTAAGTTTTTCGGAAGGATTACCATAAAAGTTAGAAGCTATAAATCCTAAGGCTTTGGCACTATCACTAACCTGAACATACACAACAGAAGCAACCTGTATGTCAGGAAGCTGCTCACATACTATAGCTGTGGCACCCAATTCAACAGCTTTTGCTATAAACTGATGACCATCCGTTTGTGTACCACGTACAGCTGCGAACAGACTTCCTGGCTGCACTTGCCGTGAGTCCAGACACAACTTTGTGATTTGTTGAGTAGTATCACCTGTAGTAGCTAGTACAGGAACACCTTGCAATAATTGGGAAAGTGAAGCAGCCAAAGGATTTTTGCTATTTATTGATTGATATTTACGTAAAAAACCGAATAATGTCGGCAAAAATAATATCTTTTTTGAAGTGCAAACTTATTTGACAGGAATAGTCACATAAATCTGCTAATGCATTTACTATCTATATATACTGAAAGAACTTCTGGAGTTATCCTACTGTATTACACTTTAGCCTACATTCTTCTGTTCATATAACTCAAATGTATCCAGATTCAGCGCCAGTAGCTTACCCACATTTTGAAGAGGAGAAATAGTTTTTAACTGATCTAGTACAGGGCCATAATAACAACCATTATCTAACGGAATAATATTGTTTCGCTGTTCTATTCTATGACGAATGATATCCAGATCTGTGACGTCATGTCCATGCACAATAGTCTTCTGAGTAGGATTATGTTGAAATCGCCGGATGGTAAGCATCGCATCAAAATCCTCGAAGGGCTGTATACTGGAAAAACGAAAACCTGCATGCACCAGATAAAACCGATCAAGCTCAAAATAATTTGTAAGACAATCAAAGAAGGCACTATACTCTGGCAATAGATGCATATCCTTGTCAAGTAGTTTGTATAATTTCTCTGACTGGATGCTTTGCAGGAAGAACTTCTGATAAACGCCCTGATGATAGTGAATATAATTATCCAGAAAGTTCTCTTCATGATTTCCCTTCAGAGGAAAGACCTGATATCCTTCTTCCTGTAACTGTAAGATAAAATCAATAACACCCACACTATCAGGCCCGCGATCTATGTAATCGCCTAGTAGAAAAAGTTGATCCGCTTGTCTTAGCTGAAGCTGCTCTTCAACCAATGTTCGAAAAGTATGAGCAAATCCATGTATATCGGGCACAACGAAACGCCTGCCACTGATAGGATTGGGGATACTAAAGTTTTTATAACTGAATGGAGAAGACATGTAACTTTCTATATAAAAATGACTTCAAAGATACTTTATATACACCTTAATTTGCATAGCGTCTACACCTTTAAATCTGCCGTTGGCGGGATCATTTCAACGTTTCATCCAAATTATCTATTTTATATAAAGGAAACTGATATAGTTTTACGTCTTACAATAAAAATCGGAGACTACTTTTTTAATCTGAACACTTTCTTAAGTTATTATCAAACCTAACGCTATGAATCAACTTTATCGATGCATGTGCCTCTTTGTAAGCTATCTCTTATGTACTCAGCTTGCTCTGGCACAGGAAAAATTTACTATTAGTGGGTATGTCAAGGATAGCAAGAATGGCGAAAACCTGATTGGAGTAGCCGTTTTTGTCAAAGGTACATCCAATGGTACTGTAACCAATGAGTATGGATTTTATTCTCTCACCCTGCCTTCAGGTACATATAGCATAGGTATCTCTTATGTCGGCTATCAGTCTTTTTATAAAGACATCACATTAAATGCAAATGTAAAACAGGATGTAGAGCTAACGGAAGAAGGAGTGCAGTTAAATGAAATTGTTGTCACTGCCGATCGCCCGGATGCTAACGTCAGAGATGTATCGATGAGTGTCAACAAGCTAGATATCAAAACTATCCAGAAAATACCCGCCTTTCTGGGTGAAGTAGATGTGATCCGTAGTATTCAGTTATTACCTGGTGTTAGTACCATTGGTGAAGGAGCCACAGGATTCAATGTTCGTGGAGGTAGTATTGATCAGAACCTTGTTTTGATTGATGAGGCACCTGTATACAACTCTGCGCACTTATTTGGTTTTTTCTCTGTATTCAATCCGGATATCGTAAAAGATGTGAAGCTGATTAAGGGAGGGATTCCAGCTCAATATGGAGGGCGTCTGTCTTCTATTCTGGATGTACGTACCAAAGAAGGAAACAATAAAAAATTCTCAGGACAAGGTGGTGTAGGGGTTATATTCAGTCGCTTGTCACTAGAAGCACCATTGATTAAAGACAAAGCTTCTTTTGTAATCGGAGCACGTAGATCATATATTGATATTCTGGCCAAACCGTTTCTGAATGGAGATTTAAAAGGCAGTCAATTCTATTTCTATGATTTAACATCCAAAGTAAATTATATCATTGATCCTAAAAATACGGTTTATCTGTCTGGCTATTTTGGCCGGGATGTATTTGGTTCTAATGATTTCAGATTCAAATGGGGAAGTACTACGGCATCTGCACGTTGGAACCACTTATATAACGATAAGCTTTTTATGAATCTAACTGCGTTCTACAGCAATTACGATTACTTCCTTGGGTTCAAGGATAATGTGGAGAAGGCCCAGTTTGATTGGAGTTCTAATATTATCAACCTGAGCCTTAAACCGGATTTCACTTACTATATAAATACCAAAAATACACTTCGTTTCGGAGCACAAAGTATCTTCTACAACTTTCGCCCTGGTAAGGCAATTGTAAGTAGCCAGGAATCTACAAATAATATCAGTCTGGAAAGTAAATATGCATTAGAAAGTGGCATTTATATAGATAATGAGCAGAAAATAGGTGATAAGCTTACACTTCAATACGGATTACGTTATTCCCTCTTCCAATACCTGGGATCAGGAGATGCTTATTATTATGATACTCCTGCCAATGGGGAAAGACGACAGCCTTCCAACATCAAACATTTTAATTCATGGGAAACAATAGCAAGCTACAATAATCTGGAACCTCGATTCTCTGCTAATTATATCTTAAATGACAGAAGCTCTTTAAAAGCAAGCTATAATCGTACAGCTCAATACATTCACCTAGTTTCAAACACTGCAGCATCAACCCCATTGGATGTATGGACACCTAGTACCAATAATATCAAACCACAGTTAGCAGATCAGGTAGCTTTAGGGTACTTCCGTAACTTCCAGGAAAACACCTATGAAGCCTCTGCAGAGGTGTATTATAAGGACCTTCAAAATCAGCTTGACTATGTAGACAACGCGGATCTACTTCTAAATAAGAATCTAGAAGGCGATCTTCTTCAGGGTATTGGTCGGGCTTACGGAATAGAGTTTTCTGTCAAAAAAGCTACAGGGCGACTAACAGGCTTTATTAGTTATACTTTGGCAAGAACAGAACGTCGTTTGGCCAATACCAGCATCAATCACGGAAAATGGTTCCCGAATCGATTTGATCGTCTTCATAATTTGAGTGTAACCGCTGATTATATGCTGACACCTTTGTGGAGTATTGCGGCTAATTTTGTCTATCAGTCTGGCACTCCTATTACATTTTATACAAATCGGGCAGAGTTTGGCCAACTACCAACAGTTCCTCTATTACCTAATGAAGATCGGAATAATTCCCGCAACCCAGCTTACCACCGATTAGACTTATCAGCTACAAAGAAAAACCGGAAGAAAGAAGGACGTAAATGGGAAAGTTATTGGGTATTCTCAGTCTATAATGCTTATAACCGCCGAAATCCATTCTCTATTTATTTTCAGAATAATCCTGATTATAAATATGCAGAAACCAGCAATGGAGTACCAAAGACCCAGGCAATCCGCTACTCTATTATAGGATCGTTTGTACCTGCAGTTTCTTATAATTTCAAGTTTTAAAGCTTTCTGCTATTCTTTTCAATAAGAGATTAACACTTTATGAAACATATATCTTTATTTATAATCGGAATCCTGACAATCTGCCTTTTGTCATCCTGTGAGGATGTAATTCAATTAGATGTAGCAGCAGCGGAATCTCAACTAGTGATTGATGCTTTTATTAGTAATACGCCAAGTGCTCAAACTATCAGACTCACCAAGACCGTTCCATATTTTGAAACAGGTGATGCTCCTACTGTAAGTGGAGCAGAAATTATCTTACAAAATACAACAACAGGAAGAGAGTTTATTTTTACAGATATGCAAACCGATGGTCAGTACATTTGGAAGCCAGCAGGTAAAGACAGCATTGGAAAAGTAGGTGACAAGTTTCTACTTACAGTTCGCTATGATAATAATGAATACCAGGCTAGCAGCAATCTTAATCGTACAACAAAAGTTGATTCTATCACAGTTGACTATAAAGAAGAATCAGGTGATGACAAAGCTGGTTATTACGCAGAATTTTATGGTAGAGACTCTCTGGGAAAACAAGATTACTATTGGATTAAATCCTTCAAAAATGGCAAGTACCAAACCAAACTCCTGACATATGCTACAAATGGCATAGGTGGAACGGATAATGAGAATGGATCCGATGGATTCTTATTTATCCCTCCCATACGGGAAGCAATTACAGATGGCGATGATCCATTTGCACTTGGGGATAAGATAAGAGTTGAGATATGGTCTATTACAAAAGAAACATTGGAGTTTTTCACTCAGGCAGAAGCCCAGATCAATAATGGAGGTTTATTTGCACGTCCACCAGAAAACCTTCGAACCAATTTTACAAATAATACAAATTCCAGTAAACAACCCGTAGGATGGTTTTCGACATCAGCAGTTTACGAACTGGAGGGTATTGTTGAAGACAAATAACCTATTCATTGTAAAAGAAAACGCCCTTACTTATGTTGGTAAGGGCGTTTTCTTTTTTATTATAATTAGGTTAAATAGCTCAATTAATGCAAAGCTGTCCATATCAGGTCTTTCATCTCCTGAATACCCAGTCCTGTTGCTGATGAAATAGCCACATGAGGAATATCAGTTGGTAGCTGTTTCAGCAATTTCTTCTTTTCTTTCTCGTCAATCAGATCACATTTGGAAAGAACAATAATCCGCTTCTTATCCAGTAACTCAGGGTTATACTCTTCCAATTCATTAAGCAGGATCTTGTATTCTTTTCCCGCATGTTCTGTAGTAGCGGCGATCAGAAACAACAAGCTTGAGTTACGTTCAATGTGTCGCAGAAACCGCAATCCTAACCCTCGTCCCTCAGCAGCCCCTTCAATAATTCCTGGAATGTCAGCCATAACAAAGGATTGATCTCCACGATAAGCAACAACTCCAAGATTAGGAACTAGTGTAGTAAAAGGATAATCTGCAATTTCCGGTTTTGCAGCAGAAACAGAAGCCAGCAAAGTTGACTTACCTGCATTAGGAAAACCTACCAATCCCACATCGGCCAAAAGTTTAAGCTCCAGAACAACCCAGTCTGCTGTACCTGGTTCACCTGGTTGCGCCTTCCGGGGAGCTTGGTTGGTTGGAGTTTTAAAATGGTCATTACCTAATCCTCCTTTACCACCAGGAAAGATTAGTAATTCCTGTTTATCATGTGTAATCTCCCCTATTATTTCATCTGTCTCAGCCAGCTTGGCAACCGTTCCAATCGGTACTTCCAGTATCTCATCCTTTCCCTGAGCACCCGTACGACGATTTCCTTCACCTGGCTTACCTCCCTCTGCCATAACATGTTTACGGTACTTAAGATGGAGAAGTGTCCATAACTGCGAGTTTCCTCTCAAAATTATATGTCCTCCTCTTCCTCCATCACCACCATCTGGTCCTCCTTTTTCAACATGTTTCTCACGACGGAAGTGCATTGAGCCTGCTCCACCCGAACCAGACTTCATGTGTATTTTTACGTAATCTATAAAGTTAGATGACATGACTTAATTTTCGTTTTTAATTTCCTCAACCAGAATCCGCTTTTCAGAGGTTGTATATATTATTTCTTAAAGGCTGCAAAGTCATCTTTTGTGCTGCGCCTTCACCTATTTTTCGGAACATAGCCGCTGGCTATGTGGTGATTGGGTTATAGGTAAATCACTCGGCTCGCTACAAAATATTCCTTTTCGCTTCTTTATAAATAATATATACAACCTCTAAACAAAAAAGCCCACAAAAGTAGTGTTCTTTTATGGGCTTTTAAAATAAATCGTTTAAGCAGTGTTTTTAGATAGCTTAAGAAGCAATTACTGCATCAATTTCCTGACACAAATTCTGGAATATAGTCTCAATATTACCAATACCATTTACAACAGCTACTTTACCCTGTCCTTCATAATATGGTAAAACATGAATTGTTTTTGAAAAATACTCATCAATACGCTTCAGCAGCTTTTCCGCCTCATCATCCACACGTCCACTTATCTTCTGGCGTTCGGCAATACGTTGCTTTATTTCCTCCTCAGTCACGTCCAGTTTAACTACCAGATTAATACTTTCGCCTTTACCAGCCAAAAAATCATCTAGAGCCTGAGCCTGTGCTACTGTACGGGGAAATCCATCGAAGATAAACCCTTTTGCCTGAGGATTCTTTTGTACTTCCTCTTCCAGCATGTCAATAGTTACCTGATCTGGTACCAGAAGTCCATCTGCCAGAATCTGTTTTACCTGTTTACCTAATGCAGTTTCTTCCTTGATGTGCATACGGAACAGGTCGCCGGTAGAAATATGAACCAGCTGGTATTTTTCAATCAGTTTGGCCGATTGAGTGCCTTTACCCGCTCCCGGCGGGCCGAAAAGTACAAGATTTAACATGGATTATATACTGTTTGCAGGTATCTGGTTTAGTGCTTACCCTTCAATAACTCAATTACGTTTCGGTTTTCTGATTAAACCCTAAAAAGATTAAATATATGAGAATAATAATTATGGGATTACAAAGATAAAATAGTAAATGTTAGAATACATTTTTTCTCAATAAGAATCCTGCAATTACCTAAATACAAATCAACTTTTCAAATATATATTATAGTTTTTCTTAAAAATTTCCCTTTCCCATTTCCAACTTATAAAAGCCTAGTCCTCCTAAAATAGGTTCTTAAAAAGAATCAGACACGATATTCGTTAATTTTCCCATAATCTCCAGATAATATATGATTTGTTTCTTTGTCGAACCATACAACTCATATCATTTTTATCTTTATGAAACGCAAACTACCTAGTCTATCTATTGCCAGCCTTTTTCTTGTATTCCTTTCCTGTCAGAGTGATGATCCCGCTCCATTTACGTATCCGGATTCTGCGCTTCAGGCATCACCCAAAGTTCTGGCAACAAATGCAGCGAGAGTAAAGGTCTACAATGGAGGATTCGGCTCCGGATTAGCAGTTGTTCCTAACACAACCGGAAGTTTTTATTTACTTACAGACCGCGGGCCTAATGTAGATGGGACAATAAAAGATTCCAAAATCTTTGCCAAGCCTGACTTCACGCCACTTATTGGTAAATTTACCTTAAAAAACGATTCACTGGTTTTGGAAAGTACCATTGAACTTAAAACCAGTACGGGTGTAAAACTCACCGGCTTACCAAACCCTACAGGCTATGGTGCAACAGGTGAAGGTGCCTATGATACGAATGGCAACCTGCTGGATAATGATATCGAAGGAATTGACTCTGAGGGGTTAGTTGCAGCATCAGATGGAACATTCTGGATAAGTGACGAATACGGCCCACACATTACCCACTTCTCACAAAATGGTCAAACGATTGAACGCATTAATCCGTTTGGTACAGGTACAGGTGGCCGTAAGCTTCCCGCAGTTTTTGCAACCCGTCGGGCAAATCGCGGTATGGAAGGATTAGCGATCACTCCTGACAACAAGACTCTTGTAGGCATTATGCAATCAACCATGTATAATCCGTCCAGTGCTGCGATTGTTA
Organism: Xanthocytophaga agilis; assembly: GCF_030068605.1. Classification (NCBI taxonomy): domain Bacteria; kingdom Pseudomonadati; phylum Bacteroidota; class Cytophagia; order Cytophagales; family Rhodocytophagaceae; genus Xanthocytophaga; species Xanthocytophaga agilis. The sequence continues at coordinate 317,594 of NZ_JASJOU010000010.1, forward strand.
ACAAGAAACTCACTCGTATTGTTTTCTTCGATATAGCCACAGCAGCAACAAAACAGTATGTGTACTTACAGGATGCTAATGGTTTGTCCAATTGTGATATTGTGGCGATTACCAATACAACATTTCTGGTATTGGAACGGGATGGAGATTTTCCTCAGGATAGCAAAAGCCCTGCTGTATATAAACGAGTGTATAAGATAGATGTTAGTAATGCAACAGATGTATCAGATGCTACAAATGGGGCTAATGGAAAGTTATATAATGGAAAGACGCTTGAACAGTTAACTGATACGGAACTACAAAGTAATTCCATCACTCCTGTTACCAAAACACTGGTAGTAGATCTTCTTCAGGCAATTCCAGGTTACCCACATGATAAGCCAGAGGGATTAACGATTATAGACAACAATACGATTGCAGTTGTCAATGATGATGATTTTGGAATTCTTAATGATACCAATACTCCTAATAACTATATGGCAAAGGTTCTACCTGCCACCAATAAAACGGATCGAGGAACTATCTATTTTATAAAACTGACGACATCTCTTAAATAAAGTACAAAACAAAAGTCTTGAGACATCTCAAGACTTTTGAATCATATCTGTCAGTGTCATAATCGTTTTAGACATGGGCGTAAATAACAGATTGGGAAAAATTCCAAATATCAAAGCCAGAATAGCCAGTATAATCAACATTGCTTTCTCCCGTAGATTCAAGTCCGTTAACAAAATAGCCCATTCTTCTCCTCCTTTAGACCAGTATTTTCCGAAAAACATCCGTTGCAACGTCCATAGGAAATATGCAGCACCTAACACAAGCCCAGCCACTGCGGCTAATATCACCCAGCGAGGGATGATATCTGTACCAAACGTGCTCATAATCGTAAAAAACTCTCCAATAAATCCGGAAAAACCTGGTAAGCCAAGTGATGCAAAAAATGCTATAATAGTCATTCCTGTATAAACAGGCATCTTTGTTGCCAACCCACGATAGTTTTCAATTGTTTTATCATGTGTCCTATCCTGTAACACACCCACCAGTAAAAACAGCATAGCAGACAAAATACCATGGCTAAACAATTGATACATAGCTCCATTAATCCCTTCACTTGTCATCGAAGCAATTCCAATGAGCACAAATCCCATATGACTTACAGAAGAATAAGCTACCATACGTTTCAAATCATGTGAAGCCATTGCATTCAAAGCTCCATATACGATAGATATCCCTCCCAAAACTGCCATCCAATCTGAATAGATCCATCCACTATCCGGGAAGATTGAAATTCCGATGCGTAATAGCCCATATCCCCCTATCTTCAACAAAATACCAGCCAGAATTACAGAAATAGGCGTTGGGGCTTCTACGTGTGCATCAGGCAACCATGTGTGTACGGGTACGGCTGGTAGTTTTATGGCAAAACCTGTTAGCAATAGCAAAAATGCCCAGCGACGTGCTGGCATATTGATTAGCCAGCGGGAATTTTGCCAGTTTAACAATGAATCAGGGATAAAGTTAGTCCGATCAGCAAGTGCCAGCAAATTAAACGTATAGGTATCTTTTGGATACTGCACAGAAAAAGCCAGCATAATCATAACTAACAGAATACATACCGACCCTACCAATGTATAAATAAAAAATTTAATAGATGCATACTCTCTTCGTTTGCCTCCCCAAATCCCGATCAGGAAATACATAGGGAGCAACATAAACTCAAAGAACAGGAAGAATAAAAAGAAATCAAGCGCAGCAAAACATCCGATTATACTACCAGACAGCAATAAAAAAAGTGAATGAAATCCTTTTGCCTTATATTTGATATTCCAGGCAGATATAGCACCAATAAATAACACCAGTGCAGAAAGTAACACCATTGGCATATTCAATCCATCCAATCCTACAAAATACTGAATGCCGATTTTATTTATATCCCCAACAGCAATCGTAATCCAGTCTACTTTCTCCACAAACTGCATGGCTTTCTCATTGGAGATACCAGATAGAGATGGATTAAAATTTAAATATACCCAAACCGACAGTCCAAGATTAATTGTGCTGATGAGGAATGTAATCCATCGGTACAAATAGTTTTTTCCACCAGGCAAGGCAAGTATTCCCAAAGATCCTACTACTGGCAGGAAAATGAGTATGGTAAGTATATGTTCCAATTAGAAATATAATTTGATGTACTATGGTCTTTTTTAATATAGAAGTATTTAAACACAAAGAGCTAATAGAATACGTAAGCTCTAGAGATCAGAATAAAAAACTTCGTAAGTAGCTGAATCTGTCAAATAAATACAACCCAGATGAGTATTAGTAATAACCCCAGCAAAGCCGCAGTAAACATACTTTGTATCCGACTTCCTGCAATTGATTTACTCACTTCTCCTGTTTTACCTGCTACATATGCAATCACATTTACACTTCCATCGATAAAAGTACGGTCAATCCAACCAAGTATATGTGCAATTGTCACCGTGAATATGCCCCCCAGATCAATTGCTCTGTCTATGACACTACGGTCAATCCAAGAGCTAATCTTTTTAGCAAGGAATGTAGTACGAACCAATATCAAGTGTGCAATTGCTTCTGTGTAAAAAAAGTGATACGAAACTTTACGAACAAATCCAGGAATTAACCGATTGGGGTGTCCAGTCCTCCACAAAGCAATACTCAACCCGATTATCACAAGTCCCAATGAAAGGATCAATGTATACTCATGTGCTATAGTATGAGTTAATTCACCCCACAAGCCCTCTTTTCTTTCATTTGTTGCAATTGGATAGGCGTCAAAAAACCATCCTTTCATTGCATCCCAGGGAATCCAGGAGAACCAGAAGAAAAACGAAAGGACAGCAAGTATTCCTATTATTCGGCGCATTACTGCAGGAGACTCTTCAGTAAACTCATTGATGTATCGCAATTGATCATCATATAAAGCGAAGTATCGAGGCTGCCCACCAAAAATCAGTTTAAGTTGTCGGCCTGTATACAATGCAGTGCACAAAACACCCAGAAAGCCCATAACAGGAACAACTAAGGTCCAATCCAGGGAATTTCCCTGAAATGACCAAAGCAGCATCTGATTCAGAATAAAGTCCTTGGATAGAAATCCGGATGTTAAGGGCAATCCGGCAAGTGCTAGCGAACAGATTACAAAACAAAGAAAGGTAATTGGCATTTGCTTACGTAGACCTCCCATATTACGCATATCCTGTACATCAAAATCAGGATCTGAGATATGCATATGATGAGCCGCTTTGTGTAGAGCATCTATAACAGATCCTGCACATAAAAACAATCCTGCCTTAAAAAAAGCATGAGTAACCAAGTGAAACAATGCAGCTTCAGGAGCACCAACACCAATTGCTGCCATCATATATCCTAACTGAGAAATGGTAGAATAAGCTAGTACTCTTTTGATATCATGTTGGAATAAAGCGGCAAACGCACCTGTAAATGAAGTGATACCTCCAACGATAGCAGCCAGCATCAGGATGTTATCTTCTAAAAATGGAAAAGTTCGTATCATTAGAAAAACTCCTGCAGCCACCATAGTTGCCGCATGGATAAGAGCAGAAACAGGTGTGGGACCGGCCATGGCACGTGGTAACCAGATAGCCATAGGATACTGAGCTGATTTCGTACCGGCAGCACAAAAAATTCCGTAGCCAACTAACGTCATCCACCAGGTGTTTTCAGGAAAAACAGCTTTCTGTGTAAGTAGAATAAAATCTGAACTCCCAAATTGAAGATAGATAAACATCATGGCCAGGAGTAAACCTGTATCCCCAATCCGGTTAATAATAAAAGCATTACGGGAAGCACGATAAGCATCTGGTTTTTCATACCAGAATCCAATAAGGAGGTAAGAAGCTACACTAACCAGTTCCCAAAAGAAGTAGAACAAAAAAAGATTATCTGCCAGCACCAGTCCCAACATGGCAAAGGTAAATAAACTCAAATAAGCAAAATATCGGCTATATCGGGAATCACCTTTCATATAGGCAGTCGAGTATATCTGCACCAAGGCTGATATAAATGTCACCAGGATGAGCATTATTGCGGAATACTTATCCAACAATAATCCCACGTTGAATTCATGCACAAAAACAGAAAACCATTTCACCTCATAATGAAGTGTTTTAACAGGAAAGACTTCTGAAACTGCAATTACAGAACAGACGAAGCTTGCGATAACAGCTGAAATGGCGACCCAATCTCCCTGACGAGGTAATTTCTTTCCCAAAAAAAGGAGGCATAAAAAGGCAATTAAGGGAAGAAAAAGAGCAGCAAAAACCATCATCTGATGTTAATAGGCAAATAAAATTTTAATTACGGATTTAATTATTATTTCCTCATATCATAAAGTAGTTGTCAGTCTTTTTTGGAATCTTTTACTTCATCCAGATTTATAGTACCAAAATACTGATATACTTTCAATACAATTGCAAGAGCTACGGCAGCTTCAGCAGCAGCAACTACAATGACAAATAAAGCAAACACCTGACCCTGCACATTCTCAGGATACTGTCGGTTAAACACTACAAAATTTAGATTGGCGGAATTGAGGATCAATTCGATTCCCATCAATACAACAATGGCATTACGCTTGGTAATTATCAAAGCAATTCCAATACAAAACAAGATAGCCCCAACAAACAGAAAGTGTGTTACAGGGATAACAGATTCAGACATTACAAATAAATCAAAGATGTCAATCCAGCGAAGACAATCGTCCTATGCCAGCAAAAGTATAAAAGAATATTGAGTAGGATATCCTAATCTCAACGAAAAATCGTTTTTTCTGTATAATTTTGAATACCAGCACTGCCATATTGTCTATTACATGAAATTTTCTTTGAAGAAACAACTAAGTTCTATTCCTCAACCCTCAATAGGTACTACTATTATTGCTTTCATCAGAAACAATTGCAACAAAAGCTGGTTTCGCTGGGCAAAACGCATAAGTCTGACAATAATAGTATCAATAGTTCTCTTTCTTATACTCAATTTTATCTTTCCACTTCATACCAAAGTAGAGTATGCTCAGCTTATTACGGCAAAAGACGGCTCCGTTTTGTATGCATTTCTCAGTCATGATGACAAGTGGCGGATGAAAACAGAACTAGATGAAATTACTCCAGAACTACGTAAGGCTATCATTCATAAGGAAGACCGACTATTTTATTATCATCCGGGAGTTAATGTAATGGCAATCGGGCGAGCAGTGGTTAATAACATTTTCACAGGAAGAAAGACATCTGGAGCTTCTACCATTACCATGCAGGTAGCCCGGCTCCTGGAACCAAAACGACGGACCTATGGCAATAAAATTATTGAGATTTTCAGGGCATTACAATTGGAATGGTATTATTCCAAAGATGAGATATTACAATTGTACCTGAATCTTGTTCCTTATGGAGGCAATGTAGAAGGTGTAAAATCAGCTGCCTTATTGTATTTTGGGCAGTTACCCAATCGTCTCAGTGTTGCCCAGATCACTACACTGGCAATTGTTCCTAATCGGCCTACATCTCTCTCACTGAACCGCAACCCGGTTTTATTAAAACAGGAACGTGACAAATGGCTCAAGCGATTTCAGGAGGATGAAGTTTTCAGTGATACACTGATTGACGATGCGATTAATGAGCCTCTACAGTTACGACGTACTCCTTTACCCAACATAGCACCTCATCTGTCTTATCGGTTACATACTAAATATCCGGAACAAGCGATTCTTAAAACCACCTTAAACCGAATCACTCAGGATAAGGTACAACAACTTGCTTATAACTATCACAAACGTATTCGCAAGTATAATATTCATAATCTGGCAGTAATTGTTGCAGATAATAAGACACGAGAGATAACAGCCTACATTGGCTCACCGGACTTTACAGACAATGACCATGCCGGACAAGTAGATAATGCCAGGGCAATCCGATCTCCGGGTAGTACATTAAAGCCGCTGGTATATGCCTTAGGTATTGAAGCAGGTAAGATTACCCCAAAAACCATGCTACTGGATGTTCCTTCTCAATTTGGAGGCTATTCCCCGGAAAACTTTGATCAGAAATTCAATGGTGCTGTTACAGTAGAGAATGCATTAGTCAATTCACTTAATATTCCAGCTGTTAAGGTATTGGAAGATATTACAGTCCCTGTTTTTGTCAATAAACTCAAAGCCGCTCGTTTTGAGCAGATTTCACGGGATGAACGCAAGTTAGGTTTATCTGTAATCCTGGGAGGTTGTGGTACTACACTCGAAGAGCTGGTTGGCTTGTACAGCTCATTTGCCAATGAAGGCTTATTTACACCTATTTCCAGTTTTCAGTCTTCTGAGGGAGAAAAAAAAACTACGGTTCGGCTGATATCCAGACAAGCAGCGTATATGATCAGCGAAATACTTATGCAGGCCGTGCGCCCTGATTTGCCTACAGGCTACCAAAACAGCTACCATGCCCCACCTATTGCCTGGAAAACAGGTACATCATATGGACGCAAAGATGCATGGAGCATTGGATATAACCGTAAATATACGGTTGGAGTATGGGTAGGCAATGCCAATGCGGAAGGAGTGCCAGAACTCACAGGAGCAGATATTGCCACACCTCTGTTATTTCAATTATTTAATACCATTGATTACAATGCTGCCGGAAGCCGGTTACTGGCGCCCAAAAATATGCCATTGCGTTTGGTGTGTGCAGAAACAGGGCTGTTACCTGGAGACTATTGTACTCATCAGGTGGTCGATTACTATATCCCCCTGATCTCCAATACACAAACCTGTAAACACATGAAAGAAGTACCCGTATCAGCAGATGAGAGCTTCTCGTATTGTACAGCCTGTCTTCCTGAAAGTGGTTATAAGAAAAAGCTTTATGAAAACCTCCCTCCTGCCCTAGTGTCATTTTACAATACATGGAGTGTAGCTTATCGTCGTATTCCACCACACAATCCATCATGTACACGTGTCTTTCAATCAGATGCACCACAGATCATAACTCCTGCCGATGGACGCGAGTATATGATTGATGCCATAGAGCCACCTGAAATGCTTTTGACCTGTCATGCAGATAATGATGTTAAACAAGTTTACTGGTATATCAATGACAAGTTCTACAAAGCTGCCAAAGCTACAGACAGGGTCTTTTTTCAGCCTGATTTAGGAGAGGTAAAAATCTCTTGTAGCGATGATAAAGGAAGAAACACCAATATCAGTATTGTTGTTAAAAAAATGTAATTATCCAAAATCAGAATTTATAATCAATCTGCAAAAAGCATTGGATATCGTGTCCTGGTTCTTCGATTTCCAATCTTTTTCAACTTTCCCTCTAGTAGCCTTCTTCGTAAAGGACTCAAGGTATCCAGAAATAGCTTACCTTCAATGTGATCATATTCGTGTTGGATGATACGGGCTGTTTCATCAAAGAATGTATCAGTATGCCATGCAAACTGTTCATCCTGATAGGACATCACAATACTTTGACTTCGAGACACTCTTTCATGTATATCCGGAATACTGAGGCAACCTTCTTCATTCAACCAGTTATCAGTACTATATTCTTCAATAACGGGATTCAAAAATACTTTACGGATACCTGGCGCATCTCTGAAATGCAATTTTTTATCTGAATGCATCTTTGTAAATCCGCTTGTACTATCAATTATAAACAATCGTAATAAGACATTAACCTGAGGAGCGGCCAATCCAACTCCTCCAGCATAGTCCATAGTATCCCACATATTGGCAATCAGTTGAGGGAGGTCTGGATAATCAGGCGATACAAACTCACCTTTCTTACGTAAAACAGGCATTCCATATGCCACAACAGGTAGTATCATATATTCTTTTTCACAAAGTTGCAGCGTATAAGGTATTCCCCATAGTAATTTTTAGACAGTTGGCTAACTTATCACAGTATGAACCCGACACATATCTATTCTTGTTCATGATAAAATTAGCTGCTTATGCCAGTAGACCTATTCAGACATATAGTAAAGAAAGAATCCTCCTCTTATTTTCAGACCTTTACACCATCCTCTGATCTGACATCAGTTATTGAATACTTTTTTCTATATACCATAACATCTTCCCGAAAAGAAGAGCTTGCTTTTGCAGATGGTATTCCTATTCTGGTATTCTTATTAGAGAAGTCCTCAGCAATTCAATTTTATACAACAACAGATACACAGGCAACTACAACAGAAGGTTATCTAAGCGGACTCTTTTTAGAGAAAACGTATATTGAGTCGTTATACCCCGGCCAGCAAATGTTAGGAGTTCGCTTTACAGCAACTGGTTTATATAACCTGCTACAAAGGCCCTTATCAACATTAGCAGATCATATATTTCATGATGTGGATACGTTATTTGGGGAGAACAGACCTATGCTCTATGAATCATTTACCATTACAGAAAAAATAAATACAATTGAGAAATGGATACGTGAACAACTCAAAGGTCACATTGTTTCAACAAGCTTATTTGAAGAAATTATCTATTATATCTGTACACATCAGAGCGAAATAAACCTTCGTGAACTAGCAGTGCGTTTTCAGGTAAACTATAAATGGCTCGAACGTAAGTTTCTGATATATACAGGACTCACACCAAAAGAATTTATACGACTACAGCGTTTTCTTCCTTGCATCTTTGAACTACAGGAAACAAATGGTAATGACTTAATGGGCTTAGCTATTAATCATGGGTTTTACGACCAGAATCATTTTATTAAAGAGTTCAAACAGTTTACCCAAAAAACACCTTTACAATTTCTTAAGCATTCATTACAACCACTATATAAATTACCGGACTAAGTAGATAACGTCTTTGCCCTCTTAGCTAAAGAGAGTAGATTGACAGAAAATAACTATTATTCTCCATCAACCAAAGGATACAATCATTTACGCTTTTCTGATATTTTAAATACTATTGTTTGTTATACAAAACTTACTCTATTCTTCATATAATAAGAGATATCGATGCAAACAGTTAATACACCCAGTGTTCGCTTGTTTTTCTAAAGATGTACTCAACTATATCTTTTTCACTCCCAATCCTGGTTCACCATTCACGGAAAGTATACCATCTTTCAGAATGAATCCACCTGAAACAACATCCTTTGCCAGGTCCAAGCTTCCATCCAGATCCAGATATTTTGTATTAGGACATGCCAATGCGGTATGAAGTGCTGCCACTATACTGATAATACTTTCATCATTACAGCCCCACATTAAATCAATATTTGCCTTCCTGGCAATCTGCGCGATCTCCATTGCCTGAGTAATCCCACCACACTTCATCAGCTTAATATTAAAAATCCCACAGGCTGCAGGTGATTCAGCCAAACGGAAAGCATCCTGAGGAGTTACTAGTGATTCATCAGCTGCGATAAGCAACTTTTGCTCTTCTGGCAGATTTTTCATTTCCAGTATCTGATAGGCAGGCAATGGTTGTTCTACCAATTCGATATTTAATGTACCAATCTGCTGATAAAATCTACTTAGATCCTGTACTGTATACCCCTGATTTGCATCAATACGAATTACAATATCGTTTCCATATACTTCGCGCAACTTTACTATTCTTTCGATGTCTTCATCCAGTGATTTTCCCAACTTTACCTTCAATACACGAAAACCACGTCCTACATACTCCTCTGCTTCAACAAGTGTAGCTTCCACATCTTTAATGCCTATAGTAATAGAAGTAGGTAAAGATGTTATCTTTTGTCCCAGGAAAGATGTTAATGGCACTCCCAGATACTTAGTGAATACATCCAGCAAAGCTGTTTCCAATGCAATACGGACACCTGGACTTTTAGGGTACCATTCTTGAACTTCCCGACACAATGTCCCTATATGACGGATATCTCTCCCCAGCAACCAATCCAGTTGAGGAGACTGTACAGCCTTCCACATATCATCCAGCGACTCTCCTACTACGTAAGGACTTGGATTGGCAGCTCCTAACCCATACAACTCGTTTTCAGTAACAATCTCGACAATACAATTCTCAACTGAGGATACTGTTTTATAGGCTATGGTATAAGGTCGGATTAATTCCAGATTAGGACGACTAACATATATGTGTTTGATCTTCATTGGGGTTCTTGGAGGTTGTTTTGTGTTTGTAGACAGTTTCAGTAGGTTATATTCTCACTTTGCAAATCAACTCCGGTAAGAAAGAAAAAAAATAAAAAAGGGACAAGTTTTGAAACCTGTCCCTGATATTTTTATTAAGATGGCAGCTACCACAGAGCCAAACCAATTACTAACAATATTCCTAGTTTACACAGATTGAAAATAATCCTTGTCATAGTTGTAGACGTTTATCATCTACTCTTTATGAGGGCATTTCAGATAATGTAACCTTACTCACAATCAACTTATTGCAAGATGGTATGTAAGGTTTTCACAGATAAAACAAGTCCGTTAATCAATAGGATTAATCTTTCGGATGGCAATCCGGTTAAGATCTATTTCTTCATCCTCATGTTCCAGGTAGAAGTTGTCAAAATCTTCCAGCATATAGGTCTCATCTTTTGAAACTTTACCTGTATCAAATGAATTCAAAAGGGTAGGTAATAAAGTCAGGTTTGTCACCATTGAGATAAGCATAGAGGCTGACATGAGGATTCCCAGTGATTTTGTCCCTCCAAAACTTGACCACACAAAAATTACAAAGCCGACAAAAAGAATAATCGATGTATAGATAATGCTGGGACCTGTCTCCATCAGTGTATCACTCACCGCCTGCCTGATGGCTATTTTTTTATAGAATATCTCCTGCCGATAGTGAGCCAGATAATGTATGGAACTGTCCACAATAATACCAAAAGAAATACTAAAGATCAAAGAAGTACTGGGCTTTAAGGCTATTCCCATGAATCCCATCAATCCGCCTGTAATTAACAAAGCTACAAAGTTAGGGATTAGTGAAATGATGACAACACGCAGGTTAAGGAACAAAACCCCGATCATGAGCACAATTACGACAAAGGCAGTTATAAGGCTGGATGCCAGACTGTCATTCAGATATGCATTCCCTTTGGCAAACAACACAGTCGTACCTGTTACATTTGCCTTCAATTTGGTTGACGCAAATGTTTTCTCAATAGCAGGCCGGATCATATTACTTAAGGTCGTATCCATAGAATAAGATCCCAGGTCAGCAATCTTCATTGAAATACGAACATATTGGCCCGTAGAGTCCACAAAAGAGTTTATCAATCGGCTACCAATATTGGAGGTATCTTTGGTAGAACTCTTACCCAGCATGTTTTTCAGGTATAACAATACAAAACTCCTGTCCATTTTGGTTGGCAACCCATAAAACTCAGGATTATTGTTATAATAAGCCTGTCTTGCTGCTTTTAGAAACTCTACAACAGATACAGGCTTTGTAATGTTGTGATGTCCGGAAAGAATCTGCTCAAACTCTTCAATCTTTTCCAGATTCTTCAATTTAAACACCCCCCGTTTTTCGCCTGTGTTAATCACAATTTCCAGTGGCATAATGCCCTGAAAGTTTCGTTCAAAGAATCGCAGGTCTTGTACTACGTCACTGTCTTCAGGAAGATCATCTACCATGTAACTAACGGCCTTTATCTGATAGATTCCCCAGAAAGACAACAAGGTAGCTACGATAGTAATACCATAAATCCAGTTAGGATGGGTATTAATCCGTTTATCAACCCATGTTAGCGCAGAATTAACAGGTTTTGAATACAGGTAACGTAGTTTCTTCTCATTAGGAGCAGGCATATAGGAGAAGAAAATAGGAATCACAACCAGGCAGATAAAAAAGGCGACAAATACATTGATCCCCGCTACAATACCAAACTCTTCCAGAATAGCTACATCTGTAAATATGGAACCAATAAAACCAGCAGCTGTAGTAGCATTGATCATAAAGGCAGCCAGTCCTAGTTTAGCAATCGTCCGGATCAAAGCCAGATTCTTATCTCCGTGTTCTACATATTCCTGATGGTACTTATTTAACAAATAAATACATGTAGGCACCGTCATGACAATGATAATGGCAGGGAGTAAAGCTGTCAACAGATTTATTTTGTATCCAAACAAGCCCATTGTTCCTACTGTCCAGAGTAATACAACCATTACTGCCAGTGTACAACCAATGACGGCATCCCAGGCCTTAAAAAAGGCAAAAATGGTTACAATAGTTACTACAACAGACAGAATCAAAAACAGTTGAAGTTCCTTCTTCACTTTGGTTGACATAACAGACCGAACAAAAGGAACTCCGGCATAATGCAACTTTACACCCGTTTGGGCAGAAAATTTGTCGCCCAGTTCCATCATCGCCTTCGTAAGTGGCAGACGTTTGGGAGAGTTTAATATCGTTTTATCAATGGAAACCAGAATACCCGTTGCACCATTTTCTGAATTAATAATCTGGTCTTTATAAAATTGTAACTGATTCACGAAACGTAACAGGCTATCCAACTCAGCCTGTGAAGAAGGGTGCTTTTTAAAGATTTTCTCCGGATAGAGTTTTTTCTGAGCACTATCCTTTGCCAGATACTGCAATCCTGGCAATGCTGTAACATTAACTATACCTGGAATCTCAGATAAACCCTTGGTAAATTCCTGTAAGTGCTGAAAATTTTTTAATTCATATAATGCACTATCCTGCAAACCAATAGCAATGATATTTGCATCTTCTCCAAATGTCTTTTTAAAATCCCGAAAATACACCATCTCCGGATCATTGACTGGAACAACTGCTGTGTAATCATAACTCATCTCCAGATTACGCATCTGGTATCCCATAAACGCAGTAGATACAACCAGAAAAATAATCAGCAGTGTCCGGTTCTTAATGATAAATTTTGCAATGCTAGTCCACATCACTTAATTCAATAAAATAGAAACAATAGTCAAATATTTACAAAAACGTAAACCCGAGGCTGTAGCGTATAAGAAGCCATCTTACAGAAGTGCATCCCTATCAAATATGGCTATCAAATCAAAAAGGCGCGTCAAAGGTACAGAATACAAATGAGTTATTTCATGAAAAATCAAATCAAGCTTTCTTAAAAACTTACACTACAGTAAAAAATCGTGCTAAATTTGGACTTAACCTGCCTTGACAGATTATCATAAAAATTAAACCAAAATTTTGTAAGGAAATTCGAATTGTCTATTAAATTTGCGCTGCTTAAAATTGAAAGAATACAAGATTTTAAGTACAAGCTTTCTAACAAAGGAGCTTTTATACTGAGTATTAGGGACTTGAATTTATAAACACATTTACTCATATGCGTGATTTAAAAGTTTTCGTAGGCGTTTTGGTATTTCTTTTCATGGCTTTCAGAGCTACACAATGTGGTTCTTTATATAACACCATTCAGCAGAAAGATCCTAATGCAGAGAGCGACTACGTTTATGGCACAATAGACGGCCCGGCTAAACAGTTGTCCAACAAATATGAGGCTGATCCTGAGCAAGACAAAAAAGCTACTCAAATCCGGGAGAAATTCTTTGGTGGAGCAGCTCAGGCAGAAGCAGGCAACTAAGAAAAAATTATATAGCAAAAAAGGTGCATCCCTGCACCTTTTTTGCTTTTAGACTACTACCCAATTTTCATCCGGTATAAGTTTTTTAATACACCAGAAAGGTACCTTTTTTCAGGAGATTGTATTTTTCTGCCATTAGGCAGGTTCATTTTAACCCCGACTTACTGCCATGACTTATCAGAAAATTGTTAACTATCTGGGAACTGAGGCATCTTATTTACTAGAATATACCAGTCAGACCATTCCCAAAGAAACGCTTCACTTACCCTCTCCTGACTTTATAGACAAAATCTTTGTTCAGTCCAATCGTTCTCCACAGGTTTTGAGAAGCTTGGGACAACTGTTTCAGTCAGGCAGATTAGCTGGAACAGGATATTTATCTATTCTTCCTATTGATCAGGGAATTGAACACAGTGCAGGAGCTTCGTTTGCTAAAAACCCTATTTACTTCGATCCTGAAAATATTGTCAAGCTGGCAGTAGAAGGGGGATGTAACGGGGTTGCCACGACATTTGGGGTATTGGGTATGATGTCCAGAAAATATGCCCATAAGATTCCTTTCATTGTCAAGATCAATCATAACGAATTGCTAACCTATCCCAATAAATCTGAGCAGATTTTGTTTGGAAGTGTTCGGGAAGCATGGAATCTGGGAGCAGTAGCCATTGGAGCCACAGTATATTTTGGTTCGGATGATGCCACACGTGAAATTGTTGAAATATCAAAAGCTTTTGAAGAAGCTCATGCACTTGGAATGGCAACTATCCTTTGGTGCTATACCCGCAACTCTGCATTTAAAAAAGAAGGTACGGACTATCATGTTTCAGCAGACCTAACCGGACAGGCAAATCATCTGGGTGTAACTATCCAGGCAGATATTATCAAACAGAAATTGCCAGAAAATAACGGTGGATACAAAGCGTTAAATACAGGAGCCAGCAGTTATGGAAAACTCGATGAACGCATCTATACACAGCTAACCTCCGACCACCCTATTGATCTGTGCCGCTATCAGGTAGCTAATTGTTATATGGGACGTGCCGGATTGATCAATTCAGGAGGAGCCTCAGGATCATCTGATTTTGAGGATGCTGTAAAAACTGCTGTGATCAATAAACGTGCAGGTGGTATGGGTCTGATATCAGGCAGAAAAGCATTTCAACGCCCAATGAATGAGGGGGTGGCATTGCTTAATGCCATTCAGGATGTATATTTGACCCCGGAAATAACAATAGCCTGACATTTTTGTTCTGGACTATTGTATTAATTAGTTATTTAGCCTGACTTATTAGAGTTATTGTATTGATTATCAATAGAAGTGTATAAACTTCTGTGTGTTTATTTTTGTTCAACAAAAAAATCAGTTTAGAAACAAAAAGATAAGATCTCTGAATATGTATACGTGCTGAGTTTTTATAGTTATCAGTATGCTCGTATAGTGTCTTATATTCAAATCCGACTTTTACTCCCTACGAAAGAACATGTCCTGGTTTATCAGAAAAGAAAAAGGCATCAATACGCCTACAGAATTAAAAAAAGAAACACCGGATGGAATCTGGTACAAATGTCCTGAATGTAAAAAAGTAATGCATACCCGTGAGCTCAAAGTGAATGCTTACACGTGTATTCATTGCAACTATCATGAGAAGGTAGGTTCTGTAGAATACTTCGAGCTTCTGTTTGATAACAATGAGTTTACAGAACTGGATACGCAAATGACCTCAGGAGATCCACTACAGTTTACAGATACCAAGAAATACCCTGAGCGTGTAATTGCTTCTCAAAAGAAAACGGGTTTAAAAGATGCTCTCCGTTCTGGATATGGTAAAATGAATAATGTGGATGTAGTGGTAGCTTGTATGGACTTTGCGTTTATTGGCGGATCTATGGGTTCTGTAGTGGGTGAAAAGATTGCACGGGCTATTGATTACTCATTACAACACAAGATTCCTTTCCTGATGATTTCCCGTTCAGGAGGTGCCCGAATGATGGAAGCAGGGTACTCACTTATGCAAATGGCCAAAACTTCTGCCAAATTAGCATTATTAAATGAAGCAGGTATTCCCTACATCTCTTTGTTAACTGATCCAACTACTGGAGGTGTTACAGCTTCTTTCGCCATGCTAGGTGATTTTAACATAGCAGAGCCGGGTGCAATGATTGGTTTTGCTGGACCTCGCGTTATTCGTGAAACGATAGGCAAAGATCTTCCCAAAGACTTTCAGAGTGCCGAGTTTGTCTTGGAACATGGCTTTCTTGACTTTATTGTACATCGCAAAGAATTAAAAAACCGCTTAACATCTCTATTGGAGATGTTGAAATAAGGGATTTTTGACGTTTCTCAACGAACTATCTATTCTAAATAGTTCGTTGAGAATCAAAGCTTTTATTTTTATCTCTTACAGTTAATTTATTTTTCACGTCAATACACTACTCCCCAGCCCAGTTTTCGCGGTCCAGACTACGGTATTGTATAGCTTCAGCAATGTGTTCTGTCAATATGGCTTCACTGTTGGCTAAGTCTGCAATCGTTCTAGCCACTTTTAGAATACGATCGTAAGCTCTCGCAGATAAATTAAGACGTTCCATCGCACGCTTCAACAGGTTCTTACCTACTGTATCAATCTCACACATTTGTTTCACTATTTCAGGTGGCATCATGGCATTGGCATGTATACCTTTGTAAGATTCAAAACGTTGAGTTTGAATATTGCGGGCTTTGATTACTCTTTCCCGAATCTGAGCACTACTTTCAGACTTGCGGTTAGCAGTCATTTCATCAAAGGAAACCGGAGTTACTTCTACATGCAGATCAATTCGGTCCAGCAGTGGACCACTAATTTTACTCAAATAGCGGTGTACTACTCCCGGACCACAAACACAGTCTTTTTCCGGGTGGTTGTAATACCCACAAGGACAAGGATTCATACTGGCGATCAACATAAAGTTGGCTGGAAACTCTACCGTCTGACGGGTTCTCGAAATCACCACTTTCCGTTCTTCCAGTGGCTGTCGCATCACTTCTAGAACTGTGCGTTTAAACTCAGGTAGTTCATCCAGAAACAGAACGCCGTTATGTGACAACGATATTTCACCAGGCTGAGGAATACCCCCTCCTCCAACCAATGCTGCATCACTAATGGTATGATGGGGACTACGAAACGGCCTTCTGGATACCAGTGCTGCCAAACTACCTAATTTGCCTGCCACGGAATGGATCTTGGTTGTTTCCAATGCTTCCGGCAAAGTAAGTGGAGGAAGAATAGAAGGTAACCGTTTTGCCAGCATTGTTTTTCCAGCTCCGGGAGGGCCAATCATGATTACATTATGACCACCTGCGGCTGCAATCTCCAATGCCCGTTTGATGTTTTCCTGTCCCTGCACATTGGAAAAGTCCGCTTCATATTCATTTTGTGTATTGAAAAATATTTCCCGTGTATCAGACACTAAAGGTTCAATAGTAAGCTTTCCTTCCAGAAACTCTACTGCATCATTAAGATTCCCTACACCAATTACATCCAGATTATTGACAATGGCTGCTTCAGCTGCATTCTCTTTAGGCAAAATAAAACCTTTGTATCCATTTTTACGGGCTTCAATGGCAATTGGCAGTACTCCTTTAATAGGACGTAAGGTACCATCTAGTGCCAGTTCTCCCATAATAATGTACTGGTCCAATATTTGTGTAGAGAGTTGTTCAGAAGCGACAAGTATACCCAAGGCAATAGGTAAGTCATAAGCAGAACCTTCTTTCCGAATATCAGCAGGAGCAAGGTTAACAACAACTTTGGTACGTGGCATGCGAAAGCCAATATGTTTAATGGCTGTTTCAACACGTTGTTGACTTTCCTTGACAGCACTGTCTGGTAAACCTACCAGGAAAAAATGTTGCCCCTGACCAACACTTACTTCGATAGTAATAGGAAAGGCATTAACCCCATAAACGGCGCAGCCGTATGTTTTGGATAGCATAGCTAAAAAATAGACGAATAAGTAAAAGAATATAATATGCCTCTGATTGACAAGGCTAAGACAAACAGAAATATATTTCAGAGATGAAAAAGTAACATATTTCGTTATTTGTTTAAAGTGCGTGAAAATAAGAGTACTTGTATGAAGCGAAAAGAGAAACCTGTTTCAGAAAGCAGGTATGTAATAAAAAAAATGAAAGGTGTAAAAGGTTCGTTTCCCGAACAAAGTACTATCTTTGTAAGTTTAAAAGATTTTAGATACTAAATACTTATTACTATTTTCTCTGATTCATTTCTTTCCTAACGAATCATGTCCAATCAAGCTGAACGTCTGAAATCGCTACGTCAGAAAACCAATCTGAACCAGCAGGAAGTTGCCGATAAAATAGGCAAATCCCGGTCTCGTATTGCTATTTACGAAACCCAGTCTCAGGTTCAGATTCCTTCAGATGTACTTCAAAAGTTATCACAGATATATCATACCACACCTGAATTTATTTTATATGGTACAGTACAGCCAGTAGTGCAACCTGTTACACAACCTGTGAACGGAAATCCCCGTATTACAGGTGGTGATATGCGCATTTTGGTTGTTACTACAGACCGAGCAGGTGAAGAAAATACAGCTTTTGTTCCTGTAAAGGCCCGGGCAGGTTATCTGGTGGGATATGGTGATCCGGAATTTATTCAGACTCTGCCGACCTATTCTATTCCTGGCTTTTCAGAAGGAACCTACCGTGTATTTGAAGTAGAAGGAGACAGTATGCAAGAAACATTACGCCCTGGTGATTTAGTGGTTACCCAATTTGTAGAGAACTGGAGAAATCTGAAGAATGATAAAATGTATGTAATTGTATCAATAGATGGAATTATTATAAAACGCATTCATAACCTACTAGATAAGTCAGGAGGGATTGTCATTGTATCAGATAATCCACAATTCAATCCAGATTTCTTACATTCAGACCAGATTATGGAAATCTGGGAGGTGAGAGCAACTATCAGCCGTAATCTGGATCGCAAAAAACTTAATTATATATAATTACGATACATTTCATCGTATTCTCCTGTAAACTGGCTTTCCATGAGTTTCTTTACTAAAAAACGCGTAAAGCGTTTTTTTCTTTTTATAATAATCTTCTTAGTAGTGGCTGGAGTAGCCTTATTTCGTCCCGTAGATCGCACTCCATATAAGGAGATGTCCTATTACCAGCAATTCAGAGAAAACGTAGCACTGCTGCCTCCAGTCAAAAAAAATCTAAATGCAGACACATTACAAGTAGGATGGGCTAAGGTGAGTATTACACCTGATTATCCTATGCCAACAGCTGGGTATGGGCAACGACGAGGCAAAAAATATACTGCTATTCATGATTCTATCTGGGTTCGGACATTTGTGTTTGACAATGGGGTTCAGAAGGTAGCTTTGTTGAGTGCAGATCTACTTATCATTGCTCCGGAAGTTACTAATGCTTTAGCAAAGCGTCTACCTGAAATAGGAATGTCTATTGATCAGGTATATCTGTGTGCTACACATTCACACAACAGCATTGGCGGCTGGGCTGATAAGATAGTGGGACTTCTGATCTCTGGTGAGTATGATCCGAATATTGTGACTTTTATTGCTGATCGTTTTTTGGAGTCTATTCGCCTTGCTAGTCAGAATAAAGAAAAAGCTGCTATTGGAGCAATTGCCTTACCTGCGGGAGAACTGGTTGAGAATCGTTTGCGAAAAAGTAATCCTACAGATTCATTGCTCCGAGTAATGGAGATTCGTAAAAAGTCTGGAGCAAGAGCCATACTAGCTTCTTTCTCGGCACACCCTACTATTATCTCAGATAAAGACATCCGCCTTTCACGCGATTATCCAGGTGTACTGGTAGATACATTGGAAAGTGATTCTCTTATTGACTTTGCTGCATTTTGTGCAGGGACAGTTGGAAGCCATCGGGCAGAAATAGATGGCCCAACAGAATGGAAGATGCTTGAAATGGAAGCTAGTCTACTTGCCCAAAAGATTACAGCCGGATTACCCACTATACCGTTAACTTACCAGAAAGAGCTACGAATAATATCCTTACCATTACCTTTGCGAGACCCTCATTTTCGTATTACAGAAAACTGGCGTATCCGTCCCTGGGTATTTTATTCATTATATGGCAATTATCCTTCTGTAGTGAAAGGTTTGCGGATAGGCAATGTGATCTGGGTTGGAGGCCCTTGCGACTTTTCAGGTGAGCTTACGCCTCTGGTACAGCCTTTTGCTCAGTGGCAGCAACGTCCTCTGTTTATTACTAGCTTTAATGGTGGGTACATTGGCTATGTGACTCCTGATGCCTACTACGATTGGACCGCCTCCGAAACTCGTGATATGAATTGGTTCGGGCCTTATAATGGCTCCTATATTTCGGAAGCAATGCATGAAGTAGTAAAGTATCTGGAGCGGTAAAAGCGATTTTCGATAAAAAAGTTATTTGATTTGGAATCTGATTATCAGTTTGTTGAAAACATTTTACTAGATTTTTATAAATATTTTTCGCACGGACCATTGACAGATATCTTTTTTTTAATACTTTTGCAATCCAATTCAAGCACAACAAGCTGGTATTGACCCATGGTGTAATGGTAACACTACTGATTTTGGTTCAGTCATTCTAGGTTCGAATCCTAGTGGGTCAACAAAATAAAAAAGCCTTAAAACATTGTTTTTAAGGCTTTTTTTATGCCCTTTTCTCCAAAATTCGCTTAAAATGAAAAAAGCATCTTGTTTTGTTTGATGAGCTAAGGCAAAACACAAAACTTACCTGTTAAAGTATTAATATATTAAAGAGAAGATGGAGCACAATTAATTACTACACACATGGGATATCAGTTCTTATATTAGATTGGTGGAATTCTCTTTTTGTTCATTTATTTTTTTGCCTACCATTGTTGGTTTGATTAGACGTAATCTTATGTCCATTACTTTAATTAATCTGTTCATGGGTTGGACTGTAATTGGTTGGGTAATTGCTATTGTCTGGGCTAATAGCCGCGATCCTAAAACAGTAATTGTACCACAAAATCTGGAAACACCTAAAGTTTCTCTTACAGATGAGCTAGAGAAACTGGCAAAACTGAAAGAAAAGAGGATCTTAACAGATAGCGAATTTGAAGAACAAAAAAGAAAGATATTAAATGCAGTCTGATTTGCAGAGTGATAGTATCTAGAAGGATGTGAATAACGAATTAGTTTAGGCTATTTGATTTCTTTACTTTTTAGAAACTCAGGAATCATTCAGTAATACAGAATATTTTAAAATTGAAATAAACACCTCCGGAATATCTTTAGGGTTGTTTATCTATCTGAATGGGTCAGTCCAATGGTTCCATGGCAGTAGACAGGATTAACTCGGCGCTCTTTACTTTCCTCGCTGAAGGGACATTAGTTAAGTATACTATCTTCTTTGTATATTTGTCTGACAGAAGTGGTGAAATTGGAAGACACGCCTCCACAAAGTGAGGAGTTGATAGGGGAAACCACTATCATATTGCAGGTTCAAGCCCTGCCTTCTGTCCTGATGTTTTTCCTACAAATTGGTATCTTGTATTAAGTAATTTTTCTTCCTGATCCCACTTAACCACATTAATCAACCTCGAACGTTTTCTACATAGTGGTTAGCTTATAGGTAATTACCTGTTTTGCCGTTCAGCAAAGTTTTAAAATAGGCAAAATGCATCCATTTACTTTGTATCTAATTCCATTATAAATGTCATTAGACATCTAGATTATATACAGTATGAGTCAAAATCCACGAAAAGAAATCCTAAAAGGTTTTCTGAAAAAGCATACACCACAAAGAGAAGAATTGATTGCCTTTATCGACTAGGATTTGCGTGATAAGGATGTTGAAGAAGTGACTTATCTTTTTACAGAACTAAGTAAGGAGGAGAATACTGGCCTATTGCTACAATTCACTATTATGATTTCATAGGTGCTAAAATACCTGTTAGTGATAGAATACAGGAGAATCATGGTTTAAGTGTGGATGTGATAAGGTCTATATCCCTTGTTGTTTCACATCCCTTTGTTTAGGAT
Organism: Xanthocytophaga agilis; assembly: GCF_030068605.1. Lineage (NCBI taxonomy): Bacteria > Pseudomonadati > Bacteroidota > Cytophagia > Cytophagales > Rhodocytophagaceae > Xanthocytophaga > Xanthocytophaga agilis. The sequence goes on from NZ_JASJOU010000010.1 coordinate 339,199, forward strand.
TTTCATTAGGATAGTGGCATTTAATTAATGATTCATCCATATTAATGGTGCAAAAACATCTTATGGTCAATAAATATATAGTAATACTTCTGCATATACCTGTTTTAGTGGTTTGCCTTACTTTTTTGCCATTATTTATAGACTGGGCAATGCAAAAGGACATACTAATTATTTCATCGCCCTATTTCAAACAATGGATATCGTATTTATTCTTTTCAGACGGTTCAATAGTAGTGTTTATTGCAGAGTTTGTTTCATATAGTATCTTATTAAAAAAAACGAAACAGTGGCACCCTATAGTAATAACCTTGATGATCTTCTATACTATATCCTTATTTGCTCAATCATTGATCCTCATCCCACTCTTTATATTATTTGTGATATTTGTGTTGTCTGATGGATCTATGTTTGGTAGTTTTAAGTGATAGGTAGCTTCTTTTATCTTTCAAACATTAACTTACCAAACTAAATCGTACTTGATATTTTGTTCGTACAAGACAATTCGCTAATCTAAAAAAGTATTTTTTGAATTTGATTAACTAAAAGAAGGGTTACAAAGAAAGAGCATTATGTATAAAATATGGGGAGGAGAAGGAATGTAAAAGCTTGGGATAAGATACCTGGGGAAGACGGTGCCTTACACCAGTCTTACCCCCAAGATCCTTCAACCAGCTATGGAAAGAAAAACAAGATAATATTCTGTGTTAGAATTACTATCTGTATTTCTTACGATGCTAAAATAGCATGTATAATATAACAGTACAAAAATTTTAGATAAACCTTTAAAAACATTAGATAAAAATTGCGAATTGTCAGATGAACATTTCATAAATGAGGATTTTAAAGTAAAAGCAGTATAGAATTTCCTCATAAACCATTAATATAAAATACTTTTAAAGAGGCATCCTTATTTTAACGAAAATGAAGCTTCTTTGACATCCCGTGAATTTCCACCGATAAATACTTTGAAAGTACCAGGCTCTAAATGTAATTTTCCTTCCCCATCATAAAAAGACAGATCTGAATTGGTTAATGTAAAAGTTACTTCTTTGCTTTCACCTGCTTTTAACATGATCTTCTGAAATCCCCTTAGTTCTTTTATCGGACGTACCAGAGAGGCTACCATATCTCGTATATAAAGCTGTGCAATCTCTTCACCATCATATTTTCCTGTATTCTTTATGATTACTTTTACTATCAGATTTTCTCCACGATTTAATTCTGCTTTATTGAGTGTGGGGGCGGAGTAATCAAAGGTAGTATAGCTTAATCCATATCCAAATGGGTATAATGGGCCATTGGGAGCATCCCGATAACGGGAAACCCAGAAGTTACCAGGCGAGTTAGGTTCATCCTGGTAAGGTCTGCCCGTGCTTTTCTGGTTGTAATAAACAGGGATTTGTCCTGTTGTATAAGGAAAAGACATGGTTGTCTTAGCAGAAGGATTATAGTCCCCAAACAGTATATCGGCAGCAGCATTTCCTCCCTGAGTACATGGCATCCAAGCATATAAGATTGCTGGAACATGTTGAGACAACCAGGGGATAACCATAGGTCGGCCAGTACTTATCACTACAATCACAGGTTTACCTGTTGCCTTCACCGCTTGCAACACTTTCATTTGTTCTGTCGGAATTTCAATATTGGTAAGTGCACGAGCTTCCCCGGCAACTTTACCAGATAAACCTACAACAGTAATAACTACATCTGCTGATTTTGCTGTATTTACTGCATCTGCGATTGTCGTTTCTGTTGAATTATACAAAGCATTACTACCATCCGCAGTAATCGTATATCCCTTTGCAAAAGAAACATTACTTTGAGGAACTTTATTTTTTATTCCCTGTAAAATAGTAACTACATCTTTAGGATCACCTTTTGCAATCCAGAAATCCAATGCGTCTGCTTGGCTATCAGCTAATTGCCCAATGACTGCAATGTTTTTAGTAGTTTTTGATAAAGGAAGAGTATTATTATCATTTTTTAATAGGATCATAGATCTTTGTGATGCCTCTCGTGCTGCCTGAACAAATTTATCGTTTAGCAGTGTAACAGATTCCCGACGTTCATCACTAAATTTATAGGGATCTTCAAATAGGCCAAGCTTAAACTTATAATATAAGATCCGACTCACCGCATCATCCAGACGAGCTTGTGTCACCTTACCTTCTTTCACAAGCTGAACCATATTTTCGATCACAACTCTTGATTCCATGTCCATATCTGAGCCAGCATTGAATGCTTTTAAAGCAGCATCTTTCCCATCTGCTGCATAACCATGGGTAATCATCTCACCAAATGAAGCCCAATCTGATACAACAAAACCTTTAAACTTCCATTGATTTTTTAATACATCAGTAACCAGATATTTATTCCCACTGGCAGGGATACCATCTACTATATTAAAAGAGTTCATAACCGTTGCAGCGCCTGCATCAACTCCAGCTTTAAACGGAGGAAGATAGATATCATGCAGTGCATATCGGGATAAATCAACTGTATTGTATTCTCGACCACCTTCTGCCAATCCATAAGCTGCAAAATGTTTCATGCAAGCCATTACATGATATACATCTGTCAAATCTCCCTGAAATCCTTTTACACGTGCATAAGAGGCTTTACTTCCCAGATAGGTGTCCTCGCCAGCTCCCTCCATCACCCTTCCCCAGCGAGGATCACGTGCAATATCTACCATAGGCGCAAAGGTCCAGTGCAAACCTGCGGCAGAGGCTTCCGCTGCAGCCATAGAGGCAGATTTCTCCATCAGAGCAAGATCCCAGCTACAGGTTTCTGCCAATGGAATTGGAAAAATAGTTTTATAACCATGAATTACATCAAATGCAAACAACAAAGGTATACCTAGTCTGCTTTCTTTTACTGCTATCTCCTGAACTGCACGTGTTTCTTTGGCTCCTGTTACATTTAAAAAGGAACCTACCATTCCTTTGCGTGACATATCCAGTTTGGCTTTTGCTCCTGGATCACCTTCAGCTGCAGGTCCTGTCATTATGCCGCCATTTACCTGATTAAGCTGACCAACTTTTTCTTCCAGGGTCATCTTTGAGAGCAGATCTTTTATTCGTTGTTCTATAGGGAGCTTGGGATTTTTATAGGGAGCAACAGTTTGAGCAAGACAAAGCAAATTGCTTATACAAGCAAAAAGCAAAATAGGGATTAAATGTTTTCTCATTTTAATTAGGATGGAAGGGATTATAAATAGGGTAACAGTTGGTCATCAGACCCAAAACAAAGTATTTAATTAATTATGTTTTCTCAAAGTAAAAGACAAGATTAATCTCATGAGAAAGGTTGGTGTTTCTCTCTTATTAGAAGCGTACTAAAAGAAAAGTAATTTTCTAGTATGAATGGAACTAAAAAAGTGCGAATTTTGTGATCTCTTGTAGCAATACTCAAAATGTATTTGGGGCTGACCGGTTTTGACGGCCTGTGCGGCTGCGAGTAAGCATGTCGGGAGTTGGAAGGACCTCCTGTTAAAAATTCTTCCGAACTATAATTGGCGAATCTAACTACGCCCTTGCCGCTTAATTAAGAATTAAGTCGCATGTGTCCTGTTATCCCTACACACTACCAGGATAACGCTCAGGGCATCATCAGGTAAGTGTCTTGTGTTGTAAGGTTACGCGCAACACATAGTATTAGTAAATAAGGTTAATGTGCGGGGTGTGGCTACCTTGCATTAACCCGACAATCAACCAGCCAATAAACATGTAGAAGGCTCGACGGTTTCCTTGTCCGGACGAGGGTTCGAATCCCTCCAGCTCCACAAGTTAACGAAAAACCCTCTGAATATCAGAGGGTTTTTATTTTATAAGTGAAGTATTAGGTGACTAATCACCTATTTTTAAGAAAAGGCTATTTCATTAGTCTATCTCTCAATTTATCCTCCTATCTTATAATCTATTATTACAAGTTACGTCAATACTTACCGACTTTTTCCAGTTTTAAGAATCTTATCTCTTAAATAAAATATGGATCGCTTGTCTTCTAAAATAAGGCATCTTCTATAGTTCCGTGATAAAGCTTAACACCTTTTATATCATTGATAGCAACGGATTTCCATGAGTGATACAGCTACCATCTGATGACTTTTCTGTAAGTGGAGCTTTAACTGGCGAGTATGAATAGGAGTAGCAAACTGAATAGTATGACGTGTTTGGTAATTACCCTGTTTTTCATAAAGCCGCTCATTACGGTCATTACACAACGAAAAATTCTGAACACAAAACGGCATGATGGTTTCAGGATGATGCATCAGGACTGTTTCTAATGGATGATCAAAATCGGTGTCAAAACTAAGTTCTATTTTCCGAATGGTTTGTATATCTGGCCATTCAAGTGAAAGAGTAGGTCTTTCGTCAGTCAAATCGGCTATCCAGGCATTAGGTTGATTTGTAGGACGAGTAATACCATTGCGGACATTCGCCACACTAAATAATGCAATGCCTGGACTAATTTGCATAGCGATATTTTTACCATTGGGACGGCGGTCTGGACACCAGAATTCAAATGCATCTACTCCCAGGTCTTCTACTGGCTGCTGCTTGCCATAATTAGACACAGCCGGATTGGTTTTATTGAAAGCAGATAGTACGCCGGAAATCCGTACATTACTGTAGCACATTTCAATCTGTGAGTTTTTGAGAAAGCAGATAAATACATAGATATCTTCTTCAACACTGACATTAAAATTAACATGAATGCTTTGTCTGCCCGATTGTAGATGAATGTTCTGCCTGCTTAAGATTATCTCAGGTGTATGATTGGTGGCCTTACCAGAACATCGAAGTTCAACCACAAGTTCTGTATCTGTGCTGGCATTTACCCATGTAACAATCTCTGGGATAGCGGTTCCTGCGCGCAAAGGTATCAGTTGAGCAGCACTGTCATGCAAGACAAACCACTCTCCATCGGCAGGTAGTTCTGTTAATATAAATTCACTGGAGGCACTTATCTGAGCGTTCTGTACCAAATCTTTAGGATCTTTTAACTTAAATCCGGGAATATATTGCCCTACCTTTTGCAATTCGTTCTGCAATACTTTTATATGATCCACTGCTGCTAGCTGGTGTGGCAACAGCTGACTTTTATGACATAACGCTGCCGCCATGCCTACAACTTGGGCTCCGTATGCACTGGTTCCCATCACCCGTGTAGAGCCAAAGGCAACATGCGTGGCACTAATGATACGGCCAGCAATAAATAGATTAGTTATATTGCGACTGTACAGACAACGATATGGAATCTGGTAGATACCTTTGCTGTGCCACTGATTACAGCCGGGTTTTTCAGAAAATACGCCATCGGCTGGATGCAGATCAATGCTCCAACCACCAAAAGCAACTGCGTCATAATGCGTTCTCTGTTCCACAATATCCTGCTGACAGATCATATAATCTCCTTCAAAGCGACGACTTTCCCGTTTTCCGGGAATGGTACCCACCCATTCAAGTGTCATGGTATCGGCCTCAGGAAAATTGCCTGAGTTTTTGATATAGTGCCATACACCGTAAACAACTTTCCAGAGTTCCCACTTGATCGTTTCGGTATCGTGTACTGTATCGAGTCGTCCACCATATTCAAGCCACCAAAGCTGACAGCCTTGTTCTTTGGCAGTGAAGCGACGATAACGTGGAATCTGGGTAATATCTTGTAATGCATAGGCAGGTGGCACAAAACGCACCTGCTTACCTGTATCTTTGGTATAAAAATAAATCGAATGTCCCAGCAACTCGCCATATTCAGTTGATGGAGCAAACTTTTCGCCAAATTCTGTTGTCGACTCGGCTCCCATACGAAAGGCAGCGCCAGCACCAAAGGCGATTACTCCATCTCCGGATGCATCACAGAACAATGGTGCTGAAAGCTCATAGAGTGTCCCATTCTGACTGCAAAATGCCTTAACACTACTGATAGTTCGAGAATTAGATTTTGTTACATCAAAAACAGCAGTATTGAGTAATAATCTTATGTTAGGCTCCAGCATTACTTTTTCGAGTAGTACAGTATCAAAAATAACCGGGTTTCCTTCTGGGTTTCGGTATGTATTTTCCAGTAGAATCTCATCAATTACACCACCTTCGCGGGCCCATCGATTGTTATTTCCCATATGAGAGGTAGCGCCCAACACCCACAATCGAACTTCACTGGAAGAGTTGCCACCCAGTACAGGGCGGTCCTGTACCAGAATGACCTGGATGCCGGCACGGGCGGCAGTAATGGCACAACATGTGCCGGAGAGTCCACCCCCGACTACAACCAGATCAGCCTGGTATGACTCAATATGTAATTGTCGATGATCTGTTGCGTCTTGCTTTATCATAGCTTTGAATAGAAAACGGATTTGGCTGGCCTGTCGGCCAGAAGAATTGTATCTTTAAAATAGCAGAGTCTAACTTTTAATTAATTTCCTATCTGTGTGAATGCTTTGTGCGCAATCCCTGAACTTTCTTGTCCAAGTGTAGAAACCTGAAACGAATAGTTCTTTCCCGGCTTGAGTCCATCAATTGGTAAATAGTCCAGTGACGAGCCTGGGATGATAATGGTTTGTGTTTTACCATCCTGTTGATACCTAATCTGGTATCCGACTGCTTGTGGTACTGGGCGAATGGCGATTACAGCCCGAGACCCTGAACGCAGAACAGCCTTAGTTCCTACTGATTGTGGACCAATACTTCCTGGCAATGAGATGCTATGTATTTCAGACCAGCCACTTTCCACATATGCCTGATCGGTACGTTTCATGCGGAAGTAATACGTTTGGCCATTTTTCAAATTAGGAACACGGCATACACCCTTGGCGGTCACTTTCAGAGACTTCCATTCAGCTTCATTCGTTGGATCAGTTCCATATCGAATCTGGTAGAGATAATCATAATTTGCGTAACCATAGCCGATAAAAAAAGCTCTATCAGCTGCTTCAGTATACCAGATTACAGGAGGCAATAGTTGATTGTCTGGTTTGGTAGTTGCAGTAGCAGAAGGTGGGCCGTCGCCTGCAGCATTAATTGCTACTAGTTGAAACTGATACGATTGACTAGACTCTAATTTGCTGATATCAATAAAATGATGGCTAGTTGTATCACTAACAAGCGAAAAATCTGTTTTGCCATAACGAAGAAAGTACTGCTGGGCAGAAGCTACTTTATCAAATATAATGCGAACGCCTCCTTCACCCGGAATCAGTTGCTTTATCACTGGTAGTGCAGGCTTTTGCAGATATATGGTTGTATCATAAACAGCATAGCCCGTCGGTGAAAGTAGTGTATAAGTAGTCTTGGCAATCTGAGTAGAGGCAACCTGCCATGTTATGGCCTGTCTGACTGCTTTACTACCAGGAGTAACAGTGGGAAGTGTTGTAAATCCTCCATCCAGGTAGCGGTCTTGGCTATCAGTTGCTTCCCAGACTAACGTATAACCTCTCAAAGTATAGGCAGGCAGATCAAGTAAAGTTCTGGGCTCAATGCTCACTATAGTAGACCTATCAGTACCCGAAACTGTCAGTGAACGAATGGGTGCATATTGGCGACGAAAGATTTCATAGGCTTGTTTAGGCTGGCGGTAAACATTGACCACTCCCCAGGCACGGTTACCCGTAGGTGCTGTATTCCAAGATTGATGCGCCTGCCAATGGCTACGATAATCATTGAATGTCCACAACGCACCGCCCATCAGATAGTCACGGCCCCGCATGTCATTGAGCATCTTGGAACCATTGATTATACCCTGATCCGGATTTTCGCCAGTCAGGTTATAGCCATATTCGGAGTAAAACATAGGCTTACCCGGATGCTTCTGGTGGGCTTTATCAGCATTTTTGCCTAAGTCTCCATACTTATTAAGAAGAATCATATCCGAAAACTGTACCGGATCTTGTTGTTGCACATCAGCTGAGTGACTTACATACACTACCAGACGTGAACTGTCAAGCTGCTTTTTTACATACCTAATGGCAGACTCAACGTACTCGAGCACTTTGGGATTGGCACCAATAAAACCAATTTCATTGCCTACACACCAACCAATAACTGAAGGGTGATTAAATTGCTGGCTAACTAAACTTTTCAACCATTCTTTAGGTAGAGGATTGTCTGGATCTACAAGCTGGTCACGTCCCCAGAGTGGTATTTCACTAAATACCAGCATCCCTTTTTCGTCCAGATAATCAAGCACTTCTTTGGGCAATGGTAAATGTGAGAGGCGTGCCATATTCGCACCTGATTTTTTCATCAGATCAATATCCTGGCGATATCGCCATGCCGGCAGCGTATTGCCAGTTGTACGGTCATCAGGTACCCAGTTATAGCCCATTAACCGTACCGGCTCGCCATTAAGCTTTACGTTCAGACCATCAATTTCTACTTTACGAATCCCAAACCGGTCACTCACCATATGAAGTAATGGTAGATTATCAGCTGGTTTAGTGGATTGTTTATTGGAAAGCGTGTTTGCCTGATAGAGTGTGGCTTGGACTGTATACAAATATGGATCATCAAAATGCCATAAGTGGGTATCGCTTTTTGGTAGTACTGCTTGCAAGCTATATTCCTGACCACTTTGAGCAGGTATGGTTAGAGCAAGTGATAAATTTTTACTAGCCTTTAGTATATTTCCACTTTTATCTTTGAGAACAATGTCACATTTTACTGATTGAGGTTGATCGGTGTCGTTTTTGAGTCGTAGCTTGATAGCTACAGAGGAAGTAGCACTTTTCAATTCAACAACAGGTAGGATGTGCATCTGCTCTATGCGTACCGGAGTAGTTGCAATCAGAGAAACTGGCCTACGAATGCCACCCCAATTCCAGATAGCCCCGCGCCGGAAAGTGTTATCAGCACATACTACCAGTGTACTTCGCTGACCGGGCTTTATGAACTTAGTAATGTCAAATTCAAATGGGAAAAAACCACTATGGCTTTGACCAAGTAAGGTGCCATCAAGCCAGACCTGTGCATCGTGGTAGACTGCTTCGAATACCAAACGGATAGTTTTGCCCTGCCAGTTGGCTGGTATCTCTATCGAACGACGATACCATCCTTTGCCACTGTAGGTTGCATACTGGTTGTATAGATCCCAATTACCTGGAACTTCCATTGCATCCCAGCCTGCCGCCTGAAAACCAGAGGTATGCCATCCTCGTTCCTCACCTATGTTTTCCGGATCAATACGAAAATCCCACTTGCCATTCAATAGCAAAGATTCCTGATTGCTGGTGGATTGGGCGAACAGGGCTACTGGAACATAGAGTAGCCATAAAACAAAAATATTTACTATATACTTCATCACATAATTTCAGTTTCTAATGAATAAAAATGGTTTGTGGTTGCTCTCTTTGATAAGACTGCTTATTCTAAAGCAAGCCTATTATACTTTCTCTGGGGTAATAATTTGTTCAGTGTTACGTCGGGCGGCCTTCCATGGAATAACGGCTGCAAACAGAATGATGACGGCTATACCTGCTGTCAGTATACTGCCAGAGGTAGTGAGCAGACTCAGTATAAATAACATACAAGCTGTGAAAACCAACGCAAAGGCAATGATGCGCAAGCCAAAGCGATTTTGCTGGGCAATGGATACTCTCTCAGCATCTTTCACAAAGAGTTGTTCAGCTTTTTTCGCACGTTTATTATTCAGATATTCTTCATATTCGGGTGCTATTTTACTAGTTCGGGCAGCCCATAACTCATAACCGAGCAATAGCAGTAATGGCAACCCAATTCCAATGAATGTTTCCAGTGTACGGCTCAGCTTGAAGTGAAGCAGCCAAGGGGCCAGAATCTTAAAAAACAGGTTGGCACTAAGACCTATACCACTTATCCAAAGTGTAGCTTTGCCTGTGAGACGCTTGGAGAACAAAGCCCATAGGGGCGGAGCCAGCAGAGGGCCACCCGAAATGGCTGAAATACTCAATACTACCTCAACCATACCACCGGCTGCTGGTACCAGTAGCGCAATTACGATCATTCCCAACCCAAAAAACCAGGAGGATAATCGGGCTACGCGCATCAATTGCAGATCCGTTGCTTCTGGTTTGAGAAACCCCTTGTATATGTCGTTAGTGAATACAGCTGATACCGCATTAAGTGCAGTATTAGCACTAGCCGAAGTAGAAAAGTACATACCTGTGAGCATGAGCCCGAGTAGCCCGGGTGGTAGTACCAGTTTGCATACCAACAAGTATGCATTTTCAGTATCCAATCCACTTAGGGTAGGATTGATAGACCGATACAGCATAGGAGGTAGCATCCAGATAACCGGACTAATCAGATAAAGGGCTGCAAACAAGAAAGCTACCTTCCGTGCTGATTGTGGACTGTCTACACTGGTGTAGCGCTGCACGAATGTCCAGTTGCCTCCGATATAACAAATATGATAGATCAAGAAAGAAAATATAAATCCTATAGTATATTCTCCTGCAAACCAGCTAAAGAAATCTGATGGCACATGTTGAATAAATTGATCAACACCTTCTGCCTTTTGTAAGGAAAGAGGCAAGAGAATAAACACTGCCGCTGACAGAATCACAAATTGGAGAATATCAGTTACCATTACAGCCCACAGACCTCCTACAGCAGTATAGGCAATCATAAACAAACCCAGAAAAATAGTGCATGGTACCAGTGGCAAATCCAGTGAGACGCTTACTAACTTAGCTACCGGATATAATACCGATCCTTTGATGAATACTGAAACGAGTATGAAAACATATATGAACATTTTCTGTACTTGGGTCCCAAGTCGACTGCGGATGAATTCTGCAGCTGTAAGATTACCAGTAGCTTTCCATCGTGGGGCTAACCAAAGTCCTGTAACCAAAGCCCCAATACACATTGTCCACTGGATAGTGATAGCTACCCATCCGTGTTTGTAGGCAATCGACCCCCAGGCAACAAATGTCCCAGCAGAAAAGAAACTCATAAACAGTGACAGTCCTCCAATACTCCACGGTACAGCCTCTCCGCCTGCAAAAAACGATTTCAGATTACGGCCTGTGCGGGCAAACAGCAAGCCGATTCCAAGTACAAAAGCAGAAAAAACAAAAATGACAATTGTATCAACAGTATGATTCATAAGGAATAGTTAATCTGTTGTGAATTAACGATTAGTAGGATTTGACTCATAGTCTATTACGGCAATGGTTAATCCGAAAGCAGGCACGGATACATTCCATTTTCCGGATGTGTCAAGCTGTTTAATTTGTTTGCCTTTAGCATCCCATAACTCGACTGAGCGTATAGTCGCCTGCCCATTGCGTAGTATTTTTTGACTATTCAATTTGAGTGTACTTGTTTTGGCCTGATCGTCATTGTTCAATAAGAGTACAAATATGCGTGGGGTCTGCACTGCTGTCGCTGTCCAGTAGTCCACCTGTGGGTCATCTACTTGTATGAGTCCATCAGGCATATATAGCCGAGTCAATTGTCCGAAGATTTTGCCATTGGCAAACCCATATGTTTGATGTGGTCCGACTTTGGGTGTAATAAACCCACGCGGAAAAGTAATCTTTCCCTCTGAACGCAGACTTACTTCAGAAAGCAAATAATCGGTAATCCAGCCAATCTGCCACCAGGCATGATGCGGATATGGACCAGCACCAGCATTCATGGTACGCCAATAATAGGAGGCAACTCCTGTGGGTTGATGGACAAACGCATCCCGTCCCCAAGCCGCAGCCCGAGCCATATCCAGAAAGAGAGAGTCCTGTGTGATAGCGAAGAGACGGATAAACATTCCTGCATGGCTAGCCAGCGGAATAGGACCATGCATATTGGCCGAACCTATGCTGCCGCCGTGTTCAAAGCTAAGCCCAACCTGACTAATCTCCCAATCCTGATGGGTCGTTCCATTGACGTTTTTTATTTCTTTGGTAGGTATTGGATGTGTATAGATAGAAGCAGTATAGATTCTGGCGGTTTGCAAGGCTGCGGTCTTATAGCGGTTGTCTCCCGTTATATCAAATAGGTCAAGTAGTGCTTGTACACTCTGCCCGGTAGCAAAATCGGGGACAAAACGCAGATCACCACATACACCCAGAAAGTTTCCCCGTTCAGTAGCATTGTGAATAAACCAATCAGCACCTTTACGGGCAGCAAACAGATATCGTTCATCTCCCAGAATCCGATAAGCAACCAGCAATCCATAAAATGTAGGACGTAAGTCCTGTAGCTCAGTAAAGCGGGGCTTCTCACTCTGTCTGTCGTAAGCCACCTCCCAATGTCCATCCGGATACTGCCAGGATAACAACCGCTCGGCTCCCTGACGCAGGCGCTCTTTCAGCTCGGTATCATTAGGTTCAAAGAGCAGAATATTGCCCATATCAAGCATGGTATAATATGTCAGGCCAATAGGCTCAACGTATGGACCCCATTCTTCGGTAAACCTATGACTTTTGGAAAGATAATATTGTCCAACAGCTGCTCCCTGAAAAAAGCCCGGCTCGGATTGCTGTTGCATAAGCTTAAAATTGCGGGCATAAGGCAAACGGGTTTTGTTTAGTAAGGAATCACCTGTAACGGTAGTTAGCATCCACATAGCTCCGTAATCAGAATTTTTCATCGCATCCTTATCTGAACCTACTACTCCACCCAGGTAAGCTTGAGCTCCAATGGTTTGTCCATTAAACTGTTCAGTGCGCCACAGTGATGTACTATCACTGTTTACATATCGGTGCATGGACTCAATGCGGGATGTTAAGGACTGTCGAGTCTGTTTTAAAGATAGAAAATCCCGGAAATGATAAATATCATAAATAGCATGTTTGTAAACTGTGTACCAGTCAGAAGCCTGCAGACTATACCGAAAGGAAAAAGTAAGACTTTCCCCTGCCTTGAGATACGAACCTTTTTCACCCAGCACCGGATGATAAGCTGTAGGCGTCAATTGTCCTTTGCGGTTCATTAAAGATAGACCTAGTTGCCAGTCGCTATGCGTATTGTGGTCTTGTTGCCAGGGGTCACGGCTGGTGCCAGGTTGAGGAATGACAGCAAGTGTAAGTCCGTTTTTCTGACTAAAGAGAGGTGCCAGAGTAGTTGCTGTACGGTCACGAACCACAATAGGACGTCGTGGGATCCCTTGTCCATATGCATAGGAAAGGACCAGATCATCCTGTAGGGATATTCCCTGCAAATGACCAGGAATAATACCCCATCTTAAGTCCTTTTCAGAAATGGTTGCCAGTGTGGGAGTTGAAAGCGAAAAATAACCTGCCTGTTGGGCTGTGAGTTGCATACTCACCAGCAAGTCACCCGGATACTGGGTGTCCAGCTTCCAGGTGGCTTGTAGGGAAGCTTGTTTGGCTTGATGCATAAAAACAATCTCCTGACCCGACTTCGTACCTTGTTCAGGGAAAAAATGCAGGGCTGTACCTGCTGTATTCATTGGCACAGGCTTTAGATTTTCATGCCAGGTATTAATGATATACTTGTAAATCGGTTCAGGAAAAGTTTTAGCATGGGCGTCTACCTGATCAAGTAAGGGCACGGAATCAGGTTTGGTTGCAGAGTACAAAATAGTATACTCACCAGATGGAAAATTCAAGTATGTTAACTTACCATCTTTTCTCACACTGACCCTGTTAACCTGATAACCAGCGTTTCCTTTCTTCCATGTGATTTGTATGGCAGCATCTGAAAGTGTTAAGCTTGTCTGGGCAAATGTGGACAGTTGTGCTGATAAGATGACCAGATATATCGTTATATTAGACAGCCTTAGATAGTGAGTTATATTCATACGAATGTTGCAAAAAGAGTCTGTTCACTACAAGTAAGTTTATTGTACTGGAAGTCAATACTTCTTTTATACAAAATAGAACTAGTACTAGCAAGTTATTTCCAGTCCGGATTTTGTTCAATACGTGGATTGGCATTGATCTCATCCTGCGGAATGGGAAAGTACTTGTGTTTTGCCAGGAGTGTGCGAACTGGAAATACACTATTGACAGCAGCAGGTATAACAGTCAAAAATTTATTTGTGCGTGTCAGATCATACCAGCGGTCTCCCTCAGCAAAAAACTCCCAGCTACGTTCTTGTAAAACTGCATCAATAAAAGCATCCTGACTGAGCCCTTCAGCCAAGTCATCCAGTCCTGCTCGTGCACGAACAATGTTTATGTATTGATACGCAGTAGTTGTAGCTCCGTTCAGATGAGCCTCTGCCTCAGCTGCAATCAGATACACATCTGCCATGCGTAAAATCGGGATGTTGGCTGCTGCGCTTCCTCCATTGGAATTAGGGTCCTGGTATTTTTTGACCAGGACACCTTGCGTTGTAACTGGTGTAATATCTTTCTGGTGTACTACTTTTCCCTGTACGTTGATATAGTTGGTGTCAAGCAATTGCCGACGTTTATCATTTGCCTCAAATGAATCAAAAAATGCCTGATAAGCGAATATTGATCCAAACGAAGACTTTCCGTATTCAGGGCCATCACTATTGCGAGGACCATATAAACTCATGATCTGTGAAGAGCGGCCACCTGAAACACTTTCACTTTCGAATGCCCACATATTCTCAGCTCTACCCACTTGTTCATTAGCGGCTCCATACACCTGTTGTACATCAGGTAGCAGCTTATACTTACCTGAATTAATAACTTCCTGAGCCTTTTGTAATGCTACTGGCCATTTTTGGTCATATAATGCGGCTTTAGCATGCAAGGCGGCAGCTACTTCCAGAGAAGGACGACCAGTCGGTATAGCAGCTGAATAGGAAGGCAAAGCTGCTTCAGCTTTTTCCAGATCATTATAAATCTGTGTGTAAACATCTGCTAATTCACTTTTGGGTGTATAGGCATCTGCCTCACTTAGTGTTGGATTTGTTTTAATAGGCACACTGCCAAAGTTTTTGGCTAGCATCCAATGAAAAAAAGCCCGTAGAAAGTATGCTTCAGCTACGATCTGGTCTCGTCTGGTAGTTTCCATAGCAATGGATGGCACACGGTCAATGACCCAGTTGGCTCGTTCAATACCACGATAGCAATTCTGCCATACATCCAGAGGTGATTCAAAGGCTCTTCCAAAACTTTTGGCAGTTGTATAATTGGGATCATAGCTGTACAAAGTATAGGTATTGCGTCCCACCACTGGACGTGGGTATACCTGATCAGCACTAAAATCGGCAATCATCAGTGGAGAAGGCCCAGAGTAAAGATCACCCAGTGCTCCATAAACAGCTGTAAGCCCCGCTTCCGCATCAGAGGCGGTTTTGTAAAAGTTATTTTCGGCAATAGAAGAATATACCGTTTCGTTTAGCTGACATGAACCTAATGCAAAGAGCAGGATACAGGCACTAAAAACATATTTTTTCATATGTCAGGTATTTTATATGTGAATGTTGTCAGGTATAATTAAAAAGACCGATAGTTTTTACTTATTATCATGTTTCAGAAAAACCATTTACTACAGGTAGCTTTTTGATCAGAAAGTAAGCTGCACTCCGCCCAGAATCGATCTTGCCAATGGGTACACTCCATTATCAACCCCTACCTGCACATTCGAATTACCAAACGTATTAACCTCAGGATCGTAACCAGTATATTTGGTAAGAGTAAACAAATTGTTGGCGCTTATATACACACGGGCAGCGGATATACCTTTGATTTTAGAGATGTTATATCCTAGCGTCAGGTTTTTACAACGTATGTACGACCCATCCTCCATAAATCGGTTAGAGATCGGAATACGGCCACCCTGAAAGCCATTGGTGTACTCATTGCTTGGATTTTCCGGTGACCACCGATTGGCAGTACCTGCCAGCAAGTTGCGCTGTCCCAGTGGGTTTTCGAATGAGTAACGCGCCAGATTAAAGACCTGATTGCCTTGCACACCCGAAAAGAAGGCATCAAGAGTGAAGTTTTTATACTTCAGATTGGTGGAGAACCCAAAGATGAAGTTTGGATTGGCGCTGCCGGTAATGGCCTGATCAGCTCCGGTAATTTGGCCGTCGTTGTTCAGATCCTTTACTTTGACGCCACCTACACGGCTATCAGATCCGGGAAGTACTGTCTCACCTGTCTGGTAAATGCCATCAAATAAGAAAGTACGGAAGATACCTAGTGGCTGTCCTACCTGAATGATGCTGTAGTTATTGACAATAAACTCCTGTTGATTGTCCACCAGACTTATCAACTTGTTACGGTTAAAGGTAATATTGGCATTTACATTCCAGCTGAATTCTCCATCCAATATACGCGCATCAGCAGCCAGTTCAATTCCTTTATTTTCAATTTCAGCAAAGTTACCTGTATAGGTTCCATATCCTGATGAAAGCGGCAGGTTCTTCACAAAAAGCAGATCTTTGGTCCTCTTATTGTAGTAATCGGCAACCAGATTCAGACGATTGTTGAACAAGCCGATATCCAAGCCAATA
This sequence comes from Xanthocytophaga agilis, assembly GCF_030068605.1. Taxonomy (NCBI): domain Bacteria; kingdom Pseudomonadati; phylum Bacteroidota; class Cytophagia; order Cytophagales; family Rhodocytophagaceae; genus Xanthocytophaga; species Xanthocytophaga agilis. The sequence goes on from NZ_JASJOU010000010.1 coordinate 355,582, forward strand.
TCTGCCTGTATCGAACGTTCCCAACGAAGGTTTTTATTGGGAATACGCACAGGAGCAATACCCACCGAAGGAGGCTGATTATTGTAACTGTAACCACTACTCTGATTAAACAAAGCCAGTGATCCATATGGGCCTATTGCTCCTGCATTACCAGTTGAACCATAGCTGGCCCGTAATTTCATATCACTCACAAACGGAATAGTTTTCATAAATCCTTCTTCGCTAATACGCCATCCTGCTGAAACGCCTGGAAAGAAACCATACTTATTGTTTTCACCAAACTTGCTGGCACCATCATAGCGGGCTGTCAGATCCAGAAAGTATTTGCTTTTGAAACCGTAATTTATCCGTGCCATGTAAGAATCGAGCCGCTCCCGATTACGAAAACTATTGGTGTTACGGTTGGCAGGTGGAGCAAATCCGAGTGCTTCATTCAGGGTTACATCGTTGGGAAAGCCAAACGCTTCAGCTGTACTGTTGGTATAGTTATTAGATTGACTGGCAAGTACGCCTGTCACTTTTAGCGAATGATGCTGAGCGATTGTTTTGCTATAGGTTAAAATACTTTCATGCAATAGTGTAGTGCTGCGCTCTGCATATTTACCACCAAAACCTGTTGTGGCGTTCCGATCTCGTTCCGCTACAATAAAAATAGGGCTGTAATAATCGCGGGCTCCATCACTCAGATCTACATTAAAAGTAGCCCGATAAGTCAATCCTTTGACAATCTGAGCTTCGGCGTACAGGTTGACCAGCGTGCGGATTGTTCCGGACCTGTCCAGAATGTTGGCAAAACCCAGCGGGTTGACTACTTCCCGGTAGCGACCATTAAACTGATCAGCAAAGGGAAAAAGCGTGCCATCGGGTCGGTATGGTTGCAGAGTAGGAGGGGCACCCAGTGCCGCGCCTACCATGCTGTTGGTAACTACTGGATTATCAATGGATGATTCACCGGTACGGATACGGTTGTTGACTGAATAACTTCCAAAAATACTGGTTCCTACCTTAAAGCGGTCATTAAGCGTATGGTCCAGATTTAGGCGTAGTGAATAGCGATTAAAAGAGGAATTAAGAACGACCCCTTCCTGATTAAAATAATTGGCAGAGAGGAGAAACTGCGTTTTTTCATTACCTCCATTAACTGAAAGCTGATGGCTTTGGATTGGTGCTTGTCGAAAAATCAGATCCTGCCAGTCTACTCCTTCGCCTAGGCTTTCCGGGTTATCATATACATTAGTTTTGTAGATTTCGTTTTCAAGCTTGGCAAATTCTACAGCATTGAGCATATCGAGCTTTTTGGTAACATTTTGTATCCCATAATAACCATCATAGGTAAAGCGTGTTGCCCCGGCCTTTCCACGTTTGGTAGTTATTATCACTACTCCATTGGCACCTCTGGCTCCATAGATAGCGGTAGAGGAAGCATCTTTGAGGACTTCTACTGACTCAATGTCATTAGGGCTAATCGTTGATAATGGACTGACATCATTCACACCGCCACCATTGGAAATCTGGATTCCATCAATGACATAGAGCGGTTCAGAGGTGCCATTGATGGAATTGGTACCTCGGACACGTACACTAATGTTGCCTCCAGGAGCTGATGAATTTTGCGTAATCTGTACACCTGCCACCCGAGCCTGCAAGCCCTGGGCTACATTGGTTACCGGAGTCTGGGTGATATCAGTAGATTTTACAGAGGCTACTGACCCGGTTACTTCCGCCCGTCTCTGAGTACCGTACCCTACTACGACCACTTCTGATAAGGATTTAATGTCAGGAACCAGGCTGGCATTGATCTGATTACGATTACCTACTGTAATCTCTTCGGGATTGTAACCGATAAAGCTAAAGACAAGTACTGCTTTCTCTCCACTAACAGTAATAGCATAATCACCACTACCACTTGTACTGGTGCCGTTCGTTGAGCCCTTCTCAAAGACGGCTACCCCGGCCATGGGCTGATTGGCGTCATCGGTGACTTTGCCCTTAATTACTACCTGTCCATATGTATAAGACAAGGGCAACACAAGTAGCCCCAGAAACAACCGTTGAAGTGGTCGTTTTACGAATTGGTAAAGGTATTGCATGTAAATATGAGTAAAGGTAAAAGATAGGTATAGTACAAGAAAATGGCTTGTTAAATGATTAGTCCTTACATACTCATAAATTTCTGTTAAGTATTGATTGTAGGACTACTTCCTGTTAAATCGCTGCTAGTATTGATATGAAAATTGAACTTCATTGAAATCTTCATAAAAATTGATTTAAAACTCATATTTTAAATATACATTACTGGAAAAATGTGAGTGGGAACGGTTGCATTTAGTGGGAACGGTTGCACTATCTGATCTATCACCTAGAAAAGTTTTCAATCAGCAACTAGAAAAAATTATATGTCGTAAAGATTTGCTATTGTGAAAAAGCACCAGATTACTATCCTTGACATTGCCCGGCAGTTGAATATTTCTAAGTCAACCGTTTCGCGTGCACTAACCGGACATCCGAAAGTAAGCCCAGAAACCAGAAAGGCAGTCCTTGAGCTGGCTGTTCAGATGGACTACCAACCCAATATGCTATCTGTGAGCCTTGTCAAAAATAAGAGCAATACCATTGGTGTGATTGTTCCTGAGTTTATGTCTTCGTTCTTCCCACAGGTTATTCTCGGAATTCAGCAGGTAGCCAGAATGAGTGGGTATACAGTCTTGATTACCCAATGTAGTGAGTCATACGAACAGGAAGTAGCTAATGCACGTTTATTGCTGGCTAGTCAGGTAGACGGACTGCTGGTCTCTCTGACTAAGGAGACGCTTAATTATGACCATTTGAAAATATTTCAGCGCAAAGGAATTCCAGTCGTATTCTTTAACCGGGTTTGTGAAGACATGGAAGTACCAAAAGTGATTGTAGATGATTATGAAGGAGCCTACCGGGCTACAGAACATCTCATTACAACAGGAAGGAAACGAGTTGCTCATCTGGCCGGACCTGCTACGCTGGCAATCAGCCGCAAACGGCTTGACGGATATCGTGACGCACTACGCCGATATGGTATTGCAATAGATGAATCATTGATTATCTCCTATGATCTGACTATGGAGAAAGTCGATATCTATGTTAATCATTTGCTGAATTTGGCAAATAGACCTGATGCTCTTTTTTGTATCAATGATCCAACAGCTATTCAAGCTATACAGGTAATCAAACAACGTGGCCTGCGCATTCCCGAAGATATTGCTGTTGTTGGATTCAGCAACGACTATTATTCAGCCTTTATTGAGCCTAGCCTAACCACAGTGGCTCAGCCAGTGCAGGATGTTGGAAGCACAGCGGCCCGTTTATTAATCAATCAGATTGAAACCGATTGCGACAAACCAATCATAAAGCAATTAAAAACTGAACTTATTGTCAGAAGGTCAACAGTCTGAGAGTATGTTTAAATTTTGAGAAAGGATATCGGTTGCATACTTTATAAGCGACCAAACTCAAAAAATATGCAAACTCAGTTTGAAGAACTGACCGATACCCAGTGGCAATTTATCGAACAAATTTTA